>NZ_JBHVYZ010000058.1:22529-28999 GCF_042880295.1 Streptomyces sp. NPDC058307
AGCGTCAGCCCGCCACCTCCCGCACCACCATTCCCGGCTCCCGCCATCCCCTCAGTACCGCCTCCACCCGCCCCGAGATCCGCCGCCGCGCCTCATGCCGTGCGACCCCGCTCATCAGCAACGCGTCATACGGCGTGTCCACGTGCCGCACGGACGCCGCCACCGCCGACACCACCGCGCCCTCCGACAAGGCCCGCCCCGCCGCACTCCGCCCCACCCGCCCACTGCCCCGCAGGGACGCATGCGAGGCGATCGCCCGCGCCCGCTCCTCGGGGCACCCGGGAAACAGCCGCCGTATCTCCGCGGTGAACGCCTCCGCGAACCGCACGTCCTCCATGGCCCGCCGTCGCGCGTCCCGCACCCGTCGTCTCCGTCGTGCCTCCGCGTCGGCAAGGCACCGCTCCTCGGCCCGTGCCAGCCCCGCCTCCTCGACGAGGGCGCCCTGCCGTTCGTAACGCCCCTTGCGCCGGTTGAACCGCACGACAACCGCCGACAGCGCGCTCTCCTCCCGCGACCGACGCGTGAGCGCCGTGTCCCCGCGCGGCAGGAACACCAGGTGTCCGAGGTCTGCGCAGTCGAGACACCGCGGCGACCCACCCTCGACGAGGAGCAGTGACAACGGTCCGCCCCGGCACTCCGCACAGTGCCGCCTCCGCAACGGCTGGACAACGACAGGTCCGCCACGGGTAGGGGGACTCGCGAGGCCTGTCATGAGGGGTTCATTCCCCGACCACACCCACCACCGACACCCGGCCGCCCGCTTCTTGCGCCGCGTCGGCGACACGATCTCGTCGACCACCGGCACCCGCGAGATCGTCCTACCGCAGAGCAGCCCGCGCAGCACCCCACACCCCTCTCGCCCACCCACGCGCAACGCGTCCTCGACGTCGGCTGACGCATCATGGCCGTGTGCGACTCGAAGCGATCACCTGGGACCGGCTCGGCGAGCGGCTGGCCGACCGGCTCCTCGACCTCAAGCCGGCCGACGGCAGCCCCTGGCCCCGCGTGGCCCTCGACGGCGCCCCGGCAGCCCGCCCGGGCGAACTCGCCCAACGGATCGGCGAGGCCCTGCGGATACGTGGCCGGCCTTCGCTCGTCGTCGGCATGGAGGGCTTCCTGCGCCCCGCCTCCCTCCGTCTGGAATACGGCCACCACGACCTGGAGGCCTACTACGACGGCTGGTTCGACACCGGCGCCCTCTGGCGCGAGGTCTTCGGCCCCCTCGAACCCGGCGGCGACGGCCGAGTCCTGCCCGACCTCTGGGACCCGGTCACCGACCGCGCCACCCGCAGTCCCTACGTCCACCTCCCGCCCGGCGGCGTCCTGTTGCTCCACGGCCCCCTCCTGCTGCGCCACTGGTTCCCCTTCGACCTGACCGTCCACGTCCTCCTCTCCGATGGCGCCCTCCGTCGCCGTACTCCCGAACCCGACCACTGGACCCTCCCCGCCTACGAGCGCTACACCGACGAGACCGACCCTGCCGGGACGGCCGACGTCCTCGTCCGCGCCGACGACCCCCGCCACCCCGCGTGGACCGGCTGACCCTGCCGATCGGAGGGCCGACCCGGCGCTGCCCGGGCCGGGCGCCGTCAACCGTCGGGTTCCGGGTGCGGGCCCCCGACGGCGCGGCGAGAATGTAGGGCGCCGGGACTTGCGGTGCCGTCCGCGCCGCGCCGGCCGTCCGGCACCGGGAGGTACTCCATGACCACCGCCGGAGACATCATGCACCGGGGTGCCCAGTGGATCCCCGCCCACGAGACCCTCGACCGCGCCGCCCAGCTGATGCGTGAACTCGGCGTCGGAGCCCTGCCCATCAGCGACGCGAACGAACGGCTGTGCGGAATCCTCACCGACCGCGACATCGTCATCGGCTGTGTGGCCGTGGGTCGCGACCCGGCCGAGGTCACCGCCGACGAGATGGCTCAGGGCACCCCCCGCTGGATCGACGCGAGCGCCGACGTGTCCGACGTCCTGCACGAGATGCAGGAGCACCGGATCCGCAGGCTCCCCGTCATCGAGAACAAGCGCCTGGTGGGCATGATCAGCGAGTCCGACCTGGCCCGCCACCTGACGGACGAGCAGATCGCCGGCTGGGCCGAGAGCGTCTACGCGCGCTCCTCCACCACCCACTGACCCGGCCCGCGGACGACGGACCCGGTCACAGCCAGCCGTTGCGCCGGAAGCCGCGGTACAGCACAGCGCAGGCGACGGCTATCACGCCCATGACCAACGGGTAGCCGAACGTCCAGTGCAGCTCCGGCATGTGGTCGAAGTTCATGCCGTACACACCGCACACCATCGTCGGGACGGCGATCACCGCGGCCCAGGCCGTGATCTTCCGCATGTCCTCGTTCTGCGCGACCGTCACCTGCGCGAGGTGGGCCTGAAGGATCGAGTTGAGCAGTTCGTCGAACGCGGCGATCTGCTCCTTGGCGCGCAGCAGATGGTCGGAGACATCACGGAAGTACGCCTGTATCTCCGGGGCGATGACCTGGATCGGCCGGGTGGAGAGCTCCTCCAGCGGGCGGCTGAGCGGGGCCACCGCCCGCTTCAGCTCCAGCAGTTCACGCTTGAGCTGGTAGATGCGGCCCGGGTCGACCCGCGCGCCGTTGTCCGCGAAGACCGCCGTCTCGACCAGGTCGATGTCCGACTGGATGGAATCGGTGACGTCCAGGTAGTCGTCGACCACATGGTCCGCGATCGCGTGCAGCACCGCGGCCGGTCCCTTGGCGAGCTGCCCCGGGTCGGACTCCAACTCCTCGCGCAGCGGGCCCAGCGACCCGTGGCTGCCGTGCCGCACCGTGATCACGAAGTCCTCGCCGACGAACACCATGATCTCGCCGGTGTTGACCACCTCGCTCGTCGCCGTGAGCTCTTCGTGCTCGACGTAGCAGACCGTCTTGAACACCGCGAACAGCGTCTCGCCGTAGCGCTCCACCTTCGGGCGCTGATGGGCCTCGACCGCGTCCTCGACGGCCAGCGGGTGCAGGTCGAAGAGGTCTGCGATGCCCTCGAACTCATGGTCCGACGGTTCGTGCAGGCCGAGCCAGACGAAACCGTCGCGGTTCCTGCGCACCCGCTCCACGGTGTCGACCAGATCACCGTCGACCGGGATACGGGCTCCCTCCTTGTAGGTCACGCAGTTGACGACCGAGGTGCCCAGCGGGGAGCGGGCGTGGTGGCTCAGGTCGACGCGCGGGCGCCGCCGGGCCAGCCGGGCCACCTTGCGCAGGCCGCCGACCCTGCCGAGGCTCGTGACCTTTCGCAGATTCCCTGCCATGGACATCTGGATCTCCTCGCGTGGACCTCCCAGCGACGCGTTTCTGCGTCCTGGCGCGCCAGTTTGCCAGGTCGGCGCAAGCGCCGGGTGAGCCTGTGGACAAGGGAGGTTCCGCTTGGTTCCCGCCTGTGGAAAACCTGTCCGCACCGGCTTCGGCCCCGGTCGCCCGACGGACGGACGTCGCCTGTCTCCTCGTAGGACGCCTGTCTCCTCGTAGGAATCGCGTCGTCCGTTTCGGACCGGCCCGGCGACTGCGATCATCTCGGCATGACAGGAACCGACGGGTATCTCCTCGACAACCGGCAGACGGAGGCGGGGGAGCGCTTCGACGCCTTCGCCACCCTCTTCGACCCCACGACCTTCCGGCACATCGAAGGATTCGGCATCGGATCCGGCTGGCGCTGCTGGGAGGTCGGCGCGGGCGGCACGTCCGTGGTGTCCTGGCTGGCGAAGAAGGTCGGCCCGACCGGAAAGGTCGTCGCGACGGACCTCGACACCACGCTCCTCACGGCGGCCGCCCGCCCGCCGGTGGACGTACGGGTCCACGACGTGAGCGCCGAGGAACCCCCCGGTGAGGACTTCGACCTGGTGCACGCCCGGCTCGTCCTGGTCCATGTGCCGGACCGGGAACGGGCCTTGCGGTCGATGATCAACTCCCTGCGTCCCGGCGGCCGGCTGCTGCTGGAGGACGCCGACCCCGCCCTGCAACCTCTGACCTGCCCCGACGAGTACGGCCCCGAGCAGCAGCTGGCGAACCGGCTACGCCAGGGCTTTCGCAGGCTGCTCGCCGACCGCGGTGCCGACCTCTCCTACGGCCGCACCCTCCCGCGCCTGCTCCGCGAGACCGGTCTGCGTCAGGTCGCCGCCGACGCCTACTTCCCGCTCGCCTCGACGGCCTGCGCCGCCCTGGAGTCCGCCACGATCCGCCAGATCCGCGGCCGGCTGGTCACGGCGGGCCTGGCCACGGACGAGGACATCGACCGCCACCTCGCCAACGTCGCCACCGGCACGATGGACCTGGCCACGGCCCCGCTGATCTCGGCATGGGGGCGCAAGGCGTAGCAGGCCAGCGGACGTCGGGGCACCGGTGCGGCCGGTAGGGAACCGGGAGAGGCGCCCGCCGACAACGACCGCCCAGAGTGTGCGTGATGGCCGTCGATCTCGTGGAGTGCCTTCAGACCGGCCGTCAGGTTGGCACCGGCGGCCTTCCACCCACCCGCTCCACCGCCAGCGCACCCGCCCGGCATCCTTCCGCTGCCGCGTCCTCGGGAGCGGCGCCCGCCAGCAGGGCCGCGAGGAACGCGCCCGTGAAGGCGTCACCCGCCCCGGTCGTATCCCGGGGCGTCGCCGCTACCGCGGGCAACTGGGCGTACACGGTGCCCGAGCGGGCGATCAACGCCCCCCGCGGCCCCTGCTTGGCCACCACCAGCGGGACGTGGCGGCTCAGCTTGGCCGCCGCGTCCGCCACGTCGGGCAACCCGGTGAGCAGGCACGCCTCGTCCCGGCTCGGCAACAGGACGTCCACCCCCTCGACCAGCGAGAGGAAACGGTCCACCCCCAGCTCCCGGAGGAAGCCAGCCGACGCCGGGTCGACGCTCACCGGAACACCACGCGCGTGTGCCGACTCCAGGGCCACCGCCACCAGAGCGCGGCTCGGCTCCGAGAACAGGAGATAGCCCGACAGATGCAGCCTCGCCACGCCGTCGAGCAGCGCGTCCGACCAGTCGTCCGGCTCCAGCCGCAATGACGCGCCGCTGTCGGTCAGGAACGTCCGCTCGGCGGCCTCCCCCGTGTCCACGAGGCAGATCACCGTCCCGGTCGGCGCCTGTGGATCGACGACCAGCTGCGGCCGCACCCCGCAGGCGGCCAGCTCCCGCTCGTGCCACGCGGCCGCGTCCGCGCCCACCCGCCCCAGCAGCCGTACCTCCGCACCGCCCCCACGAGCGGCCCAGCAGGCCACGTTGGCCCCCGCCCCGCCCGGCACCGTACGGATCGCGGCGGCGGTGTCCGTACCGGCGGCGAGCGGTCCCCGATGCCGGGCGACGACGTCCGTGATGACGTCCCCGACGACCAGGAGGGCACCGCCCCGGGCGGTGGATGCGGCGCCGTGCCCCTCCGTCGTCACGCCCCGGCCCGGGCAGCCGCGATCCGGGCCGCCAGCCGCACGTTGCCCCGCACCGCCGCCAGGTTGGCGCTCAGGGAGGCACCGTCGGTATGCCGCACCAGGTAGCCCAGCAGGAACGGCGTGACCCCCTGACCGGTGACTCCCGCCTCCTCGCAGGCCTGGAGCGCCTCCGCGAGCACACGCGCGTGCAACCCGGGATCCAGCTGCTCCTCCTCGGGTACCGGGTTGGCCACGATCAGCGCGGAGCCGGGCGCCCCCAGCGCCTGCCGCGCCCGCATGACCTCCGCCACCTGCTCGGGGGAGTCCAGCCGCCACTCCACGGGGTAGCCGGAGTCCGACAGATAGAAGCCGGGGAAGCGGTCCGTGCCGTACCCGGCGACCGCGACCCCCAGCGTCTCCAGTCGCTGGAGCGTCGCGGGCACGTCCAGGATGGACTTCACGCCCGCGCACACCACGGTGATCGCGGTGCGCGCCAGCAGGCCGAGGTCGGCCGACTCGTCCTGGGTCGTCGTCCACTCCCGGTGCACCCCGCCGAGCCCGCCCGTCGCGAACACCTCCACGCCGGCCAGGGCCGCCAGCTGCGCCGTCGCCGACACGGTGGTCGCCCCGCTCACCCCCGCGGCCACCGCCAGCGGCAGATCCCGGTGGCCCAGCTTGCGGATCCCGTCCTCGTTCGCGACCCGCTCCAACTGCTGCTTGTCGAGGCCGACCTGGGGGCGCCCGTCCAGTACGGCGATCGTCGCCGGTACGGCCCCCTCCTGCCGTACGACGTCCTCCAGCTCCAGCGCCACCTGCAGATTGCGCGGACGCGGCAGCCCGTGCGCGATGATCGTGGACTCCAGGGCCACCACCGGTCGACGCGCGTCGATCGCCTCG
This sequence comes from Streptomyces sp. NPDC058307, assembly GCF_042880295.1. Lineage (NCBI taxonomy): Bacteria > Bacillati > Actinomycetota > Actinomycetes > Kitasatosporales > Streptomycetaceae > Streptomyces > Streptomyces sp. NPDC058307. Next base: position 28,811 of record NZ_JBHVYZ010000058.1, read on the forward strand.
CGCACCTCTTCGGACACCACCAGCACCACGGGCCTGCCTCCTGTCGGTCGGTCTTCCCTCATGTCTGGCGGGCGGCGCGCCCGGTCAAACCCTTGCGGGCTGTGGAGGACGACACCAGCCTGGGGTGCATGACGGACAACTCGATGCGTCTCGACCATGTCGTCCTCTGGGTGCGCGACCCGGTGGCAT
>NZ_JBHVYZ010000058.1:29096-53958 GCF_042880295.1 Streptomyces sp. NPDC058307
ACGGACAACTCGATGCGTCTCGACCATGTCGTCCTCTGGGTGCGCGACCCGGTGGCATCGGCCGACTTCTACGAGAAGACCCTGGGCATGGAGCCCGAGAGGCTCACCGACTTCGCCGCGGGGGCGGTGTCCTTCCCCTCCGTACGGCTCAACGAGGAGACCATCTTCGACCTCATGCCGCTCACCCTGGCGGACGGCATGAAAATGGTCCCGGGCGCTGCCGAAAGCGCGGGACACCCCGTCAATCATGTCTGCCTGGCCCTGCGCGCCGACGATTTCGAGACACTCCGCGCCCGCCTCGAGGAACGCTCCGTGCCCGTCTCGGACGTCTCCCACGACTCCTTCGGCGCCCGCGGAATGGCCCGGCGCAGCTTCTACTTCCGCGACCCGGACGGGAACGTGTTCGAGGCACGCCACTACGACTGACCGCACAGCCGGGCCCGGGATGCCCAACGCACCGTCCAGCGCTGCAGACAGCACGACTCGCACCCTCTCGGCGCCGGACAGGATCGACTCAGAACAGCGGCTCCGGGAGCACGCCCTCCAGCGCGAGCAGCTTCCGCTTGGTCTCCAGACCGCCGCCGAACCCGCCGATGCCGCCGTGGCTCTCGACGACCCGGTGGCAGGGCACGACGACCGGCAGCGGATTGGAGCCCATGGCCACCCCCACGGCCTGCGCGGCACCCGGCTGGCCGACCCGCCCGGCCAGATCGCCGTAGCCGACGACCTGGCCGAAGCGCACGCCGGATGCCAGCTCGCGCAACACCTGCCGGTTGAATCCCGAGATCAGCGACCAGTCCAGGGGCAGCTCGAAGTCGTGCCGCTCGCCCGCGAAGTACGCCTCGACCTGGCGTATCGCCTCGGCGAGCAACGGAGAGCCGGGCGCCTCGACGGGCTCGGTGCCCAGCCGGGACGCGAGCCGCTCCAGTGCCTTGTCGCGGACCGCGTCGGTGGCGTGGAAGACCACGTTGACCAGACCCTCGCCGGTCGCGGCCAGCAGCAGCGGGCCGATGCCGGTGCCGACGACGGTCCACACGATCCGCTGCTCGTCCTGCCCATGGCTGTTCATGCGACCACCGTACGAGCCGCCACTGACAACACCCGGTGACCTGCGCGAACGGCTCGCTACTCGCGCAGCACGTCCCGCACCAGGTCCGGCTTGTCGGTGATGACGCCGTCGACGCCGTACCCGGCGACCCGGCGCGCGGCGTCCGCGGTGTCGACGGTCCAGGTGAAGACCTCCAGCGGCTTGTCGTGCGGGCCGGTGAAGGCGTGGACCGCGGAGACATAGGCCCCGGAGACGGAGGTGTACGACGGGTTGATCTGGTCGGCGAAGACCGCGTACGCGTGCAGGTGCGCCACGGACGGCGTGCCGAGGAAACCGGTCTTCACAGCGGGCTCGAGATCGTGGACCGTCCGCAGACTGTCCGCGCTGAAGCTCTGCACGATCAGCCGGCTCCGGTGCGCCCGGTCGAGCCATCCCTCGTTGCCGAGGAGCTTGAGGGTCTCCCGCTCAATGCCGGGATACAGCTCCGGGTTCTTGAGTTCGAGGAGCAGCTTCTGGTGGTGAAGATCGACGCGGCGCACATACTGCTTCAGCGTCGGTACGCGCACGCCCGCGTAGGCGGCGCCGAACCAGCTGCCCGCGTCGAGCCGCGCGATCTCGGCGGCGGTGAAGTCCTTCACCTTCCAGGGCGCCCGGCCGGGGAAGACCTGCTCCACGTCGGTGGTGCGCGCCAGGCTGTCGTCGTGAAGGACGACGAGTTCGCCGTCCCTGGTGCGCTGGACGTCGTTCTCGACCCAGACGGCGCCCAGCCGGGCGGCCCTGTCGACGGCGGCCAGGGTGTTCTCGGGAGCGTAGGCGGAGCCGGCCCGGTGGGCGATGACCACGGGTGGCGTGCCGTCCTCGACGGCCCGGACGTCGGTTGCGGGAAGCAGGAGGGCGACGGTCCCCAGGAGCGCGGTGGTCAGGGCGGTCACGGCGCGCGCGTGCATACGTACTCCTCGCGTCGAGCGATCACGTACAGCACGACTGTGACAGCACCGGGTCAACGGCACCGGGGTGCAGAATGGTCACATCCTGAATGGGCGTGTCCCAAGTCCGCTCACTGGTGCCGCACAACTGGGGCAAGGGCGTGTTTCTTTGCCGGAAAATCGTTCGACCATTCCGGTGGCGGTCATACTCTCTGCCTCGACCCTGACCGCTCGCGCGGTGCTGGGAAGGGGCACATTTCAGGGAATTCCGGGACGTAAGAGGGCGGAAGGGCAGCCGCGCATGCAAGGCACGGTCGACGGATTCAGCTACGGACTCGTCACACCGCTGGTGGCCTACCTCATGGCCTGCCTCGGCGGTGCCCTCGGCCTGCGCTGCACCACCAGATCCATGCTGGTCAGCCGGTCCTGGCGTCCCGGCTGGCTGGCCCTCGGCTCGGCGGCGATCGGCTCCGGGATCTGGACCATGCACTTCGTCGCGATGATGGGGTTCAAGGTCCGGGAGGCGCCGATCCACTACGACAGGGCCGTCACCTTCGCGAGCCTGGGCGTCGCCATCGTCATGGTGGGCATCGGGGTCTTCATCGTCGGCTACCGGGGCGCGACCGGAACACCCCTGATGACCGGCGGTGCCGTCACCGGCCTGGGCATCGCCTCGATGCACTACCTGGGCATGGCCGGCATGCGCCTGAACGGGCAGCTGGAGTACAACACGGTCACCGTCGCGATCTCCGTGGTCATAGCCGTCGTCGCCGCCACCGCCGCGCTGTGGGCCGCCGGCCAGGTCAGGGGATTCCTGTGGAGCGTGGGCGCGAGCCTGATCATGGGCCTCGCCGTCACGGGCATGCACTACACCGGCATGGCCGCCCTCAGCGTCCATCTGCACGGCACGTCCGCCCCCGTCTCCGGTGACTCGCCCGCCACCCTGCTCGCGCCGATGATGGTCGGCCCGCTGTCCTTCCTGCTGCTCGCGGGTGTCGTCGTGATGTTCGATCCGCTGATGGTCATGGGCAAGCCCGTCTGGTCGCCCGCCGAGCACAAGCCCGGCGTGCCCGCCCGCGAACTCGTCCACCACCCGCCCGCCCGGCGCCCTACGCTCCGCCCCCACCGGGACGTGACCTACCACGACTCCCGCACCCCGCAGAACCGCTGATCCAGCGGGCCCGCGAGCGCCCGGAACCCCTGACCGGGCCGCGTTGTCAGTGGGGAGTCGTACCGTGGACTCCATGCGGCCCGTTTCCCACATCGAACGTACGGTGGCGCCTTTCGAGGTCGTCAGCTCCTACCAGCCCAGCGGCGACCAGCCGGCGGCGATCGCCGAGCTGGCCAAGCGCATCGAGGCAGGTGAGAAGGACGTCGTCCTGCTCGGCGCGACCGGCACCGGAAAGTCCGCCACCACCGCGTGGCTGATCGAGAAGCTCCAGCGCCCCACCCTCGTGATGGCCCCGAACAAGACGCTGGCCGCCCAGCTGGCGAACGAGTTCCGCGAGCTCCTGCCGAACAACGCCGTCGAGTACTTCGTCTCGTACTACGACTACTACCAGCCCGAGGCCTACGTCCCGCAGTCGGACACCTACATCGAGAAGGACTCCTCGATCAACGAGGAGGTCGAGCGCCTGCGCCACTCCTCGACCAACTCGCTGCTCACCCGCCGCGACGTCGTCGTGGTCGCCTCCGTCTCCTGCATCTACGGCCTCGGTACCCCCCAGGAGTACGTCGACCGCATGGTCCCCCTCAGGGTCGGCGACGAAATCGACCGCGACCAGCTGCTGCGCCGTTTCGTGGACATCCAGTACACCCGCAACGATCTTGCCTTCTCACGAGGCACCTTCCGGGTCCGCGGCGACACCATCGAGATCTTCCCGGTCTACGAGGAGCTCGCCGTCCGCATCGAGATGTTCGGCGACGAGATCGAGGCCCTCTCGACGCTCCACCCGCTCACCGGCGAGATCATCAGCGACGACGAGCACCTGTACGTCTTCCCGGCCTCCCACTACGTCGCAGGGCCCGAGCGCATGGAGCGGGCCGTCAACGACATCGAGAAGGAACTCGGGGAGCGCCTGGCCGAGCTGGAGAAGCAGGGCAAGCTCCTGGAGGCCCAGCGCCTGCGGATGCGCACCACCTACGACCTCGAGATGCTCCGCCAGATCGGCTCCTGCTCCGGTGTGGAGAACTACTCGATGCACTTCGACGGCCGTCTGCCCGGCTCCCCGCCGAACACCCTGCTGGACTACTTCCCGGACGACTTCCTGCTCGTCATCGACGAGTCGCACGTGACCGTGCCCCAGATCGGCGCGATGTACGAGGGCGACGCCTCCCGCAAGCGCACCCTCGTCGACCACGGATTCCGCCTCCCGTCGGCTCTGGACAACCGCCCCCTGAAGTGGGAGGAGTTCACGGAGCGCATCGGCCAGACCGTCTACCTGTCGGCGACGCCCGGCAAGTACGAGCTCTCACGCGGGGACGGCGTCGTCGAGCAGATCATCCGCCCCACCGGCCTGATCGACCCCGAGGTCGTCGTCAAGCCCACCGAGGGCCAGATCGACGACCTGGTGCACGAGATCCGCACCCGCACCGAGAAGGACGAGCGCGTCCTGGTCACCACGCTCACCAAGAAGATGGCCGAGGACCTCACCGACTACTTCCTGGAGCTCGGCATCCAGGTCCGCTATCTGCACAGCGACGTCGACACCCTGCGCCGCGTGGAGCTGCTGCGCGAGCTGCGCTCCGGGGAGTTCGACGTCCTGGTCGGCATCAACCTCCTGAGGGAGGGCCTCGACCTGCCCGAGGTGTCCCTGGTGGCCATCCTCGACGCCGACAAGGAGGGCTTCCTGCGCTCCGGAACCTCCCTTATCCAGACCATCGGCCGTGCCGCGCGCAATGTCTCCGGCCAGGTCCACATGTACGCCGACAAGATCACCCCGGCGATGGAGAAGGCCATCGACGAGACCAACCGCCGCCGGGAGAAGCAGGTCGCGTACAACAAGGAGCGGGGCATCGACCCCCAGCCGCTGCGCAAGAAGATCAACGACATCGTCGCGCAGATCGCCCGCGAGGACGTGGACACCGAGCAGCTGCTCGGCTCCGGCTACCGCAAGGGCAAGGACGGCAAGGCAGCCAAGGCGCCCGTGCCCGCCCTCGGCGGCAAGGCGGCCGGGACCAAGGCCGCCAGGGGCAAGGCCAAGGAGACCGTCCCGACCGACCGCCCCGCGGCCGAACTCGCCGGCCAGATCGAAGAGATGACGGCACGCATGCGTGCCGCCGCCGCCGACCTCCAGTTCGAGATCGCGGCCCGGCTGCGCGACGAGGTCTCCGAGATGAAGAAGGAGCTCCGCCAGATGAAGGAGGCTGGCCTGGCCTGACCGCATCGCGCTGTGTTGCAAGACCGACACAAAGTGCGCTTCGGGGTGCGTCACCGTCAGTGGCCGTGCGTAGGGTTCGGAACAACCGCGGTGGCCGCGGCAACAGGGGACAGCAGCGAGAGGGGTTCGGCGCGTGACCGTCAACATGACCAAGGGTCAGGCCATCAGTCTGCAGAAGGGCGACGGAGGCAGCCTGACCGCGGTGCGCATGGGCCTCGGCTGGCAGGCGGCTCCCCGGCGCGGCCTGTTCGGCTCGCGCACGCGGGAGATCGACCTCGACGCCTCCGCCGTCCTGTTCGCGGACAAGCAGCCCGTCGACGTCGTCTTCTTCCGCCATCTGGTGAGCGACGACGGCTCGGTCAAGCACACCGGTGACAACCTCGTCGGTGGCGTCGGGCAGGGCGGGGACGACGAGGCGATCCTCGTCGACCTGGCCCGCGTCCCGGTCCACGTCGACCAGATCGTCTTCACCGTGAACTCCTTCACGGGCCAGACCTTCCAGGAGGTGCAGGACGCCTTCTGCCGCCTGGTCGACGAGACCAACGGCCAGGAGCTGGCCCGCTACACCCTCGCCGGCGGCGGCTCCTACACCGCCCAGATCATGGCGAAGGTGCACCGGACGGGCCCGGGCTGGACGATGACGGCCCTCGGCACCCCGGCCAACGGCCGGACCTTCCAGGACCTGATGCCGGCGATCCTGCCGCACCTGTAGCCGGCCCACCGAGCGGCATCGACCGACACCACGACACAGGGGGAGAAGGCGATGACGGCCGAGCTGGTGCGGGGGCAGAACCACCCGCTCTCCCAGGCCCGACTCGAGATCCGGATCACGGCCGGCACGCCGGTCGTGGCCGGAGCCACGCTCGGCGACGAGCACGGCACAGTGCACGGCGTGGAGTGGGTCGTCCACCCGGGCGCGCCCACCCTGCCGGGTCTGGAGGTCTCCCGGCAGGCGGCCGCCGAACACCGCCTCGCGGTCGATCTCGGCGCGATGCCCGAGGCCGTCCACCGGGTCCATGTGCTGCTCGCGCTGCCCGCGGCGGGCGGCCCCGTGCGCTTCGGCGCCGTCCCCGCCCCCTTCGTCGCGGTCACGGGCCTGGACGGCACCGAGCTCGCCGGCTACACCATCACCGGCCTGGACGCCGAGTCCGCGGTCGTCGCGCTGGAGCTCTACCGCCGCCAGGGCGCCTGGAAGGTACGCGCCGTGGGGCAGGGCTATGCGGGCGGCCTTCCCGAACTCCTCGCCGACCAGGGCCTTCCCCAGGCCCGGCAGCTCGCCCACGACATCCACGAGGCGGTGGCCCGGGGCCTGTCCCGCGCGGTGCCGATGTCACCGCCGCTCACGGCGGACGGCGACCGCTCCCGGCAGACGGCCACACCGACTCCGGGTTCGGACCAGGGCTCGCCTGCGGCCCAGGGCGCCCCCGGTGCCGTACCGCAACAGCAGCCGCCGTCGCCGTACGGCACCCAGCCACCCGGTACCCCACCGCAGCCGATGTCTCCGCAGGGTGGTCCGGCCTCCGGTACACCACAGCCCGCCTCTCCCTACGGCACGCAGAACGCCCCGGTGGCCGGCGCATCGCAGCCCGGATACGCCCAGGGGCCCACGGACACCGCCGCCCAGCACCCCACCGTCGGCGGTCCCATCGACTACAGCCACCCCCGACGGCAGAACACCGCCCCGCCGCCTCCGCCCGCCGCGCCCCCCGCCCAGCCGGGGCAGCCCGCTCGGCCCGTCGCCGGAGACGCCACCGGCTGGTCCATGGAGGAGCGGCTCTACAACCAGGTGTGGGGCATGTTCGAGGACCTGGCCCGCTCCACGGCCGCGTACCGCAGTGCCGTCGACTTCGCCGACTCCCGCATGGAGAAGGAACTGGACGCGGCTCTCGCCGACCCGCGCAGCCGGATCGGCGGACAGGGCGAGGCCGCACGTGAAGCCGCCCACGCCAAGTACTCCCAGCTCGTCGAACAGGCCCGCGCGGCGTACGACCGCGACCTCGGCCAGCTCACGGCCGAGTCCGAGGTCGTCGAACCCGCCCTGCCACCGGCGTACGCCCGCTGGGACAACCCCGTCTGGCACGGCTACCGGGTGCCGTTCGAGGTGCCCATGGCCGTGCGTCTGGGCGACCTGCATCTGCCCGAGTGCGCCGAGCTGCGCATCCCGATGCTGGTCAGGCTGCCGCTGGAGCGCGGCCTGTGGATCGACAGCGGGGCCGCCGGATCCCTCGACGGCTCGTTCCTCGAGTCCCATGAACTGCACCGCCTGGCCATGGACACGGCCGTGGCGCTCGCGGCCCGGCTTCTCGCCGTGCACCCGGCCGGGGACTACACCCTGCACGTGATCGACCCGGCCGGCTCGGGGGCGCAGGCGCTCGCGCCCCTGGCGTGGACCGGCGTGCTCGCGGCCCCGCCCGCCGTCGGCGCGGCCGGCGTGGCGGACGTCCTGGCCCGTCTCACGGAGCGCGTCGACCTCGTGCAGATGGCGGTGCGCGGCGGCGCGGCCGACTCCCTCCCGCCCGGCCTCGACACCTCCGAACAGCTCCTGATCGTCAACGACTTCCCGCACGGCTTCGACGACCGGGCCGTGACCCAGCTGCGCTACCTCGCGGACGAGGGCCCGTCCGTCGGTGTCCATCTGATGATGGTCGCGGACCGTGAGGAGGCCTCCGCCTACGGCCCCCTCCTCGACCCCCTGTGGCGCTCGCTCATGCGGCTGACCCCGGTGCCCGACGACCACCTCGCCGACCCGTGGGTCGGCCATGCCTGGACCTACGAGCCCGCGCTCGTCCCGCCCGGCAGCCAGGTGCTCCAGCAGGTCCTGAACCAGGTGGCGGAGGCCCGTACCAAGCACTCATAAAGAACCCCCATCAGGGATTTTGACCTTTCTTTTGCCAATCGCTTTACCTTTCCTTGGTGATTGGGTACGGTTGGTGGCACGGAGGGGAGTACTCCCTGTCGACTGCGGCGTACCCGTCAATACGGATCAGGCCTGATCCCGGGGCGTCGGCCCACCGTGGGTGGAAGAGACCTCCGGCAGCGCGACGACGCTGGTTACTTGCCGTTACGTATTGCCGGAGGAACTGTGGACGTTTCCATGACCCTGTGGGTCCTGACGATCGTGGGCCTCGCCGCCCTCATCGCGGTCGACTTCTTCATCGGGCGCAAGCCGCACGACGTGTCTCTGAAGGAAGCGGGCATCTGGACGGTTGTCTGGATCGCCCTGGCCGGCCTCTTCGGGCTCGGTCTGCTCGTCTTCGGCGGTGGTCAGGCCGGCGGAGAGTTCTTCGCGGGCTTCATCACCGAGAAGTCCCTGAGCGTGGACAACCTCTTCGTCTTCGTCCTGATCATGGCGAAGTTCGCGGTGCCCTCGCAGTACCAGCAGCGGGTGCTTCTCGTGGGTGTCCTCATAGCGCTGGTGCTGCGCGCGATCTTCATCGCCGCCGGGGCCGCGATCATCGCCAGCTTCGCCTGGGTGTTCTACATCTTCGGCGCCTTCCTCATCTGGACCGCCTGGAAGCTCATCCAGGAGGCCCGGGCGGACGAGGAGGAAGAGGAGTTCGAGGAGAACAAGCTGCTCAAGGCCGTCGAGCGCAGGTTCGGCGTGGCCGACCGCTACCACGGCACCAAACTGTGGATCGTGGAGAACGGCAAGCGGGTCATGACCCCGATGCTCGTCGTGATGCTCGCGATCGGCTCCACCGACGTGCTCTTCGCGCTCGACTCGATCCCCGCGATCTTCGGCCTGACCCAGGACCCGTACATCGTCTTCACGGCCAACGCGTTCGCCCTGATGGGGCTGCGCCAGCTGTACTTCCTCATCGGCGGCCTGCTGAAGAAGCTGGTCCACCTCAGCTACGGCCTGTCGATCATCCTGGGCTTCATCGGCGTCAAGCTGGTGCTGCACGCCCTGCACGAGTCGGGGGTCCACGTCCCCGAGATCAGCATCCCGGTCTCGCTGGGCGTGATCTGCGGGGTCCTGATCGTCACCACGATCACCAGTCTGATGGCCACCAGGAAGCAGGCGGCGGCCGAGGCGGCGCAGGCCGAGGGTGAAAGCGCTCCGAAGGACAGCATCGAGGCCTGACCACGGCCGACGCAGGAAGACCACCACCGGGAGCGGAGTGCGGCGAATTGCCGGGTACCGCTCCCGGTGCTTGTTTGGTTCCAGTGAGCGTCCCCCGGCCCGGGGGCACCGTGGCCGGCTGGAGACACCCATGACGTTCGTGCAGATCATCGGCTTCGAGACCGAGCGCCTGGAGGAGATGCGGCAGGTGCTGCAGGAGGCCGGGCAGCGCAACGCGGGCCGGACGGGCGGCCCGACCCACAGCATGCTCCTGAAGGACCGGGACAAGCCCAACCACTATCTGGCGGTGCTCGAGTTCAACTCGTACGACGAGGCCATGCGCAACAGCGACGACCCGGAGACGACCAAACTCGCCGAGCAGGTGGGAGCGCTGAGCATCGGCGAGCGCGTCTACACCAACTGCGACGTCCTGGAGTCCGGTGAAATCAAGTAGCCCCGCAGTAGTGCCGTGCCGCGCGGCCTCTGCGACGATCGCAGCATGATCGCTCGGCTCAGGTCGCTCACCACGAGCTGGAGGTCCGTCGTGCCGGTGCTCGCGGTCGTCCTGCTGGGGTTCACCTGGGGCCGCGCTCTGCCGGCGGGGGTCGTCGCGCTCGTGACCCTGGTGCTGGCCGGGGCCGTGCTGGCCGCCGTGCACCACGCCGAGGTGGTCGCCCACCGGGTCGGCGAACCGTTCGGCTCGCTCGTCCTCGCCGTCGCCGTCACGATCATCGAGGTGGCCCTGATCGTCACCCTGATGGCGGACGGCGGCGACAAGAGTTCGACCCTGGCCAGGGACACGGTCTTCGCGGCCGTGATGATCACCTGCAACGGCATCGTCGGCATCAGCCTCCTCGTGGCCTCACTGCGCCACGGCACCGCGGTCTTCAATCCCGAGGGCACCGGCGCCGCCCTCGCCACGGTCGCGACCCTGGCCACGCTGAGCCTGGTGCTGCCGACGTTCACCACGAGCAAGCCCGGTCCGGAGTTCTCCACCACCCAGCTGACCTTCGCCGCGCTGTCCTCACTGATCCTTTACGGCCTGTTCGTGGCGACCCAGACCGTACGGCACCGCGACTACTTCCTCCCGATCACCCGTCAGGGCGAGGTGATCACCTCCGAGGACCACGCCGACGCGCCCACCGCCCGGGCCGCACTCGTCAGTCTGGGCCTGCTGGGTCTGGCCCTGATCGGAGTGGTCGGTCTGGCCAAGGGCGTCTCGCCGACCATCGAGTCCGGGGTGGCCAAGGCCGGCCTTCCGCATGCCGCCGTCGGCGTGATCATCGCTTTGCTGGTGCTGCTCCCCGAAACCATCGCCGCCCTGCGCTCCGCCCGCCGTGACCGCGTGCAGACCAGCCTCAACCTCGCCCTCGGCTCCGCCATGGCCAGCATCGGCCTGACCATCCCCGCGGTCGCCCTCGCGTCCGTCTGGCTCTCCGGCCCGCTCGTCCTCGGCCTCGGCTCCACCCACATGGTGCTGCTGGCCCTGACGGTGGTGGTGAGCTCCCTGACGGTGGTTCCGGGACGGGCCACACCGCTCCAGGGCGGCGTCCACCTGGTGGTGTTCGCCGCCTACCTGGAACTGGCGGTCAACCCGTAACGGGTCGGTCCGCAGCACGCTCGGCGTGATCAGTACGTGACGGTGATGCGCCGCGCGGGACCGTCGACGCGGACGAGACCGCCGTAGGGGATGACGAGCTGCGGATCAGTGTGGCCGTAGTCCACGTCGAAGACGATGGTGGTGTGGGGAGCGTAGGTGCGCATGGCCCTCATCACGGCCTCGCGCTGGTCGGCGGCGTAACGATCCGCCTCCTCCGGGCCGTTGGGGCGCTCGAAGGACCACGTCTTGGGGCGGCCCCACAGCAGCGCGGAGAAGCGCTGGAGGAGCCCGCGCTCACCCATGTTCCGAAGGGTGCGGAAGACCTCGACATCGCTCGGCATGTCCTCCGAGGTCTCCAGGAGCAGCACTCCGCCGTCGTACGTGCTCGGGTCGTGGGCGATCTCGCGGTCGGCCATCAGCAGCCAGCCCACGATCTCCAGACAGCCGCCCCAGGTCCGGCCCTCCACCACCCGGTCGGCGTTCACCCAGGCCCAGCCGTTGCCGGGGCGGGTGTCCGGTTCGGAGTCGAAGGCGGCGGGGTCCGCCCAGTCGCGGTCCACGTCCCGCCAGCGGGCGGCGGGCGCGAGTTCGTACGCGCCGGAGGTGAACAGGGCCGCCCGCAGGGAGTCGGCGGTCGGCGCGCTCATGGCCACCGGCCGCCCGAGCGCGGTCATCACGGTCGCCCCGTGGTAACCGACGATGCCGGTGTTGTACAGGTAGGCGAGCAGATTGGTGTTGTCGCTCATCCCGAAGAACGGCTTCGGGTTCGCCCGGATCAACTCCCGGTCCAGGTACGGCAGTACGGTGATCTGGTCGTCACCGCCGATGGACGCCATGACCGCCTTGACGCTCGGGTCGGCGAACGCGGCATGGACGTCGTCGGCGCGCTCCTGGGGCGTCGAGCCCATCCTGCGGGTCGACGGATACTCGACCGGTTCCAGCCCGTACTCCTTGCGGAGCCTCTCAAGCCCCAGCTCGTAGGGGCGCGGAAAGAGCGCCGGCAGGCCCGCGCCGGGGGAGATGACGGCTATACGGTCGCCGGGTACGGGCTTGGGCGGGTACGAGATCGTCGTCATGCCCGGAGGGTACGGACGGCACCGCGCGCGGCGCACCGTGATAAACCGGGTCCGAGCAGCCCGCCCTCACCGACCGGAGGAACCGTGCCCCGCACCCTGGCCAACGCCCCGATCATGGTACTCAACGGCCCCAACCTGAACCTGCTGGGCCAGCGTCAGCCGGAGATCTACGGCAAGGACACCCTCGCCGACGTCGAGGCACTGTGCGCCAAGGCGGCGGCCGCGCACGGCGGCACGGTGGACTTCCGGCAGTCCAACCACGAGGGCGAGCTGGTCGACTGGATCCACGAGGCGCGGCTGAACCACTGCGGGATCGTCATCAACCCCGGCGCCTACTCGCACACCTCGGTCGCGATCCTGGACGCGCTCAACACCTGTGACGGGCTGCCGGTCTTGGAGGTGCACATCTCCAACATCCATAAGCGCGAGTCCTTCCGGCACCACTCCTACGTCTCGCTGCGGGCGGACGGGGTCATCGCCGGCTGCGGTGTGCAGGGGTATGTGTTCGGCGTGGAGCGGGTCGCGGCGCTGGCGGGGCCAGCACGGGCCGAGGTGTAAGGACCGATGTCCTGGGCGCGCGGTCCTTACAACCGCCCCGCCTCCACGATCCGCCGCAGGAAGCGCTGTGTGCGCTCCTGCTGCGGGTCACCGAAGATCTGGGCGGCGGTCCCGCGCTCGAGAACCACACCCGAGTCCAGAAAACACACCTGGTCGGCGACCTCGCGCGCGAAGCCCATCTCGTGCGTGGCCAGCATCATGGTCATCCCGTCGCCCTTCAGGTCACGCACGACGTTCAGGACCTCGCCCACCAGCTCCGGGTCGAGGGCCGCGGTGATCTCGTCGAGCAGGAGCAGGCGGGGACGTACAGCGAGGGCCCGCACGATCGCCACCCGCTGCTGCTGACCACCGCTGAGCCGGTCCGGGTACTCGCCGGCCTTGCCGGCAAGGCCGAGCCGCTCCAGGAGCTCACGGGCGTGCGCCTCGGCCTCCGCGCGGGCCACCCCGTGGACCCGGCGCGGAGCCAGCGTGATGTTCTCCAGCACCGTCATGTGCGGGAAGAGGTTGTACGCCTGGAACACCACGCCGATACGGCGCCGTACCGCGTCCTGGTCGGCGCGCGGATCGGTGATCTCCTCGCCGTCCAGCCAGATGGCGCCGTCGTCGATCTCCTCCAGGAGGTTGGCGCAGCGCAGCAGGGTCGACTTGCCGGAGCCGGAGGCACCGATCAGCGCGGTCACCGTGTGCGGGGCGACCTCCAGATCGACGTCCCGCAGCACGACCGAGTCGCCGAAGGTCTTGCGGACGGACTCCATCCGCAGCACCGGTGCGTCGCTCATGTGGTACCTCCCTGGGCCCGCTGACGGTCCATCCGTGCCGTCACCCAGTCCGTGAAGCGGGTCATCGGGATGGTCAGCGCCACGAACACGAGGCCCGCGACGATGTACGGCGTGTAGTTGAGGCTCCGGCCGACGATGATGTCGGCGGCCCGTACGGCGTCGATCGCGCCGCCGATCGACACCAGGCCGGTGTCCTTCTGGAGGGACACCAGGTCGTTCAGCAGGGGCGGCACCTGGCGGCGCACCGCCTGCGGCAGCACCACGTACCGCAGGGCCTGCCGGTTGGAGAGCCCGAGCGAACGGGCCGCGGCGCGCTGTGAGGGGTGCACGGACTCGATGCCGGCGCGGAACACCTCGGCCACGTACGCCGAATACGTCAGCGTGAGGGCCGTGCCGCCGAGCAGCACCGGGTCGACCGTGACCCCCTGGAGCCGCAGCGCCGGGACGCCCAGGACGACGATCATGAGGTTGATGATGAGCGGAAGCCCGCGGAAGAAGTCCGTATAGGCGGCGGCCAGGAAGCGCAGCGGGAAGAACACCGGGCCACGCAGCGTGCGGGCGATGGCGATCAGCATGCCGAGCACCAGTACGGCGACACCGCAGATCAGCAGCAGCCGGACGTTCAGCCACAGCCCTTCGAGGACCTTGGGGAACGCCTCGCGCGCGTACTGCCCGCTGAAGAACGTCTCCTTGGTGCGCGGCCAGCCGGGCGCGTTGACGACGACCAGGTACAGGACGACGGCGGTGACCAGCGTCGAGACCGCGGCGATCGCCGTCGCGCGACGGGCGCGGGTGCGCTTGAGGCGCTCCCGCTCGATCCGCCGCTGCGACGGCGTGTAGGAGCCGCCGGCGCCTTCCTGACCGGCCTCGTCCTTCGTGAGCGTCACTTGAGCACCGGTGCGTCAACGGCGTCCGACAGCCACTCCTGCTCCAGCTTGGCGAGCGTGCCGTCCTTGCGCAGGGCGTCCACGGCGCCGCTCACGCAGGAGGTGAGGGCGCTGCCCTTGTCCAGCACGAGCCCGAACTGCTCCGGCGTGCCGCCCTGGTTCTCGAACTGCCCGACGATCGTGCCGTCGGTCACCTCGGCCGCGGTGATGTAGAAGGCCGTGGGCAGGTCGACGACGATGGCGTCCACCTGCTTGTTCTCCAGGGCGGACTTCGCCTGGTCGTTCTTGGCGTACGCGGCGGCCTGCCGCGTCGGCTTCACCACGTTCTCGATGTAGTCGAGACTCGTCGTGCCGACCTGGGCGCCCAGCTTGAGGCCCTTCAGGTCCGCGATGCTCGTCGCCTTGGCGGCCTTGGTGCCCTTGAGCGCGATGACGGCCTGGCGCACGTCGTAGTAGCCGGAGGAGAAGTCCACGGCCTTCTTGCGCTCGGCGCTGATCGACACCTGGTTGATGTCGAAGTCGAAGGTCTTCTCCCCGGGCGCGAAGGCCTTGTTGAAGGGGACGCTCTGCCAGACGACGGCGTTCTTCTCATAGCCGAGCTGCTTCGCCACGGCGTACGCGACCGCCGACTCGAAGCCCTCGCCGTTCGCGGGCTTGCCGTCCTTGAACCACGGCTCGTACGCCGGCTCGTCGGTCGCGATCGTCAGCTTGCCGGAGGTCTTGGTGGCCAGCTTGCCCGCGGCGCAAGTGGCTCCGGTCGACCCCGAGGCCTTGGCGCCGGCGTTGTCGTCGGGCTGCGGTGCACAGCCGACGGCGGTGGCGAGCAGGGCTATGGAGGCCGCGGCGACGGCGCTGCGCAGTACGCGGGGGGCAGAGTGCATGGCGGGAGAGTGACAGTCCACTGTCCCGTTTGTCGAGGTCACGACGGCAATTGTCCGCATATTGGGAACGGGTGTTGCATTTTCGTGAACTGTTTTCAGACAGGTTGCCGGGCCGCCGGCCGAGGGCGGGGATGAAAGACCGGCGGCCCGTACCGCGCAGGAGCCGTCTTCCTGTGCGGGGCTGCTCCCAGTTGACTGCGCAACGAAGTGCGCCGGGAGCGCGTGCGTGACACCGGCGTGTGCGAAGAGTTCACACGGGGCGCGTGTGAAGGGGCATGCGCGGGGCGCATGCCCCTGGGTTCACCACCCCCGTGCGCGCCACTCCGGCAACTGCGGCCGCTCGGCCCCCAACGTGGTGTCGTTCCCGTGTCCCGGGTACACCCAGGTCTCGTCCGGCAGCACGTCGAAGATCTTCGTCTCGACGTCGTGGATCAGGCTGGCGAACGCCTCGGGATCCTTGCGGGTGTTGCCCACGCCTCCCGGGAACACCACGGCAGGCGCCAACACGCGAGGTCATGGCGGCGCGTAAACCTACGGGCCGTGCCTCCGAGGCGTCGAAGTGGGCCGACAGCATCAGATGCCTGTGCAATGAGGCCGACTGTGCTCTTCTCAGCGGTGGCGCGGGCGAGGCAGCAAGGCGAACGCGCTCTCCGCAATCGAGGTCAGGCGGTCGGGGCTGTGGCCGTACGCGCCTACGACATCGGTCCCGCGGATGATGGTCAACAGAAGGTACGCAAGGTCGTCGGGATCCGCGTCGGGGTCGATGTCGCCGTTGCGCTGGGCCGCTCGCACACACTCGGCGACCGCCGTCCGGACTACGGAGAAGCAGTCGTTGGCCAGGCGTTTCACCTCGGGGTCGGAGGCGCCGATCTCCAGGGCCATCTTGGCGGCGAAGCAGGCCGCCGCCGTCCGGTCGGGAGCGGGGGGTACGTCGGGGGCGAGTGGCACCCCGTTGACGGCGCGGAGCAAGTAGGCGTGCAGTCGTTCCAGGGCGCCCTCGTCCGGTCCGTCGAGCATCTTCCGCGGACCCTGCCCCAGCCGGGCGAAGTAGCTGGCCATCGCCTGCATCAGCACGCCGTGCTTGCCGTCGAACGCGGCATAGAGGCTGCCGCGGCCCAGGCCGGTGGCGGCACTGATGTCGTCGACGCTCGTGCCGTTGTAGCCCGAGGCGCGGAACTGCCGCTCGGCGGCATGGAGGACGTGGTCGGGGTCGAAGCTTCGTGGTCTCGCCATACATCGAAGGTAAAGCCGACCCAGCATATTTGACAACTCAGTACAGAACCGCCTAGGTTTCTGACTGTTCAGTACACAACGGTCCTGGGCTCCCCGGACAGGCTGCGTGCACGCCTGGCGCGATTGAGGGCAACCCATGCCTTTGAACTCCTCCGCGCCGCCCGGCGTTGCGACGCCTTCCAGGCCTGCAAGGCCCGGTCTGGATCCTCGCGATCCTGGCGACGGCGAGTTTCATCGCCGGACTGGATCTGTACATCACGAACGTCGGGCTGTCCTCGGCGCGGGGCACTTCCTGCACCTCGAACAGCCCAAGACGGTCGCCGACCACATCCTCGGTTTTCTGAACAGCTGACCCTCCTCCAACCACCCAGAACTCGAAGGGCTGACCCAACCATGACTGACAAGGAAAGCCAGGAGGCCATGGCTGTGGCGACTCCTTCGTACGCGAGCGACGCACTGGCCGAGGGGACCGTCGACGCGGTGGTGATCGGCGGGGGCGCCGCGGGGCTGAACGGTGCACTGATCCTCGCCCGCTCCCGCCGCTCGGTCGTCGTGATCGACAGCGGCTCCCCGCGCAACGCGCCCGCGCAGGCCGTGCACGGTCTCCTCGCCCTGGACGGTACCCCGCCGTCCGAGATCCTTCGACGGGGCCGGGAGCAGGTGCGCCAGTACGGCGGCCGCATCCTGTTCGGCGAGGTGGTCTCGGCCGAGTCCGCCGCCCCGTCGGCGGACGGGGACCTGCGGTTCACCGTCACCCTGGCCGACGGCCGCAGCATCACCGCCCGCCGCATCCTGGTGGCCACCGGCCTCACGGATGTGCTGCCGGAGGTGCCCGGGCTCGCCGAGCACTGGGGGCACAGTGTGGTGAACTGCCCGTACTGCCACGGCTGGGAGGTACGCGATGAGCCCATCGGCATCCTCGCCACCGGCCCGGCCTCCATCGGCCACGCGTTCTTGTTCCGCCAGCTGACCGAGGACCTGACCTACTTCACCCACGGCACCGACCTGGACGAGGACAGCCGCGCCCGCTTCGCCGCCCGCGGCATCCGCGTCATCGACACCCCGGTCACCGAGGTCGTCAACGACGAGGACGGTGCCCTCGCCGGGGTGCGCCTGGCCGACGGCCAGGTCGTGGCCCGCCGCGTCGTTGCGGTCGCCTCGCCGATGCAGGCCCGCACCCAGGGCCTGGAAGGTCTGGGCCTGCCGGTGCAGGACCTGCCGACGGGCCGCGGCTTCGCCTCCGGCACGGCCGGCACCACCGAGGTGCCGGGTGTGTGGGTGGCCGGCAACGCCACCGATCTGGTCGCCCAGGTCGGGGCCTCCGCAGCGGCCGGCGCACTGGCCGGCGCCGACATCAACAGGATGCTGGCCACCGCGGACACCGACGCGGCCCTCCAGGGGATCGCCGAGGGAAGCCCCGAAGCGGCAACACGATG
Source organism: Streptomyces sp. NPDC058307 (assembly GCF_042880295.1). Classification (NCBI taxonomy): domain Bacteria; kingdom Bacillati; phylum Actinomycetota; class Actinomycetes; order Kitasatosporales; family Streptomycetaceae; genus Streptomyces; species Streptomyces sp. NPDC058307. The sequence continues at coordinate 46,964 of NZ_JBHVYZ010000058.1, forward strand.
ATCTCGAAGCCCTGAGATCTCAGCCCGTCACCCACTCACCTCACGGGCAATCAAGTGATTCCGCTCGTCCGCCCCGTCCCTCTCAGGAGCTACTGATGCCCTTCCTGGCGAACACCCCCGTGGAGAAAATGACCGGGCCGTACGCGCGGCGCTGGTGGGCGCTGCTCGTGCTGTGCCTGAGCCTGCTGATCACAGTGATGGCGAACACGTCGCTGATCGTCGCCGCCCCCGACATGACCACCGACCTGGGCCTGAGCAGCAGTGATCTGCAGTGGGTCGTCGACTCCTACACCGTTCCGTACGCGGCGCTGATGCTGGTGCTGGGCGCGATCGGCGACAAGTACAGCCGGCGCGGCGCGCTGGTGCTGGGTCTGCTGATCTTCGCCGGCGGTTCGGTGATGGGGAGCATGGTCGACGAGACCTCGCTGGTCATCGCGGCCCGCGCGATCATGGGTGTCGGTGCCGCGGTCGTGATGCCGGCCACGCTGTCCCTGGTGGTCGCGACCTTCCCCCGGAGCGAGCGGGCCAAGGCCATCACCGCCTGGGCCGCGACCTCCGGGGTGGCGGTAGCCGTCGGCCCGCTGGTCTCCGGCTGGCTGCTTGAAGACCACGCCTGGGGCTCGACCTTCCTGATCAACGTGCCGATCGCCGTCCTCGCCGTGTTCGGCGCGCTCGCTCTGGTACCGCCGTCCAAGGCGGAGGGCATGGGCCGGATCGACTACGTCGGTGGTCTGCTGTCGATCGTCACCGTCGGCTCCCTGATCTACGCCGCCATCGAGGGCCCGCACTCCGGCTGGGGCGCCGGCCCCGTCACCGCCGCCGTGGTCGCCGGTGTCGGTCTGGCCGCCTTCGTCGCCTGGGAGCTGCGGCTCCCGCACCCGATGCTGGACGTCCGAAAGTTCGCGCTGCGGCCCTTCACCGGCTCGATGCTCGCGGTGATGTTCTTCTTCTTCGGCATGTTCGCCGTGATCTACTACTCGACGCAGTTCCTGCAGTTCGTCCTCGGCTACGGCGCCCTGGACACGGGTGTACGGCTGCTGCCGCTGGGCGGTGCGGTGTTCCTCGGGTCCGCGGTGACCGGGGTCCTCGCCCCGAAGCTGGGGGTGAGGGTGATGGCCGTGACCGGCATGGCCGTCGGCACGGCGGGCATGTTCCTGCTCACCCAGATCGACAAGGGGTCGACGTACGGGGACTTCCTGGCGCCGCTGATGATGCTGGGCCTCGCGCTCGGACTGGCCATCTCCCCGGCGACCGACACGATCATGGGCTCCTTCCCCGAGTCCGAGCTGGGCGTCGGCGGCGGGGTCAACGACACCGCGTTGGAGCTGGGCGGGGCGCTGGGCATCGCGGTGCTGGGCTCGCTGCTGGGCACGGCCTACCGGGACGAGCTGACCGACCTGGTGGGCAACCGGCTCCCGGCGGAGGCGATGGAGACCGCCAAGGACTCGGTCGGCGCGGGCCTGGCCGTCGCGGAGCGGGTCGCGCAGGATCCCTCCGCCGGGCCCCAGCAGGCCCAGGCCGCCGTGGACGCCGTGCACCAGGCCTTCGCCCACGGAGTCGCCCAGACCAGCCTCATCGGCGGGATCATCATGGCCGCCGGAACACTGATCGTTCTCGCGGTCCTGCCTGGCCGGCGCGGCTTCGCGAAGAAGAGCGCCGAGCCGGGGGCCGGGACGACGGCTAGCGAGGCGGCCACTGTGCGGGAGCACACCGGGTCGACCCGCTAGATCGCCGACGGGGCGTCCACCGGATCGCCGGAGCGACGGGCACCGCCTCCGCCGGATCGCCCGCCAGGCGCGGCGGGCAGGAGCCCGGCGGCGCGAGACGCGCAGAGCGCGGGCGTGGTCCACGGTCCACGGTCACGCGGATCCTCTGCTGGAACACCTCACCGCCCTTGGCCCGAAGGCCAAGGGCGGTGAGGTGACAGCGGCGGTCGCAGCCCGCTTGAGCGCGGCCTCCAGCTGCGTGCGGGTGTTTCGAGCCCGTAGTACGGCTGGGAGCCGAAGGGATGGATTGCGGAGAAGTGGGAGGTTCCGCTGCCTGCCAGGTGAACCCGGCCCGGCAGACCGCAGCCCATGCAGCAGTCCCCCTGATCATGGCGGTCACTGCTGCCGGCGTCGGTGACGGTGCTCTGGAGGCCACCGTCCGTGGGGTATGACCCTCCCGAGCGCGGAACGGGCCTGAACGCGCGACCGCCCCCGCTTCGGTTTCGAAACAGGGGCGGTCGGCGTTGGACGGTTACCAGCCTCGTGCGCGCCACTCCGCGAGGTGGGGCCGCTCCGTGCCGATGGTGGTGTCGTTGCCGTGGCCGGGGTAGATCCACGTCTCGTCGGGCAGGACGTCGAAGAGCTTGGTCTCCAGGCCGCCCATCAGGGAGTTGAACTCTTCCGGACGTGTTGTCCGACCGGGACCGCCCGGGAACAGACAGTCCCCGGTGAACACATGGGGATGCCCGTGCGGGTCGTCGTAGACGAGGGCGATCGAGCCGGGCGTGTGGCCGACCAGGTGGCGCGCGGTCAACTCGACGTGGCCCACGCGGATGACGTCACCGTCGTCGACCAGCACGTCGGTGGGGACGGGGATGCCGTCGGCGTCGGCCCGCCCGGCGTACGTACGCGCGCGTGTGGCCGCGACGACCGCTGCGAGTGCCTGCCAGTGGTCACCGTGCTGATGGGTGGTGACGACGGACGCGATGCCGTCGTCACCGATCGTGCCCAGCAGGGTGTCCGCGTCGTTGGCGGCGTCGATCAGCAGTTGCTCGTCGGTGGCCCGGCAGCGCAGCAGATAGGCGTTGTTGTCCATCGGGCCGACCGCGATCTTGGTGATCATCAGGTCCTTGAGCTCGTGCACGTCGGCGGGCCCGCCGACCGTCACCTGTCCGCTGTACGTCATGACGGCAGCCTATAGCGGCGGCAGCGAGGGGAGGGTGCCGCCGTGAACCGTCAGTGCCGAGCCGTCGCGGCGGCCGGCGAGCCAGCCGAGCAGGTCGGCCCGGCGGCCGGTGACGACGAGTGCGGGCTCCCCGGCGCCGCCCGTCGGGATCCTGCGGCCGTCGTCCTCCTCGATCAAGAGCGCGGGTACCTCGGGGTGGCCCCGGAACCGCTCCGTCAGGAAGTTGATCTCGCGCTGCGTGAACTCCTCCGAGAGGTCCTCCAGCTCGTACCCGATCCCGAGGTCCACATGGTGCAGCTCCACCTCGGCCCACCGCCGGAACGGCACCCGGGACGCCGAGTCGGTGACCCCGTTGCGGAGCTCGACGGTGCGTGACCAGTCGGCCGGTGCGGCTCCCGCCTCCTGGAAGCGCTCGGCGCTGTCGCGGAGGTCGGCGAGCTGGACGTCGAGGAGGCGCGGGGCGTCGCGCTCGATGTCGGCGTCGCGCGCTTTGGCGGAGGAATACATGGGCTGGCCGCGCAGAACGTTCACCAGGGCGTCGGCATTGCGGGAGAGGTGCGCGAGGACATGGCCGCGGCTCCAGCCCGGCAGCCGTGACGACTGCGTCACGGCCGCGTTGTCCATCGTGGCGGCTGCGGTCAGCAGCCGCTCGGTCGCACCACGTACAGACTCCAGGTCATGAGCGTGATCAATCATGCTGCTGACCCTAGCTCCGCCACTCCTTTGGGTGAAGGTGGTGAAGCTGTGCCGTAAATCGAATGCACGTGCTATATGGTCGGATGCGGCGTCGGGCATGCTGGAAGGCCGGTGATTGTTATGCATCCGGGAATCCGACCGGCGTTGTCAGTGGCTCCCCCTAGTCTGAAGAAGCACGGGGGCCCCGCCCCTGTCACTTCTCTCAAAGAAAGGTGCGGACCGGCGTGGCCGACCGTCTCATCGTCCGTGGCGCGCGCGAGCACAACCTGAAGAACGTCTCGCTCGACCTGCCTCGCGACTCGCTCATCGTCTTCACGGGCCTGTCCGGGTCGGGCAAGTCCTCCCTGGCCTTCGACACCATCTTCGCCGAGGGCCAGCGGCGCTATGTGGAGTCGCTCTCCTCGTACGCCCGCCAGTTCCTCGGGCAGATGGACAAGCCCGACGTCGACTTCATCGAGGGCCTGTCGCCCGCGGTCTCCATCGACCAGAAGTCGACCTCGCGCAACCCGCGCTCGACGGTCGGCACCATCACCGAGGTCTACGACTACCTGCGCCTGCTCTTCGCGCGCATCGGCAAGCCGCACTGCCCCGAGTGCGGCCGCCCGATCTCGCGCCAGTCGCCGCAGGCCATCGTCGACAAGGTCCTGGAGCTGCCGGAGGGGAGCCGCTTCCAGGTCCTCTCGCCGCTGGTACGGGAGCGCAAGGGAGAGTTCGTCGATCTCTTCGCCGATCTCCAGACCAAGGGTTACAGCCGTGCGCGCGTGGACGGCGAGACCGTCCAGCTCTCCAACCCGCCCACGCTGAAGAAGCAGGAGAAGCACACCATCGAGGTGGTCATCGACCGTCTCACGGTGAAGGAGTCCGCCAAGCGCCGTCTCACCGACTCGGTGGAGACCGCCCTCGGGCTGTCCGGCGGCATGGTCGTGCTCGACTTCGTCGACCTGCCCGCGGACGACCCCGAGCGCGAGCGGATGTTCTCGGAGCACCTGTACTGCACGTACGACGACCTGTCCTTCGAGGAGCTGGAGCCCCGCTCCTTCTCCTTCAACTCGCCCTTCGGTGCCTGCCCCGACTGCTCCGGCATCGGCACGCGCATGGAGGTCGACCCGGAGCTGATCGTCCCGGACGAGGACAAGTCCCTCGACGAGGGCGCCATCCACCCCTGGTCGCACGGCCACACCAAGGACTACTTCGGCCGTCTGGTCGGGGCGCTGGCGGACGCGCTCGGGTTCCGGACGGACATCCCGTTCGCGGGACTGCCGCAGCGCGCCAGGAAGGCCCTGCTGTACGGCCACAAGACCCAGATCGAGGTCCGCTACCGCAACCGGTACGGCCGCGAGCGGGTCTACACGACCCCGTTCGAAGGGGCCGTCCCCTTCGTCAAGCGGCGGCACAGCGAGTCCGAGAGCGACGCCAGCCGTGAGCGCTTCGAGGGCTACATGCGCGAGGTGCCCTGTCCTACCTGTGAGGGCACCCGCCTCAAGCCGCTCGTCCTCGCGGTCACCGTCATGGGCAAGTCGATCGCCGAGGTCTCCGGCATGTCCATCAGCGACTGCGCGGACTTCCTGGGTGAGCTGAAGCTCAGCGCCCGGGACAAGAAGATCGCCGAGCGGGTGCTGAAGGAGGTCAACGAGCGGCTGAAGTTCCTGGTCGACGTCGGCCTGGACTACCTCTCGCTGAACCGCGCGGCCGGCACCCTCTCCGGCGGCGAGGCCCAGCGCATCCGCCTGGCCACCCAGATCGGCTCCGGACTCGTCGGCGTCCTGTACGTCCTCGACGAGCCGTCCATCGGTCTGCACCAGCGCGACAACCACCGGCTGATCGAGACCCTGGTCCGGCTGCGCGACATGGGCAACACGCTCATCGTCGTCGAGCACGACGAGGACACCATCAAGGTCGCCGACTGGATCGTGGACATCGGCCCCGGCGCGGGCGAGCACGGCGGCAAGGTCGTGCACAGCGGCTCCCTGAAGGAGCTTCTCGTCAACGCCGAGTCGGAGACGGGCCAGTACCTGTCGGGCAAGAAGGCCATCCCGCTGCCCGACATCCGCCGCCCCCTGGACCCGTCCCGGAAGCTCACGGTGCACGGAGCCCGCGAGAACAACCTCCAGGACATCGACGTGTCCTTCCCGCTGGGCGTGTTCACCGCGGTCACCGGCGTCTCGGGCTCCGGCAAGTCGACCCTGGTCAACGACATCCTGTACACGCACCTGGCGCGCGAGCTCAACGGCGCGCGGAGCGTCCCGGGCCGGCACACGCGTGTGGACGGCGACGACCTCGTCGACAAGGTCGTGCACGTGGACCAGTCGCCCATCGGCCGCACGCCGCGGTCGAACCCGGCGACGTACACCGGCGTCTTCGACCACGTCCGCAAGCTGTTCGCCGAGACCACCGAGGCGAAGGTCCGCGGCTACATGCCCGGCCGCTTCTCCTTCAACGTCAAGGGCGGACGCTGCGAGAACTGCGCGGGCGACGGCACCATCAAGATCGAGATGAACTTCCTCCCGGACGTCTACGTCCCGTGCGAGGTCTGCCACGGTGCCCGGTACAACCGGGAGACCCTGGAGGTCCACTACAAGGGCAAGTCCATCGCCGACGTCCTGAACATGCCGATCGAGGAGGCCACGGAGTTCTTCGAGGCCGTCCCCTCGATCGCCCGCCACCTCAACACGCTCAAGGACGTCGGCCTCGGCTACGTCCGTCTCGGCCAGGCCGCGACCACCCTGTCCGGCGGAGAGGCCCAGCGTGTGAAGCTCGCCAGCGAGCTCCAGAAGCGGTCCACCGGCCGCACGGTCTACGTGCTGGACGAGCCGACCACCGGTCTGCACTTCGAGGACATCAGCAAGCTGCTGAAGGTCCTGTCCGGCCTGGTCGACAAGGGCAACACGGTCATCGTCATCGAGCACAACCTCGATGTGATCAAGACGGCCGACTGGGTCGTCGACATGGGCCCCGAGGGCGGCGCGGGCGGCGGACTCGTCGTCGCCGAGGGCACCCCGGAGGAGGTCGCCGGAGTCCCGGCCAGCCACACCGGCAAGTTCCTCAGGGACGTCCTCGGCGCCGACCGGATCAGCGACGGGGACGCGGTGAAGGCCCCGCGGAAGGCACCGGCCAGGAAGACGGCCGCGGCGAAGAAGACGGTCGCCGCGAAGTCCACGACGACGAAGACGGCGACGGCCAGGACGACGGCGACCAAGAAGGCCGCCGAAGCCACCAAGAAGGCCACGCCCGCCAAGAAGACGACCCGGGCCCGCAAAGCCTGAGACTCCGGGGGCGGCGAGCCGACCACATCCGGAGCAGTCACGCGACGAGCGGTGCCCCGCGGGTACACCCCCGGGGCCCCGCTCGCGCCGCTACAGCTCGCCCCGCACGCCCACCACCCCCAGCACGCCCCCCTCGCCCAGCGC
>NZ_JBHVYZ010000059.1:0-36706 GCF_042880295.1 Streptomyces sp. NPDC058307
GCGGTGGGTACAGCTGGGCATGCATCGACTGCACCCACCCAGGGGCGCGGGGAACTGCGCGATCAGCCCCCACCCGGCCGCAGCCGACGAACTACGACGCCAACGCCTCCTCGCTGCTACGAGGCTCAGTGACCCGGACCTCCGGCACCTCCCGGTGCGCGGGGTCCCGTACCTCGCCGACCAGCAGCTCCAGTACGTCCTCCAGCGCGACCAGCCCCAGCACCTTCCCGGAGCCGTCCGCCACCTGGGCAAGGTGGGTCGCCGCCCTGCGCATCACCGTGAGGGCGTCGTCCAGCGGCAGGTCGGACCTGAGCTTCGTCATCGGCCGCCAGATCTGCTGCGGCACCGCCCGCTGCGAGTCCTCCAGGTCCAGTACGTCCTTCACGTGCAGGTACCCCATGAACGCGCCGTTGTCCGCGGCGACCGGGAAGCGTGAGTACCCGGTGCGACCGGTGAGCTCGATGATCTGGCCCGGCGTCACCGAGGGGCGCACCGTCACGAGGGACTCGCGCTTGAGCAGGACGTCCGTCACCGGGCGCGAGCCCAGTTCCAGCGCGTCCTCCAGGCGCTCCTGTTCCTCGGGGTCCAGCAGGCCCGCCTGACCGGAGTCCTCCACCAGCCGGTTCAGCTGCTCGCTGGTGAAGACCGCCTCGACCTCGTCCTTGGGCTCGACGTTGAAGAGCCGCAGGATGGCCCGGGCGCAGGCGCCGAGGGCGAGGGTGATCGGCCTGCAGAGGCGGGCGAAGTAGACCAGGCCGGGGCTGAGCCACAGCGCGACCTTCTCCGGGGCCGCCATCGCGAGGTTCTTCGGGACCATCTCGCCGATGACGAGGTGGAAGAAGACGACCGCTGCCAGGGCGATGACATAGCCCAGCGGGTGGATCATGCCGTGCGGCATGTGGATCCACTCGAAGACCGGCTCCAGCAGGTGCGCGACCGTCGGTTCGGCGACCGCGCCGAGCGTCAGCGAGCACATCGTGATGCCGAACTGGGCCGCCGCCATCATCTGGGGCAGCCGCTCCAGGCCGTACAGGACCTGGCGGGCGCGTGCCGTGCCGAGCGGTTCGACCTGGCTGCGGCGCACGGAGACCAGCGCGAACTCGGCGCCGACGAAGAAGCCGTTGGCGAGCACGAGCAGGGCTGCGAAGAGGAGTTGGAGCACGCTCATCGGGCGGCCTCCATGACGTTGACCGCGGGGACCGTGCGGACCAGGCGGACCCGCTCGGCACGGTAGTGGCCGACCTGGCGGACGGTGAGCCGCCAGCCGGGCAGTTCGGCCCGGTCGCCGACGGCGGGGATACGGCCGAGCAGGTCGGCGACCAGCCCGGCGACGGTCTCGTACGGCCCCTCGGGCACGTCGAGGCCGACGCGCTGGAGGATGTCGACGCGGCAGCTGCCGTCGGCGTCCCAGGCGAGCCGACCGTCCTCGGGCGGGGCGGCGGCGAGTTCGGGGACGTCCTGACCGTCGTGTTCGTCGCGGACCTCGCCGACGATCTCCTCGACGATGTCCTCCAGGGTGACCACTCCGGCCGTGCCGCCGTACTCGTCGACGACGACGGCGATGGGCTGCTCGTTGCGCAGCTGGGCGAGGAGGGGCTGGACGGGGAGGGTCTCGGGGACCAGCAGCGCCGGGCGGGCGATGCGGGCGACGGGGGTGCGCAGCCGGTCCTGCACCGGGACCGCCAGGGCGTCCTTGAGGTGGACCATGCCGACGATCTCGTCGATCTTCTCGCGGTAGACCGGGAAGCGGGACAGGCCGGTGGCCCGGGTGAGGTTGACGACGTCCTCGGCGGTGGCCGAGGCCTGGAGCGAGCTGACCTTCACGCGCGGGGTCATGACGTGCTGCGCAGTGAGCTCGGCGAGGGACAGGGTGCGGACGAAGAGGTCCGCGGTGTCCTGTTCCAGGGTGCCGGCCTGGGCCGAGTGGCGGGCCAGGGAGACCAGCTCGCCGGGGGTACGGGCGGAGGCCAGTTCGTCGGCGGGCTCGATGCCGAGCGCGCGGACGAGGCGGTTGGCGACCGCGTTCAGCGCGGCGATCACCGGCCGGAACAGCCGGGCGAAGGCGTGCTGCGGGCCCGCGACGAAGCGGGCGACCTGCATCGGCTTGGACACCGCCCAGTTCTTGGGCACGAGTTCGCCGATCACCATCTGGACGGCGGAGGCCAGCAGCATGCCGACGACGACGGCCACGCCGGAAACCGCGCCCTCGGGGATGCCGATGGCCCCGAACGGGCCGTGCAGCAGTTCCGCGAGCGCCGGTTCGGCCAGCATGCCGACGACGAGGGAGGTGATGGTGATGCCGAGCTGGGTGCCGGAGAGCTGGAACGACAGCTCCTTGAGCGACTCGGCGACCCTACGGGCACGACGGTCGCCTTCCGCGGCGGCCTTCTCGGCGTCCGTGGCCTCGACGGTGACAAGGCCGAACTCGGCCGCCACGAAGAAGCCGTTGGCGAGAATCAGCAGGAACGCCGCTCCCAGGAGCAGCAAGGGGATGGTCATGCCGCCGCCTCGATATCGCGCTCGATATCTCGGGAGGGGGCGGCGCAGGTACTACAGGACGATCCGTCCATCGCTGGAGGGAGTCACTCCTCGGGTAGCAGGAACAACGTAAGGCGGAGACGCAAGGAAAACGCCTCCGCCAACAGATTAATCAAGACAAGGCCCACTGCGGCAGAGTGGAATCCCCCGAGTCAGCCCTGATCTTCGTCGGAGCGGGCTGTGGAGCGGGCCTCGGCGAGCGCCCGCAGCGCCTTCGCGTCGGCGATGGCCTGCTGTTTCGCGATGCCCGGCTGGATGCCGAGCGCGGGCAGGCTGGTGCCGTCGCTGAGATTGAGGAACACCCACGGGTCGCCCGGGCGGAGGTTCACCTGGATGATCTCGGCCCATTCCAGATGCCGACGGCCGGCGATGTTCTGGACGGTGACACCGGACTCGTCGGCGACGACCTTCACCCTCGCCAGCAGGAACAGCACACCGGCGAGCAGGGCCGCCGTGACGATGAAGCTCAGACGCTCGCCCGGGCCGAGCTGCTCCAGCAGGAGCGCGATCACCGTGATGGTCACGAAGATCGCGACACCGGCGCTGATCAGCACGGCACGGGTGCGGGCCGGCCGGAAGGTGACGGGAAGTTCGGGAAGCTCGGAGGACATCTGTGATGCGCCCCTCAGAGACGGCAGGCGTGGATGGCCGTCGTCAGGATGGCCCGCGCGCCGATGTCGTACAGGTCGTCCATGATCCGCTGCGCCTCCTTGGCGGGGACCATCGCGCGGACGGCGACCCAGCCCTCGTTGTGCAGCGGGGACACGGTCGGGGACTCCAGGCCCGGCGTGAGCGCGACAGCCTTCTCGAGCTGCTCGACACGGCAGTCGTAGTCCATCATCACGTACGTCCGGGCCACGAGGACGCCCTGGAGGCGGCGCAGGAACTGCTGCACCTTCGACTCGGCGGCCTCGTCGGCGTCGGCGCCGGTGCGGCGGATGACGACGGCCTCGGACTTCATGATGGGCTCGCCGAAGACCTCCAGGCCGGCGTTGCGCAGGCTGGTGCCGGTCTCGACGACGTCCGCGATGACCTCGGCGACCCCGAGTTCGATGGCGGTCTCGACGGCGCCGTCGAGGTGGACGACAGAGGCGTCGATGCCGTTGTCGGCGAGGTGCCCCGCGACGATGCCCTCGTACGAGGTGGCGACCGTCTTGCCCTTGAGGTCCTCGACGCCGCTCGCGGTGCCCGGCTTGGACGCGAAGCGGAAGGTGGAACGGGCGAAGCCGAGCGGGAGGATCTCCTCGGCGTCGGCGCCGGAGTCGACGAGCAGGTCCCGGCCGGTGATGCCGATGTCGAGCTGACCCGAGGAGACGTAGATCGCGATGTCCCGGGGGCGGAGGTAGAAGAACTCCACGTCGTTGACCGGGTCGACGATCCGCAGCTCCTTGGCCTCGCGGCGCTGCTGGTAGCCGGCCTCATGCAGCATCTCCCCCGCGGGGCCTGACAGGGAACCCTTGTTGGGGACGGCGATGCGCAGCATGAGGTCGGCTTCCTTTGCTCTGAGGGGTTGTTGCGGCGAGTGGCTTACAGGTGGGCGTAGACGTCGTCGAGGGAGATCCCGCGCGCGACCATCATCACCTGGACGTGGTAGAGCAGCTGCGAGATCTCCTCGGCGGCCGCCTCCTTGCCCTCGTACTCGGCGGCCATCCAGACCTCGGCGGCCTCTTCGACGACCTTCTTGCCGATGGCATGGACGCCCTTGCCGACCAGTTCTGCGGTGCGGGACGTGGCGGGATCGCCGTTGGCTGCCTTGTGCTGGAGCTCGGTGAAGAGCTCCTCGAACGTCTTATTGGACATGGTGGCGCCCACTTTACGCGTAAGCCCGGACCCCCTAGTGCCACGGTTCAGATACTGAGCGGAGGGTGGCCGCCGTGGCCACCGCGGCGGTCACCGCCTCGTGCCCCTTGTCCTCGGTGGAGCCCTCGATGCCCGCGCGGTCCAGGGCCTGCTCCTCGGTGTCGCAGGTGAGGAGGCCGAAGCCGACGGGGACGCCGGTCTCGACGGAGACCTGCGTGAGGCCCTGGGTGACGCCCTGGCACACGTACTCGAAGTGCGGGGTACCGCCGCGGATGACGACACCGAGGGCTACGATCGCGTCGTAGCCGCGGCCCGCGAGGACCTTGGCGACGACCGGGAGCTCCCAGCTGCCGGGGACCCGGAGCAGGGTCGGCTCGTCGATGCCCAGGTCGTGCAGGGCCCGCAGAGCGCCGTCGACCAGTCCGTCCATCACCTTCTCGTGCCACTGCGCCGCGATGACGGCGACCCGCAGGTCACCCACGTTGCGTACGGACAGCTCCGGTGCACCCTTGCCGCTCACGTTCTCAAGTCTCCTCGAAGTACTTACTGGTTGCTGCAGGTGGACACGGGGGTGGTGTCCAGCCAGGGCAGGTCGTGGCCCATCCGGTCCCGCTTGGTGCGCAGGTAGCGGAGGTTGTGCTCGCCCGCCTGTACGGGCATCGGCTCCCGTCCCGTGACCTTGAGGCCGTGGCGCAGGAGGGCGTCGGACTTGTCGGGGTTGTTGGTCATCAGGCGCAGGCTGCGGACGCCGAGATCCTGGAGGATCTGCGCGCCTGCGCCGTAGTCCCGGGCGTCGGCGGGCAGGCCGAGCTCCAGGTTGGCGTCGAGGGTGTCGTGGCCCTGTTCCTGGAGTTCGTAGGCCCGCAGCTTGGACAGCAGGCCGATGCCCCGGCCCTCGTGGCCGCGCAGGTAGACCACCACTCCCCTGCCCTCGTCCCGGATGCGCTCCAGGGAGGCGTCGAGCTGGGGGCCGCAGTCGCAGCGCAGGGAGCCGAAGATGTCGCCGGTGAGGCACTCGGAGTGCACGCGGACCAGGACGTCCTCGCCGTCACCGATCTCGCCGTGCACGAGCGCGACGTGCTCGACACCGTCGACGGTGGAGCGGTAGCCGAACGCCGTGAAGGTGCCGTGGGCGGTGGGCAGCCGGGTCTCGGCCTCGCGGCGGACCGTGGGCTCGCTGCTGCGGCGGTAGGCGATCAGGTCCTCGATGGAGATGATCGTCAGGCCGTGCTTGCGGGCGAAGGGGATCAGCTCGGGCAGCCGCAGCATCCGGCCGTCCTCGCCCGCGATCTCGACGATCGCGCCGGCCGGGCGCAGTCCCGCGAGCCGGGCCAGGTCGACGGCGGCCTCGGTGTGACCGTTACGGGTGAGGACGCCTCCGTCCCTGGCGCGCAGCGGGAAGATGTGGCCGGGCCGGACGAAGTCGGTGGGTTCGGCGGCGCCGCTCGCGAGGAGCTGGAGCGTGGTAGCGCGGTCGGAGGCCGAGATCCCGGTGGTCACACCGTGAGCGCCGGAGGCGTCCACGGAGACGGTGAACGCGGTCTTCATCGACTCGGTGTTGTCGTCGACCATCTGCGGCAGCTCGAGCCGGTCCAGTTCGTCGCCCTCCATGGGGGCGCAGATCAGGCCGCGGCACTCGCTCATCATGAAGGCGACGATCTCGGGGGTGATCTTCTCGGCGGCGACGACCAGGTCGCCCTCGTTCTCTCGGTCCTCGTCGTCGACGACCACGATGGGGCGGCCGGCCGCGATGTCCGCGATGGCCTGCTCGACGGGGTCCAGCGCGAAGTCCTCGAAGCCGTCGGTGCTGTAGAGAATGGGTGCGGCGGTCATGCCGGCGCTCCTTCCAGGGCGGGCCGCGCGGACTCTCGGGAGCGCAGCCACCAGTCGCGCATGCCCCACAGGACGAGCGCGCCGTAGATGACGTAGACGAAGCCGGAGAAGGCATAGCCGTTGGCGAAGTTCAGCGGGACGCCGACGAGGTCGACGAGGAGCCAGGCGAACCAGAACTCGACCATGCCGCGGGCCTGGGCGTACATGGCGACGACGGTGCCGACGAAGATGTAGGCGTCCGGCCAGGGGTCCCAGGACAGGGTCGGGTAGGCCTTGAAGAGCAGGGCGACGGCGACGGTGCCGACGGCGGCGGCGCCGACGAGGGCGCCGCGTTCACGCCAGGTGGCGAACCGGGGGGCGATGTGCCCGTCGCCGGACTCGCCCTTCTTGCGGTTCCACTGCCACCAGCCGTACACGGCGACGACCATGACGACGGCCTGCTTGCCGGCGCTGCCGGTGAGGTGCCCGTAGAAGGCGCCGAAGAGGATGAGGCCGGAGGCGAACTGCACCGGCCAGCTCCACAGGTTGCGCCGCCAGCCGAGGGCGAGGGCGATCAGGCCGAGGATGTTGCCGATCATGTCCGACCAGAGGATGTGCTGGCCGAACAGGGTGAAGGCCTCGGTGTTGAGGGAGTTCACTTCCCCGCCCCCTGACTGCTCGCGAGCAGGCGCTCGACGTACTTGGCGACGACGTCGACCTCGAGGTTGACCGGGGCGCCGGGCTGCTTGAGGCCGAGCGTGGTCAGGGCGAGGGTGGTGGGGATGAGGCTGACGGTGAAGTAGTCGGGGCCGGCGTCCACGACGGTGAGGCTGATGCCGTCGACCGTGATGGAGCCCTTCTCGACGACATAGCGCGAAAGGTCCGCGGGCAGCGAGATCTTGATGATCTCCCAGTTCTCGGAGGGCTTGCGCTCCAGGACCTCGCCGGTGCCGTCCACGTGCCCCTGCACGATGTGCCCGCCGAGGCGCGCGCCCACGGCGGTGGGGCGCTCCAGGTTGACGCGGGAGCCGACGCCCAGGGCGCCGAGGCTGGAGCGGTCGAGGGTCTCGGCCATGACGTCGGCGGTGAACTCGTCACCCTCGTGGTCGACGACAGTGAGGCAGACGCCGTTGACGGCGATGGAGTCCCCGTGTTTCGCGCCCTCGGTGACGACGGGGCCGCGCAGTCGGAAGCGACAGGCGTCGCCGAGGTTCTCGACGGCGGTGATCTCGCCCAGCTCTTCGACGATTCCGGTGAACACTTCCCGGGTCCTCCCTGCCTCTTCGGGCACGGACTCCGGGGCTGTCGATGACGACAGAATGGACGAGCGGGAACACCGGGGGCGACGCCGGACGCACTCGCCCCGCAGGACGAACGGATACGGCGGCGCGCACGAATGCCCGCCCGCCGCGCACTGCCTCCCATCCGGACTTTAACCGTCGGTCCAGGAATTTCACCTGGTCAACCGGCCGCTGGAAGCGGACGGGTCGCGGACTGTAACCGCCGGTTCGGACTTTCACCGACCCCGGAGTGCGCTGCTTCTGGTACAGAGCCAGTCTGCCACGCCTGATCGACGTCCATACAGGCGAAGGGTGTGGGGTGGCTCACAGACCGTATCGATGGACTTGCGCGGCCGGATTTATTCCCAACGGGCGGATGGCGCAGATCCATTGACGAAATGGTCTAGTCCTTTTTAGGGTCGCCGTGGCTGGACACCCGTAGAGACGGGCCCGGCGGCGGTGACGACGGCCCTTGCCCGCCGCCGGGTCTCCTTCACGGCAGGACTCCGCGTCCCGGAATGGGTGCGAACAACTCGTCCTGGGCCTTTTCCCTGGCCGTGAGCAGGGCTCCTCGCAGGACCGCCGCTCCCCCCAGCGCGCTGGCCCGCACCTCGGTGGGCAGCGGTGACATACGGCGGACCCGTCGCTCCACTCTCGCCGCGAGGTCCGCCCCGCCTGCCCGGCCCACCTCGCCGGCCAGGACCAGGCAGCCCGGGTCGAGGATGGCGACGACCGCGGCGACTCCCACGGCGAGGCGGTCGGCGAGGGCGTCGAGGAAGTCGGTCGCGGCGCCCGCCACCGCTTCCCGGACCACGTGCGCGGCCGGGGGCTCGTACCCCTGCGCCTCGACCGTCAGTCCGTGCCGCTGTGCCAGTTCCACGATCGCCGCCGACCCGGCCAGGGAGTGGAAGCCGCCTTCACACGCCGTCGCCGACGGCAGCACCGCCGTACCCGGCACCGGCAGGAACCCGATCTCTCCCGTGCCGCCCGACGCACCCCGGCGCAGGGTGCCCTCCAGGACGACGGCCGCACCCGTGCCGTGGCCGAGCCACAGCAGCACAAAGGTGTCCCGGTCCTGGGCCACGCCGTCGCGCTGTTCGGCCAGCGCCGCGAGGTTGGTCTCGTTCTCGACGTGGACGCGGGTCCGCGGGAGCCGTTCCTGCAGCGCCAGCGCCAGTCGCCGGTGCCAGGCGGGCAGGCCGCCGGTGTCACGCAGTTCGCCCGTAACCGGGTCGATCAGGCCCGGGGCACCGATGCCGACGGTATGCAGCTCGGGCACCCCCGCCTCCTTCGCCGCCCGCTCGACCAGCGCGACCGCCTGCTCGACCGCGGGCCCGGTCCCGGTGTCCCCGCCGATGGGCACCGACGCCTCGGCCAGCACCCGTCCCACCAGGTCGGACACGACGACGGAGACGCCCTCGGTGCGCACGTCGAGGGCCGCGAGGTGGGCCTGGTCGGCGACGATGCCGTACAGCTTCGCGTTCGGGCCGCGGCGCTGCTCCCCCGACTCCCCGACCACGTCGATCAGTCCGGCGGCGGCGAGGCGCTCGACGAGGTCGGCGACGGACGGCCGGGACAGTCCGGTGAGCTGCTTCAACTGCCCTGCCGTCAGCGGGCCTTCCTGCTGGAGCAGTCGCAGGGCGAGCCGGTCGTTGATGGCCCGGGCGGTGCTCGGGGATGCGGGCATGCCGGGAATCCTCTCAGATCCGCACTGCCGAATACGCGCTATCTATCAGGCAGGGTCCCTGATAGTTTACGGCGGAAGCAGCGTGGTGACGAGGATCTGGAGGGGCCCGATCATGAGCGATGTGGGGTACACGGCGGCAGAGGTGCTGCGGGCCCGGTACGCCGTGGCCGCCGTGTTCGCCGTGCACGGGGCCGTGACCGGCTCGTTCGCGACGCGCGTGCCGTGGATCCAGGACCATGCCTCGGTGAGCGCGGGTCAACTGGGCTTCGCCCTGGCCTTCACGGCGTTCGGCGCGTCCTGCGCGATGCCGCTCGCCGCCCGGATCAGCCACCGCTTCGGCAGCCGGGCGGCGCTGCGCGGACTGCTCGTGCTGTGGACGCTGTCCCTGGTCCTGCCGGCGCTGGCGCCCAACCTGTACACCTTGTGCCCGGCGATGTTCGTGTACGGCGCGAGCGCCGGCATGGCCGACGTGGTCATGAACGCGCTGGGCGTCGAGGTCGAGAACCTGCTGGGCAAGTCGATCATGTCCGGGCTGCACGGCATGTGGAGCGCTGGTGCGCTGGTCGGCTCGGCGGGCGGCACGCTCGCGGCCCATCTGGGCGCGGACGCGCGGGCGCACTTCGCGCTGGCGGCCGCCTGCCTCACCGTCCTCGGTGTGGTGGCGTGCCAGTGGGTCCTCGACGTGCAGGCCGGTGCGGACGAGGAGGCGCCGCCCCGGTTCACGCTGCCCCCGAAGTCGGCCCTGCTGATCGGCACGGTCGGTTTCTGCGCGGTGTTCGCGGAGGGGGCGAGCCTGGACTGGTCGGCGGTGTACCTCAAGGACCGGCTGGACTCCTCGGCGGGACTCGCCGCCGCCTGCACGACCGGCTTCATGCTCACCATGGCGGTGGCCCGGATCGTGGGCGACGCCGTGGTCAACCGCTTCGGGTCGGTCAACACGGTCCGGCTGGGCGGTGTCCTGGGCATCGGCGGCGGGCTGCTCATCGTCCTCGCGAACCATCCGGCGGTGGCGATGACCGGCTTCGCCCTGATGGGTCTCGGCATCGCCGTGGTCGTGCCGCTGTGCTTCGCGGCGGCGGGGCGCAGCGGGCCCAACCCGAGCCAGGCGATCGCGGGCGTCGCGACCATCACCTACACCTCGGGGCTCGTCGCGCCGAGCCTGCTGGGCGGGGTCGCCCAGGCCACGAACCTGACGGTCTCCTTCGTTCTGGTGACCGTCCTGGCCGGCGGCCTCGTCGCCTTCGCGGGCGTGCTGCGCGCCGGAGACCGCGACCGCCCGAGGCTCAGCCCCGCGCCGGCAGCAGTTCCCGACCGGCGGCCCTGAAGCCCTCGCTCCAGGGCGCGGGGCGCAGGGTCTCGGGGTCCAGCCGGACCAGTACGCGGGTGCCGCGCGCGTACGTCGTGACCCCGTCCGCGGAACAGAACCGGAAGCCGTAGGTCAGGCCGGTGGTGCCGAGTCGCTCCAGCCACAGGTGAACGGCGTAGGGGCCGCTCCGGGTCACGGGGACGTCGTAGCCGATGAGCAGCTCCTTGACGACGTTGCAGGCGTCCCCGGCGCTCGCCCAGTCACCCTCGAAGCGGATGCCGCGCTCCTGCCAGAACTCGGTCCAGGCCCGCTCGACGAGCAGCGGGTAGCGGGCGTTGTGGAGCATGCCCAGGGCGTCCAGGTCGTCGAAGTGGACGGTGACCGGGATCAGCCGGCCGTAGGACAGGGCGGGGGCGAGGGTGGCGTCGGCGGTCACGGGCGGGACTCCTGGGTGTATAGGGCAACGACTCCATCCTAAGCGTTCGCTCATCCCAGGTCGGAGTGGCCGTCGCGTCGCAGTGGCCGTCGCGTCGCAGTGGTCGGCGGCCGGCCTACGCCGAGGCCAGGTCATAGGCGTACGACGGGCTGAACGTGCCCGGTGTGCCCTTGCAGCCGTCCGACTCCCCCGGCAGCTTCACCCACAGATAGGCGTCGATCTCCGGCTCGCCGGTGCCCAGGGTCGGGGGCCGGCCGATCTTCCGGCCCGCCGGGTCGCACCACTCGCCGTCCGGCGGGGCGCCGTTGCCGTTGCGGCTGGTGTCGATGACGGCACCGAGGCTCGACGGTCCGGCCAGGGCGGCGAGGACCTGGCGGTCGTAGGCGATCTCGGCGGACGTGGTCCGGAAGTTGGAGACGTTGCTGAAGATCCCGTCGGAGGAGGCGGCCGAGGCGGCGCCCGCCTGCCTCAGCAGGGCCGCTTGCCTGGCCGCCGGGTGCCAGCCGGAGTGACCGGCGTCGTAGTAGACGCGGGCCCTGGGGTCGGCGGACTTCAGGACACGGCCCGCGCGGGCCAGCGAGGCGAAGCGGTCGGCCCTTCCGGCGGCCGAGAGACAGTCGGACTGGGCGATCGCGTCGGGCTCCAGGACGACGACGACCTCGCCGGAGCCGAGCCCGGCGGCGAACCGGTCGATCCAGGCGTCGTACGCGCCGAGGTCCGGCGCCCCGCCCTGGGAGGCTCCGCCGCAGTCACGGTCCGGGATCGCGTACGCCACGACCACCGGGACCCGGCCCTGCGCGGCACCGCCGGAAGTGACCGCGCGGACCCGGGAGGTGATGGTCGCCGGGGTGTAGTCGGCGAACCAGACCGCGGCGGGCCGGTCGGCGATGCGGGCCTCTATGACGCCGGCGCGACGGTCGCGCGGGTTGTCCCGGACCCAGTCGAGCACCTGGGAGGAGGGGTAGCTGTAGAGGAGCGGCTTTGGTGGAGCGGGGCTCGCCCTCTTGGGGGATGGGGACGCGCTCGTCTTCGCGGCAAGCGAGGCCGTAGCTGAGGTGGAGTCGGAGGCGGAGGGAGAGGCCGGCTCGGACGTCGGCGCCACGGCGGACGGCGCGTCCGACTCCGGGCTCCGGGAGCCGCTGACGGGCCCCGGCCGCGCCTCGTCGGAGCCGGGGCGGCCGTCGAGCGCGGAGAGCATGCCGGTCGCGGTGCCGACGGCGACCACCAGGGAGGCCGCCGCGACCATCGCGGTGCGGCCCACGACACGCCTGCGTGCGGCGCGGCGCGCGGCCAGTCGCTGGGCACGTAGGCCTGACACCCGGTCGCTCCCTCCTCGCGCGACGGGCGCGTTCCCCCGTTCTGGGGAAGCGCCGGGCCCGTCGGTACCCCGGCCAGCCTAGGACTGGGACCCTGCCGGTATGGCGCAATTGGAACAGTTCACCACTCCCCTCGACGCGGTCGTCTCCCGTATGCGCGCCCTGGAGGAGGAGTTGCCGGAGCGGGACGGTGTGGCGGTCTTCAACCGCGTCTACCTCGCCGTCACCGAGGCCGTCGACCGGTGCGTCGACGGGGGCCGGTTCACGGATGCGCGGGCCGCGATCACGCTGGACGTGCGGTTCGCCGAGCGCTATCTCACGGCGGTGGAGGCGGTCGCGGGCGAACGCCGTCCACCGGCCTGCTGGCGGCCCCTGTTCCAGTTCCGGCGTCATCCCGGCGTACGGCCACTGCAGTTCGCGCTCGCGGGCATCAATGCGCACATCGGGCACGACCTGGCGCTGGCCGTGGTGGACACCTGCCGTAGCCTCGGCTGCGAACCCGCCGACGTGGAGGACGAGTTCGACCGCGTGGGCGATCTCCTCGTCTCGCTGGAGGAGCGCATCCGCGAAGATCTGATGCCGGGCCCCGACCTCCTCCAGATCGCCGACCCGCTCACCCATCTACTGGGCTCCTGGAGCCTGGACCGCGCCCGCGAGGCCACCTGGACCGCGGCCCGGGCCCTGTGGGCGCTGCGTGGACTGCCCGACGTGGCCGGGGAGTTCACCGAGCGCCTGGACACGGCGGTGGGCTTCGCGGGACGCATGCTGCTCACACCGCTGCCGGACTGAGCTGTACGACAAGGTGCGGGCCGCCGCGGTCTAGTCCTCCGGCAGCTCGACCGGTGCGATGTCCTCGTACACGTCCCCCGGCCCCGGGTTGCTCGCGTCGGTCTCGCCGCCGAAGTGGTGCATGACGCCCCAGACCGCGTTCAGGGCCGTCTGGATCGCGCCCTCGGCCCAGCCCGCCGTCCAGGAGATGTCGTCGCCGGCGAGGAAGACGCCCCGCTTGTCCTCGGGCAGCGCGTCCTGCATGAAGTGGGTGAACAGGCGCCGCTGGTAGCGGTAGTGGCCGGGCAGGTTGGCCTTGAACGCGCCCATGAAGTAGGGCTCGTTCTCCCAGGAGACGGTCACCGGGCTGCCGATGATGTGCTTGCGGATGTCGACCTTGGGATAGATCTCGCCCAGTGACTTCAGCATGACCTCCATCCGCTCGTTCGCGGACAGCGGCAGCCACTTCAGACTGTCGTCGCACCAGGTGTAGGAGAGGCAGATGACGGCGGGCCTGTCCGGGCCGTCGTCGAGGAGGTAAGTGCCGCGCGTCATACGGTCGGTGAGGGTCATCGACATCACGTCACGGCCCGTCTCCTCGTCCTTGTCCAGCCAGAACGGCCGGTCGACCGGGACGAAGAGCTTCGACGACTCCATGTAGTGGGTCCGCTCGATCGCCGTCCAGTGGTCGATCGGGAAGAGCGAGTCGTCGCAGGCGATCTTGGACAGCAGCATCCAGGACTGCGCGGTGAAGATCGCAGCCGGATAGGTGCGGATGTCTCCCCGGGCGTCCGTCACGGTGATCCGGTTGCCGGCCGTGCGGTGCAGGCGGGTCACGGCCGGGCGGGGCTCACCGTCGACGTGCAACGACTTCAACGACGTCCCGTACGGCCAGTGCACGATCTTCTCCGGCTCGCGCTCCCACAGCCGAAGCGGCAACTGCTGGGACCCGCCGACGATCCCGCGGTGGTGGTCGTCGGCCTCGGTGTAGACGACGCGGAGGATTTCGAGGATGGAGTTGGGGAAATCCGTGTCCCAGCCTCCCGTCCCGAAGCCGACCTGGCCGAAGATCTCGCGGTGCCGGAAGGACTTGAAGGCCTCCGAGTCGCAGAGGAAGCCGTAGAAGGTCTGGTTGTCGAGCTTCTTCACGAGCCGCGCCCAGATCTCGCGGATGCGCGGCACGTCCCGCTCACGCAGGGCGCGGTTCATGTCGGTGAAGTCGGCGCCCTCTTCGAGGCACCTGTTCCAGGCCTCGGCGACATCGCGGTAGACCTGCGGGAGGTCGGCGATGGTCTCTCCGTAGTGGGACTCGCCCTTGAGGTCGACGACCGTCGAAGGGGTGGTCTCCGCAAGGGGGTTGGGGAAGGGGCGGGTCTCCAGGCCGACGAGGTGGATGTAGTGCTGGAGGGCGGTGGAGGAGGGCGGAAAGCGCATCGCGCCCATCTCCGCGGTCAGCGTGGGGTCACAGCCCTCGAAGCCCACGGTCCGCAGCCGTCCGCCGATCCGGTCGGCCTCGTACACGACCGGCTTGAGACCCATCTTCATCAGCTCGTACGCGGCCACGATCCCGGAGAGACCGCCGCCGATCACCGCGATCTCGGTGCCGTGCTCGGTCGCCGGTATCTGGCCGAGGCCCGCCGGGTGGGCGAGGAAGTCGTCGTAGGCGTAGGGGAAGTCCGGTCCGAACATGGTGATCGGCGGCTGCTGCTCGTCTGCGTGCTCGACGGCGTTGGGCACGGTGGACGTCATGGGGTACGGACTCCTTGAAGCAGGGGGTGGATCAGACGAGGGACCCGTAGAGACCGGGCCTGCGGTCCGCCAGGTAAGGGTTCGCCTCGCGGGAGGCGGCGAGGAACTCGGGGTCGGTGTCGGCGAACACCAGCTCCTCGGAGCGTCCTGCGCGGGCGCGGGCCACCCCGTCGGGGCCGGCCAGCACGGAGAGCCCGAGGAACTCGAACTCCCCTTCCTGGCCGACCCGGTTGACGTAGGCGACGTACATCTGGTTCTCCCAGGCCCGCACCGGCACGAGGGACTCGGCGACGAACTGGAAGGGGTGCATCTGGGCCGTCGGCACGATCAGGAGGTCGGTGCCGGCGAGGGCGTGGGCGCGGACGTTCTCCGGGAACTCGACGTCGTAGCAGATCATGAGGCCGACGGTGAGTCCGCCCAGCTCGGCCTGGACGACCGCCTGTTCGCCCGGCTCGAATTGGTCGCGCTCGAAGCAGCCGAAGAGGTGGGTCTTGCGGTAGTTGGCGAGCCGGGTGCCGTCGGCGGAGATCAGCTGGGCGGAGTTGAAGACGGAGCCGCCATCAGGCCCGGAGCCGCCCTCCACCTCGGCGACGCCGGCCAGCTCGGGATAGCCGTAGGCGATCGCGACGCCGTGCCGGCAGGCGATCTCCGCGACCGCGTCCGCCGACTCGCCGTCGGCCACCTCGGCAAGGTGGGCAATGTCGTCGCCGATCGCGTACCCGGTGAGGAACATCTCGGGTGCGGCCAGCAGCGCGGCGCCCGCGGCGGCGGCCCGGCCCGCGGCCTCGTCGAGGACCTTGAGGTTCCCCTCGACGGAGCCGGGGCGGCCGGAGCTCTGGAGCAGGGCGGTGCGCATGCGTGATCCTCACCGGGCGGAAGGTGGATGGGGGGCCACATGGAGGGGCCGTATAGACGGTACGGGCGGCTCACCAGGGCGGACAAGGAGAAGCCGTTGCGCGCCGGTAAGCGTTTCATTGCGTACGAGCACGCTCCTGCGGCGATTCGTTGCGTGGACGCCCGCTCGCCCGGCCCAGCACGAGCGCCGTCACCAGATACGGCACCGACAGGATCATGAACACCGTGCTGTGCGCCAGGGACGCCCCGAGCAGGCTGTACACCCCGAACACCACGAGCGTCACCAGCTCCGTGCCCAGGCTCGCCACCGAGGTCACCGTGGCCCGGCGGGCGTCCTCGATGCGGTGCTGGAGGCGGACGTCGGCGAGCACCTCCGCCAGCTGGAAGCCGGCGAAGGCAAGGCCGACGAGAGCGATGCCGGCCGGGGTGCGGACCCCGGCGCCCACGGCCAGGGCGAGCGCGGCACCAGCGATCAGGGCGGCGAGGCCCCGGGTGCCGAGGCGCTCGGCGGGCCCGGCGAACAGGCTGCCGACGGTCACGGCCGCCCAGACCAGCAGGACCAGGTAGGGCACGGTCGCGTCGGCCACGCCGAGGTCGCGGATCAGCAGCGAGACGTACTCGTCGAGCGCGCTCCACACCGCGGTGACGGCCGGCACGAGCAGCAGGGCGCGCCGGACGGACCGGTCTCCGCGGGCCTCGGCGAGTCCGGAGCGCAGGGTCGCCGACCAGCGTGTGCGCCCCTTCCCGGCTCCCGGTACCCGGTGCTCCGGGAGCCGGGTCGCCGTCGCCGCGGCCAGCAGACAGGCCAGGACGCTCGCGGCGCCCACGGCCCCGTATCCGCCGAGAGCGAGTACCGGTCCGGCGAGGCCCATCGCCACGACCGTGCCCAGCAGCCGTGCCGCCCGGGTCCGTCCCATCACGCGCGCGTATCGCTCGGCGGCCCCGAGCCGCTCCAGCTCGTCGTAGACCAGGGCCTCCAGCGAACCGGAGCCGAGCGCGCCGCCGGCTCCCCACAGGACGAAGCCCAGCGCGAAGGCGCCGTACGACGGCACGGTCACCCACAGCGCGAAGCCGGCGGCCGTGAGCAGCGGGCCGATCCACAGCAGCCGGCGGCGCGAGACGGTGTCGGCCCAGGCGCCGGAGGGCACCTCGAGGACGACGGCCGTGAGGGACCACAGGGCGAACAGCGAGGAGATCTGCCAGAGCGGCAGACCGGTGTCGGCGAACAGCAGCGCGTACACCGGGTAGAGCAGGACGAGATCGTCGAGGAACGCGTAGCCGTACAGCGTGGTCGTCAGCCGGCGGACGCCGGTCGCGGGCACACGTGCGCGTGAGAGTGTCATGGGGCCTTCCCTGAAGGGCGGTTCGGACGTCGTCGGTACGGCGTCCGAGGCGGCCCTCGGGAGGCACGGCTGGTGGATCAATGTCGCCAGGTCATGGCACCGATGCTAGACAGTCGCGGACCCGCTGCCCAGTGAAAATGTGGTGATCACGGCGGCGTGGTCGGACGGCCAGTCGTTGTCCGCGACGTCCGGCCAGGTCCGGGGGGTGCCGCTGACGTAGGTGCGCGAGTCGAGAACGCGCAGGCCGCGGTGGAGGACGAAGTCGATCCGGTCCTGCGGCTCCGGCTCCGCGTGGACCGGGGACCAGGTGTGGCCGGGCTCCCGTACGGGATCGGGGTGTGCCTGCCGGTAGGAGTCGGCGAAGCCCGCCTCCTCGGCCGCCTTCGTGACCGGCCAGTCGGCATCCGGCCGGTCCAGGTGGGAGGGGCAGTTGAAGTCCCCCACGAGGACGGCCGGCTCGGCATCGCCGACGCGGCGCAGCGCCTCCCGCAGCTGCGTGAGCCGCTTCTCCTCGTGAGCGGCCGGATCCCCTGCGGTCGCGTAAGGCCCGTACGCCTCGGAGTCCAGATGGACCGTCCACACGTCGACCTCCCGCTCCCCCACGGCGATCCGCGCGCCGGCCGCCCCGTAGAACCCGACGTCCGGGTCGCCCAGCACGGCCGTGACCGGGAAGCGGCTGATGACGCCGAGGTTCGTCCCGGCGCGGTGGTAGTGCCAGCCGAGCGCATCGGCGAGCTCCTCGGCGGCGGTGCCGTACGTCTCCTGGAGGCCGACCACGTCCACGTCGGTCTCGGCGATGACCTTGAGCTGCTTGGCCCGGTGATCGTGGACCTCGGTGCCGCCGTACCAGAGGTTCCAGGTCATCACGCGCAGCCGGTGCGGCAGCAGGGTGCGGAGACCGTCGACGGTGGCGCCCTCCAGGCTGGCCCGTACGGTCCGGCCGGGCGCGGCCGCTATGGGGGCGAGCGAGGGCACCGCGAGCACCGCGCAGCCCGCCGCTTCCGCCGAGGCGACGCCGGTCTCGGTGTCCTCCACGGCCACGCAGACCGCCGGATCGACGCCGAGCGCCCGGCACGCGGCGAGGTAGGGGTCGGGGGCCGGCTTGGTGTGCGGCGTGTCGTCGGCGGTGACGGAGACCGCGAAGCGATCGGCGCCGAGCGCTTCGAGCACGGTGTCGGCGACGGCCCGGGGGGACGCGGTCACCAGAGCCGTGGGGACGCCCTCGCGGGCCAGGGCGTCGAGCAGGGCGAGGGCGCCGGGGCGGGGCACGATGCCGGTGCGGACGCGGTCCGCGAACTCCCGGTGGAGGGTCTCGGCGAGGTCCGCGGCCGGGGTGCCCGTGATCGCGGACAGCCAGGCGGCCGTGTACTCGACCGGACGGCCGAGCACCTCGGGCCGGTCCTCCTCGGTCAGGGCCCGTCCGGCGACCTGCTCCACCGCCTCCCACCACAGCCGCTCGGTGTCGACGAGCGTGCCGTCCATGTCGAACAGGACGGCCTGGAGGGGGAGTCGGCTCACGGTTGTCTCTTTCGTGGGGGGCTTGGCATGGCTGTGGGGGATCAGGGGGTGCGTTCCGCCACGAGCACCGGCCGCTCGGGCAGCGACACGCTCACCGCGGCGCCGGCGGTGAGCTCGGCGGCCTCGTGCGCGGGCAGGTCGGCCTTGACCTCGGTGCCGTCGGCCAGCCGGACGGTGACGCGGACGGCGGCGCCCAGGAAGGACGTGGCGATCACGCGGGACTTGCCGTCGGCCTCGGCCCGCACCCGCACGGCCTCCGGCCGCACCAGCACATCGACCTCGGTGGCGGACGGCACCGGGCCGTCGACCGGCAGCCGCTGCCCGAGCACGTCGACCGTGTCCTGGACGAGCCGGCCCGGGATCCGGCTCATCGTGCCCACGAACTCGGCGACGAAGGCGGTGGCGGGACGGCCGTACAACTCACTCGGCGGCGCGCACTGTTCGAGCCGGCCGGCGTGCATCACGGCGACCCGGTCCGCCATGGACAGGGCCTCCTCCTGGTCGTGGGTGACGAACAGGGTGGTGATGCCGAGTTCCTGCTGGAGGCGCCGGATCTCCTCGCGGAGGCTGAGCCGCACCTTGGCGTCCAGCGCCGACAGGGGCTCGTCGAGGAGCAGTACGCGCGGGCGCAGAGCGAGCGCGCGGGCCAGCGCGACCCGCTGCTGCTGGCCGCCGGAGAGCTGGTGCGGGAACCGCGTGCCCTTGTCGGCGAGCCCGACGAGATCCAGCAACTCCGCGGCGCGAGACCGCCGTTCGGCCGTGCGGACCCTGCGCATCCGCAGTCCGAAGGCCACGTTGTCGAGCGCGTCGAGATGCGGGAAGAGGCTGTACGACTGGAAGACCATCCCGGCGTCCCGGCGGTGGGCCGGCACCCGGGTCACGTCCTCACCGTCCACCAGCACCTCGCCGGAGTCGGGGTGTTCGAAGCCGGCGAGCATCCGCAGGGCGGTGGTCTTGCCGCAGCCGGACGGGCCGAGCAGGGCGAGCAGTTCACCCGGCCGGGCGGTCAGGTCGAGTCCGTCGAGGGCGACGGTCGGGCCGAACTCCCGCCTGAGACCCCGGAATTCGACGGTGGCAGCAGATTCAGACATGAGTCATCCCCGGGAGGTAGTTCGGGTACGGCCGCCGAAGCCGGCCAGGACGAGGAGCAGCGCCCACGTCACGAGCAGGCTGAGCACGGACACGGCGACGGACAACTGGGCCTGTGAGCCGCTGACGTTGACGATCCACACGGCGAAGGGCTGGAAGCCAAGGAGCTGGGCCACGGTGAACTCGCCGAGCACCAGGGCCAGGGTGAGGAAGGAGGCGTTGAGCAGGGCACTGCGCAGGTTGGGCAGAACGGCCCGGACGAGAGCCTGCGGCCAGCCGGCACCGCAGCTGCGGGCGGCCTCGACGAGGGTGGGGACGTCGATCGCGCGCAGCCCGGCGTCCAGGGCCCGGTAGACGAAGGGCAGCGCCATCACGACGTAGGCCAGGACCAGGACGAAGGGGAAGTCGGGGTTCTGGATCGCCACGAAGGTCTCGAACAGCGGGGTGCGGGAGAAATGGTCGGGTCCCCACTTGAGGACCGTGCCGATGCCGGCGACGAACGCGATCGGCGGGACGACCAGCGGCAGCGAGCACACCACCTCGACGAGAGGTCGCAGACGGGGCGCGCCGAGCCGCAGCGCGACCATCGCGGGCACCATCAGCAGCAGGACGACCACGATGGTGGCGAGGGCCAGCTCCAGCGAGAGCAGCAGGCTGGAGACGAAGCCGTCGGTGGAGAAGATCTGGGTGTAGGCGTCGAAGGTGATGCCCTGGCCGGGCACGTCGACGGTGAAGACGACGGAGGCGGCCAGCGGCACCAGGAAGTACAGGCCGGCGAGGCCGAGCACGCCCCACCGCCACAGGTTCAGGCGAGCCATCGCGCACTCCTCCGCTGCAGGGGCAGGTACACGGCCATGACCAGGCCCGCGACCAGGACCATGTCGAGGCTGAGGGCGAGCGCCACGTTCTCCTGGCCGACGAGCACGTTGCCGGAGATGGCGTCGGCGATCTGGAGGGTGACCAGCGGGATGGAGCTGCCCACCATCGCGGCGGCGGTGGCGTAGGCGGCGAAGGCGCTGCCGAAGAGGAGCACGAACCCGCCGAGGAGTGTGGGCAGCAGGACGGGCAGGGCGACGAACCGCCAGTACTGCACGCCCGTCGCCCCGTTGTTCTGCGCGGCCTCGCGCCACTGGGCGCGCAGTCCGTCGAGGGCCGGGGTGATGGTGAGGACCATGAGGGGGATCAGGAAGTACAGGTAGACGATGACCAGGCCCCAGAAGCTGTAGAGGTCCCAGCCCTTGTCGGCGAGGCCGAACTGCCGGGTCAGGACGCCGGCGTTGCCGAGGGTGGCGACGAAGGCGAAGGCCAGCGGCACGCCGCCGAAGTTGGCGAGGACCCCGGACGCGGTGAGCACGGCCTCGCGCAGGGCGCGGAAGCGGGAGGTCACCACGGCCTGGGCGAGCGGCAGTCCGACCAGGGTGGCGAGGGCGGCGGACACGGCCGACAGCTTCACGCTGCCGAGCAGCGCGGTGAGATACGCGCCCTTGAGGGAGGCCGTCAGGTTGTCGAGGGTGTACGAAGTCGCCCCGGCCGGGTTCTTGGCGGTGAAGGCGCCGTCGAGCATGGCGACGGCGGGCAGTCCGAAGGCGAGCGCGACGAACGCGAGCAGCGGGACGACCGCGACCCAGCCGAGGGACCGGCGCCGCCGCTTCGCGCGAGCGGCGGGCACCGTGTCCACCCGTACGGCGGTGGCCGTCATCCGGAGACGGCCTTCGCCCAGCCCTGTCCGAGGACCGTCTTGGCCTTGTCCTGCTGGGCCTCGGTGGGGAACTTGGGCGTTCCGGAGACCGCGGGCAGCTTGGCCGCGGCGGCCTTGTCGAGGGTGCCGGCCTTCTCCATGGCGGTCATCAGGGCCGGGCGGGCGTATCCCTTGAGCCAGAGGTTCTGGCCCTCGGCGCTGTAGAGGTACTCCTGCCACAGGCGGGCGGCCGCCGGGTGCGGGGCGCCCTTGTTGACGGCCTGGGAGTAGTACTGCGAGAACTGGCCGTCGGCCGGGACCGTGACCTTCCAGTCGACGCCCTTGGACTTGAACTCGTCGGCGTACCCGGCGTTCAGGTAGTCCCAGTCGATGCTGATCGGCGTCTCGCCCTTCTCGACGGTGGCCGGGGTCGACTCGACGGGCGTGTAGTTGCCGTTCTTCTTGATCTTGGCGAAGAAGTCGAGGCCGGGCTGGATGTCGTCGAAGGAGCCGCCGTTCGCGAGCGCGGCCGCGTAGACGCCGCCGAAGGCCGAACCGGACTTGGTGGGGTTGCCGTTGAGGGCGACCTGGCCCTTGTACTGGGGCTTGAGCAGGTCGGCGAAGGTGGTGGGGCAGGTCTTGACCCGCTTGGCGTCGCAGCCGATGGAGATGTAGCCGCCGTAGTCGTTGTACCAGCGGGCCTGCGGGTCCTTCTGGCCGGCCGGGATGTCGGCGTACGACGCCACCTTGTAGGGCGCGAGCAGGCCCTGCTGGGCGGCGCTGAGCGCGAAGGAGCTGCCGAGGTCGAGCACGTCGGGCGCCCGGGTCTGTCCCTTGCGCGAGGTCACGGCGTTGATCTCGTCCTGGCTGGAGCCGTCGGGGTTCTCGACGGCGACCTTGATGCCGTACTTCTTCTGGAAGCCGTCGATGAGGGCGCCGTAGTTGGCCCAGTCGCGGGGCAGCGCGATGGCGTTGAGCGTGCCCTCCTTCTTGGCCGCCTTCTCGAGTGCGGCGAGGCCCCCGAAGTCGGCGGCGGAGGTGGCGGTGGCGGCGTTCTTGCCGTCGGCGGTGGTCGACGCGTTGTCGGGTGCGGCGCCGCAGGCGCTCAGGGCGAGGGCGGCGAGGGTCGCGAGAACACCGAGGGCGGTGGTTCTCGGTAGGGACACGGTCACGGCTTCTCCAGGGGACGCGCGAGGGTGGAGCCAAACGGAGAGAACTTGTCTGAACAAGTTGGCCTCAGTAAGGCCGCCGCTGGTGTCCTGTCGGTAAACACTGGCGAAACGCTGGACCCTGAATTCCCGGACAGTCAGGACTTCTCCGAGCCGCCCGGGATGTCGACTACGCTGGTCACGCTGTGCACAGCGACCGACTCGGAGGGGAAGCATGGGGGCGCGACACGAGGAGATCGCCGACGAACTGCGCCGGGCGATCGACCGCGAGGAGTACACGGTCGGCAGTCTGCTGCCCGCCGAGACGGAGCTCGCGGCGCACTACGGCGTCTCACGCGGCACGGTCCGCCAGGCGGTAGCGGCCCTGACCGCCGAGGGCCTCATCGGCTCCCGGCAGGGCGCCCGCCGGGTGGTGCTGGCCAGCCGCCGCAGCCAGAGCTTCGCCGAGCTGCGGAGCTTCGCCGAGTGGGCGCGGGCGATGGGGCGCCGGGCGACGGGCCGCGTGGTCGCACAGGAGTACCGGCCGGCCGCCAAGGAGGACTCGGTACGCCTCCAACTGGCTGCCGGGACGCCGGTGTTGCACGTCCTGCGGGTGCGCGGCCTGGACGGCGAACCGGTGTTGCTGGAGCGGACGGTGTACGCCGACTGGATCTCCCCGACCGTCGAGGCCATCGAGCCCGAGTGCCCCTCGGTCACCCAACGCCTGTACGACGACACGGGGTTGGTCTTCGCCTACGGGGAGCACGTCATCGACGCGGTGGCGGCGGGGGCGCGGGACGCGGAGCTGCTGGGGGTCCGCCGCACGAGTCCACTGCTGCGGGTGCGCCGGGTGACCACGACCCGGGAGGGCCGCCCGGTCGAGTGGTCGGACGACCGCTACCGTTCGGACGCGGTGAGCTTCAGCGTGCACAACTCGATAGGGAACAACGCGCTGGCCCGCACGACCGCGGAGTAGGGCTCAGTTCAGGTGGGCGAGCCCGAGGAGAAGCGGCGCAGGAGCGGGGAGAGGACGAGGACCGACTTGGTGCGCTCCACGAACGGCTCGCCCGCGATCCGCTCCAGGACCCGTTCGAAGTGCCGCATGTCCGAGGCGAAGACCTGCACGACCGCGTCCGCCTCGCCGGTGACGGTGGACGCGGCCACGACCTCCTGGTAGCGCTCCAGGCCCCGCTGGATGGTCTCCGGGGAGGTGTTGCGCCGGCAGTAGATCTCGACGAACCCCTCGGTCTCCCAGCCGAGGGCCGCCGGGTCCACCCGTACGGTGAATCCGGTGATGGCCCCGGTGGCACGCAACCGGTCCACGCGCCGCTTCACCGCGGGCGCGGACAGGCCGACGATCTGCCCGATGTCCGCGTAGGAGCGGCGGGCGTCCTCGGCGAGGGCGTGCACGATGCGTTCGTCGAGATCGTTCAGCACGGGGGTGGATCAGCCTTCGGGTGTTGCGAGTCGGGAACGGCGATGGCCGTATACGAAGTAGACCACGAGCCCGACGGCCATCCAGACCCCGAAGACCACCCAGGTGACGGTGGACAGGCTGCCCATCATCCACACGCAGAAGCCGAAGCCCAGCGCGGGGAAGACCGGCGAGAACGGGACGCGGAAGGTCCTGGGCATGTCCGGACGGGTCCGGCGCAGCACCACGACCGCGATGTTGACCAGCGCGAAGGCGAAGAGCGTGCCGATGCTGGTGGCGTCGGCGAGCTGGCCGAGCGGGATCGCCGCCGCCAGCACCCCGCAGAACAGGGACACGATCACCGTGTTGGCGCGGGGCGCGCCGGTCTTCGGGTGGACCCGGGAGAACACCTTCGGCACCAGTCCGTCCCGGGACATGGCGAAGAGGATGCGGGTCTGGCCGTAGAGGACCGTCAGGACGACGCTCGCGATGGCGATGACCGCGCAGAACGCCAGCAGGGTGCCCCAGAAGCTCTGCCCGGTGACCTCGCGCATGATCTGGGCGAGCGCGGCCTCGGAGTCGTTGAAGTGCCGCCAGGGCTTCGCGCCGACCGCGACGGCCGCGACGAGGACGTACAACGCGGTCACGATGACCAGCGACAACATGATCGCGCGGGGCAGGTCGCGCTGGGCGTTCTTCGCCTCCTCACCGGCCGTGGAGGCGGCGTCGAAGCCGATGTACGAGAAGAAGAGCGTGGCACCGGCCGCGCTGACCCCGGCCATCCCGAGCGGCATGAAGTGCTCGTAGTTGCCCGAGCGGAAGCCCTGGACGCCGATCGCGCAGAACAGCACCAGCGCGGCCATCTTCACGACCACCATGACGGTGTTGGCGCGGGCCGACTCGCGGGCGCCGCCCAGCAGGAAGGCCATGGCGAGCAGCACGACGATCAGCGCCGGGAGGTTGAAGACGCCGCCGTCGCCGGGCGGGGCGGACAGCGCGTCCGGGATGGTGACGCCTATGGTCCCGTCCAGCAGCTCGTTCAGGTACTCGCCCCAGCCGACAGCCACGGCGGCGACCGAGACGCCGTACTCCAGGACCAGACACCAGCCGCAGATCCAGGCGATCAGTTCACCCATGGTTGCGTACGCGTACGAGTACGAGGACCCGGCGACCGGGATGGTCCCGGCGAGCTCGGCGTACGACAGGGCCGAGAAGAGGGCGGTGAGGCCGGCGATCACGAAGGAGAGGGTGACGGCGGGACCTGCCTTCGGCACCGCCTCACCCAGCACGACGAAAATGCCGGTGCCGAGGGTGGCGCCGATGCTGATCATCGTCAGCTGCCACAGTCCGAGGGAGCGCCTGAGGGCTCCTCCCTCGCCCTGGCCGCCCTCCGCCACCAGGCGTTCCACCGGCTTGCGCCGCATGAGGCGAGTACCTAGCCCCCTCGCCCCTGGTGTGGCCTGTCGTGGGGGTGCGCCTTGGTCGAGCACGCGCTGACTCCTTCGTCGCTGCAGGTGAGTACAGCGAAGCACCCTACGAGGCCGGACGTCACAGTCGTAATGCAGCAACCTTGCACGCCCTCGCAAGATCCTTGCGTTCCGGGCCACTGGGCGGCCCTTCGTT
This sequence comes from Streptomyces sp. NPDC058307, assembly GCF_042880295.1. Classification (NCBI taxonomy): domain Bacteria; kingdom Bacillati; phylum Actinomycetota; class Actinomycetes; order Kitasatosporales; family Streptomycetaceae; genus Streptomyces; species Streptomyces sp. NPDC058307. Next base: position 25,361 of record NZ_JBHVYZ010000059.1, read on the forward strand.
GCGCGTGCCCCCTGTGGGCACCTTTCAGCCCTCGCCGGCGGTCCTTCCACTCCCCCTCGCAGCCCGCGTCGCGGCTACGTCCGTCTCGTCGAAGCCCGTCTGCTCGGGCTTGCCGTGGGCAGCGGCCTGGGCTTCGATCCAGCGGGTGTGCGCCTCCCGTGCGGCCTGCTTCCTGGTGCCCGGCTCCGCCCCGATGTGCGGTCAGGAGGCCATGGCCTCGCGGGCCTCGCGCACGGTCGGCTGACGGCTGTAGGACGCCGGGCGGGGCCACAGACGCCATCGACCGGGCCGAACTGCTCGTCCTTGCCGACCCCGAGGCCCACAGTCCTCGGACCCCGTTGCCGGACCAGCTCCTCTGTGCCCCACGGGCCGCCCGCCCAGCCACGCCAGGAGGGAGGAGCACTCCCCCGCCTCCGGGGTCTTTGGGCGGGGGCCCGCGCCCACGGACTCAGCTCCAGCTGGCGTGCAGCGGCTTGCCCTCCGCGTAGCCGGCCGCGCTCTGGATGCCCACGACCGACTTCTCGGCGAACTCCTCCAGGGAGCCCGCGCCGGCGTAGGTGCAGGAGGAGCGGACGCCCGCGATGATCGAGTCGATCAGGTCCTCGACGCCCGGGCGGGCCGGGTCGAGGAACATCCGGGAGGTCGAGATGCCCTCCTCGAACAGCGCCTTGCGGGCCCGGTCGTACGCCGACTCGTCCGAGGTACGGTTGCGCACCGCACGCGCGGAGGCCATGCCGAAGGACTCCTTGTAGAGCCGTCCGCTCGCGTCCTGCTGGAGGTCGCCCGGCGACTCGTAGGTGCCCGCGAACCAGGACCCGATCATCACGTTGGACGCGCCGGCGGCCAGCGCCATGGCGACGTCGCGCGGGTGCCGGACACCGCCGTCGGCCCACACGTGCTTGCCGTACTTCTTCGCCTCGGCCGCGCACTCCAGGACCGCCGAGAACTGCGGCCGTCCGACGCCGGTCATCATGCGGGTGGTGCACATGGCGCCGGGGCCGACACCGACCTTGACGATGTCCGCGCCGGCCTCGATCAGGTCCCGCACCCCCTCGGCGGCCACGATGTTGCCGGCCGCGATCGGGACCTGCGGGTCGAGCGCCCGGACCGTCCTGATCGCGGTGATCATCGATTCCTGGTGGCCGTGCGCGGTGTCGATGACGAGCGTGTCCACGCCCGCGTCGAGCAGCTGCTTGGCCTTCTCCGCGAAGTCGCCGTTGATGCCCACGGCGGCGGCGATGCGCAGCCTGCCCTGCGCGTCCACGGCGGGCGTGTACAGCGTGGCGCGCAGGGCGCCCTTGCGGGTGAGGATGCCGGCGAGGCGGCCCTCCGGGTCCACGGCGGGGGCGTAGCGCCGGTTGGCCGCGTCGAGGCGGTTGAAGGCCTCACGCGGGTCGATGTCCGCGTCGAGGAGCAGCAGATCGCGCGACATGACCTCGCCGAGCTGCGTGAAACGGTCGACCCCGGACAGGTCCTGGTCGGTGACGACACCGACCGGCCGGCCCGCCTCGTCGACGACCACACCGGCGTTGTGCGCGCGCTTGGGCAGCAGGGCGAGCGCGTCGGCGACGGTCTGGTGCGGGGCCAGCACGATCGGGGTGTCCAGGACGTGGTGGCGGCTCTTCACCCAGGAGACGACCTCGGTGACGACCTCGATCGGGATGTCCTGCGGGATGACCACGAGGCCCCCGCGGCGGGCCACGGTCTCGGCCATGCGGCGCCCGGCGATGGCGGTCATGTTGGCGACGACCAGCGGGATCGTGGTGCCCGTGCCGTCCGGGGAGCTGAGGTCCACGCCCTGCCGGGAGCCGACGGCGCTGCGACTCGGGACCATGAAGACGTCGTCGTACGTCAGGTCGTACGGGGGCTGGATGTCGTTGAGGAAACGCACGTGCTGCACATCCCAGTCGATCAGAGGTGGCCCCCGGACAGGTCAGCCAGGGGGAAAGAGCACGTACTTCATTCTCCCACGCCGGGTGGAACGCCACCCACGGGCGAATCGTCCAGACCGGTCGCGGGGGCCCTAGGACGAACCTCCAAGGGCGAGCGCCACGGTGAGCGCGGACGCCTGCGAGAACACCTCGCGCGCGGTCGCCCACTCGTCGGGCCGCGCCCCGGCGTACCGCTCCCAGTTCCGTACGACGACGACGGTCTCCTGTGCGGCTGCGTCCTCGAAGCCGTCCTCGGACCACAGGCCCGGGTCGGAGAGGACGTCGGCCAGCGCGTCCCAGTTGCGGCCGAACCACTGCGGCAGCCGCAGGTCCCGGGCGCAGCGGTCCATCAGGCCCCCCTTGTCCGCGACCCCGTCCAGGTCCAGCATGACCACGCGTGCCGCCGTCATCTCAGTACCGCCCTGAACGAGTCGTAGTGATCATCGGTGTAGTAGATCTCCCCGCCCTGCCCGGTGACGATGCGCCGGGCCCCGCGATCGCGCGAGCCCGGCGTCGGGACGGTGTACTCGTGGTAGTAACCGCGCTGGTGCGCGGGCAGCAGCCGCTCGAAGTTCCCGAAGACCGCGCCGTCCTTGGCGTACGGGAACGGCCCGCCCCTGTCGATGAGTTCGAGGATCTGCCGGGCCTCGGCCGGGAGCTTCGCCGCCTGGACGGTGGCCGGGCCGCCGCCCGGCGAGGGATCGTGGCCGGTGGCCGAACACCCCGTCAGGACGAGTACACACAGGAACATTCGGGAGACGAACCGCAGCAGCATGAGCTCGATGCTGCCACGGCCGTCCCCGCGTCTTCCCTCAGGACCCGTCGGGGTCCGCCCTGTTGAGCGCCGGCTTCGGCGGCGTCCCCGCCGTCATCAGGTAGTCCGCAGCGGAGGTGTCCGTCACCAGGCTGGTGACGAGTCCGGACCGCAGCACCGCGTCGATCGCGGCCCCCTTCCGCTGGCCGCCCGCGATCGCGACGACCTCGGGGATACGGCGGAGCTGCTCGGTCTTGACGGTGATGCACCGCTCCCCCAGGTCCCGTCCGACCCGGCGGCCCTCGGCGTCGAAGAGGTGCGCGGACATCTCGGCGGCGACCCCGAGGGAGGCGTAGTGCGCCCGCTCCTCGTCGCTGAGCATGTCGTGCACCGTCGAGATGCCCGGCTCCCAGGAGCCGATGGAGACACAGGCGACCGTGACCTTGTCGAAGTACTCGAAGGCCCGGGCGATCCCGGTCTGGTTGCGCAACGCGGCCGCGGTCGCCGCGTCCGGAAGCAGCATCGGCGCGTAGATGGGGTGGGCGTCCCCGCCGGACACCTGGGCGGCCCGCCGCACCGCCTCCACCGAACCACGCTCGGCGGTCCCGGCGTCGTACACCCCCGTCAACTGCACCACTGTGCACGGCGGGAGCCGGTCGAGGGCGGCCGCCATGTGGATGGTGGAACGGCCCCAGGCCAGGCCCAGGATGGCACCCTCGTCGACCAGCTCACCGAGCAGGTCGGCGGCCACTTCTCCCAGGTTCTCGGGGTCGGGCGAGTCCTGGGCCTCGGCCGGTGACTCGACCACGACGGCGTGCCTGAGGCCGTAGCGGGCGCGGAGCGCGTCGGAGCGCTCGGCGTCCAGCTCGGCCGGCACGCGGATCTCGATCCGCACGAGATCCCGTTCGAGAGCGGTCTCCAGGACCCGGGCCACCTTGAAGCGGCTGACGCCGAACTCCTCCGCGATCTGGATCTTGGATTTGCCCTCGAGGTAGAAGCGGCGGGCCATGGCCGCCGCCTGCACCAGCTCAGCGGGTCCCATCCGCATGGCTGACCGGCCAGCCGACATACCCGACACGGCGATCTCCTCACTACTGTTCACACTCTGGATACGCCGTTCATCCTTGCAGATCCGGCGCACTTGATCAGCCCTGATGGGAGCCGTTCACGTTCCTGACGCTCAGTGGTCGCACGCCCACGAGGCCTTCGCGGTCGCCCCCTCGGCCTGGTTGCGCAGTGCACGTACCGCCTCGGCCGGGTCGGACGCCCCGTACACCGCCGATCCGGCGACGAAGACGTCGGCGCCGGCGTCCGCGCAGCGCTCGATGGTGGAGGCCGAGACCCCGCCATCCACCTGGAGCCACAGCTCAAGACCGTGCTTGCTGATCAACTCGCGGGTCCGGCGAATCTTGGGGAGCATGATGTCGAGGAACGACTGACCCCCGAAACCGGGCTCCACCGTCATGATCAGCAGCATGTCGAGCTCGGGGAGCAGGTCCTCGTACGGCTCGATGGGCGTCGCGGGCTTCAGCGCCATGGAGGCGCGGGCACCCTTGGCCCGGATCTCCCGGGCGAGCCGGACCGGAGCGGCGGCCGCCTCCACATGGAAGGTGACGGAGGAGGCCCCCGCCTCTACGTACTGGGGCGCCCAGCGATCGGGGGCCTCGATCATCAGATGGCAGTCCAGCGGGGTGTCCGTCGCACGGGCCAGAGACTCTACGACCGGCACACCGAGCGTGAGGTTCGGGACGAAATGGTTGTCCATGACGTCGACGTGGAGCCAGTCGGCTCCCTCGACCGCCTTCGCCTCGTCCGCGAGGCGGGCGAAGTCGGCGGACAGGATGCTGGGGTTGATCTGCGCGGCCATGCCCCAAGCCTCCCATGCCCGGGGGCGAACGGGCGCGCCGGTCCAGACCTCAGCCGTTCATCGGATGTTGTGAACGGGCCGCGCGTGCCATGCTGGGCCGCCGGTCGGCTCGACAGATGGCACCGGGGGTGGCCATGAGCGGAAATCGGGGCATCGCGCATCTCCGGGGCATCGCGCATCTCGTCTGCGGACGCCGGGCCAAGTGGCTGGTGCTGGCCCTGTGGCTGGTGGTGCTCTTCCTGACGGCGCCCCTCGCCTCCAAGCTCACCGACGCCCAGGACAACGACGCGGCCTCCTGGCTGCCCGGCTCCGCGGAGTCGACCCAGGTCCTCCAGCTCTCCGAGGACTTCAGGCCGGAACAGATCCCCGCGGTCGTGGTCTACGCGCGCGAGAGCGGCCTCACGCCGCAGGAGCGGGCCGCGATCGCCAAGGACACGGCCGAGATCAAGCAGCTCACGGCACACGGCGTCCGCGGTTCCGAGACCCGGGGCCCGGTGTACGACCGGCGAAGCGAGCCGCGCGCGGCGCAGATCCTCGTCCCGATCACCATGGACGCGAAGGGCTGGAAGGAGATCACGCCCGCGGTCGACTCCATCCGTGACGTCGTGGGCAAGGGCGGCGACGGCCTCGCCGTACACGTCACCGGCCCCGGCGGCACGTCCGCGGACTTCTCCAAGGCCTTCGAGGGCATCGACTCGACTCTGCTGCTGTCGGCGATGGGCGTCGTCATCGTCATGCTGCTCATCACCTTCCGCAGCCCCACGCTGCTCCTGGTCCCCCTGCTCTCCGTGGTCGCCGCGCTGTTCACCGCGCAGGCCTTCATCTACCTGCTCGCCCAGCACGCGGGACTGACCGTCAACGGCCAGAGCGCCGGCATTCTGACCGTGCTCGTCTTCGGCGCGGGGACCGACTATGCCCTGTTGCTGGTCGCCCGATACCGCGAGGAACTGCACCACCACGAGGACCGCCACGAGGCGATGGCCCGCGCTCTGCACCGCGCGGGTCCGGCGGTGCTCGCCTCCGGCGCGACCGTCGTCCTGAGCATGCTGGTCCTGCTGGCCGCCGAGATGAACTCGACCCGCGGTCTCGGCCCGGTCGCCGCGATCGGCGTCACGGTCGCCCTGCTGGCCATGATGACGCTGTTCCCGGCCCTGCTGGTGATCTTCGGCCGCTGGATCTTCTGGCCGGCCATCCCGCGCTTCGGCGCCCCCGACCGCATCGAGACCGGCCTCTGGGCCCGCGCGGGCCGCCGTATGGCCCTACGCCCCCGGATGGTCTGGAGCGCCACGGCCGCGGCCCTGGTGATCTGCTCGCTCGGCCTGATCCAGCTGCGCGCCGAGGGCATCGGCAACGCGGACGCTTTCACCGGGAAACCGGACTCGATCGTCGGCCAGGAGGTGTCCGCGAAGTACTTCCCGGCGGGCAGCGGCGATCCCCTGGTCGTCGTCAGCAACCAGGCCCAGGCACGACAGGTCGGCGAGGCGGTCGCGGGAACCCGGGGAGTCGTGCCCACATCCCTCGGCCTGCCACCGGGCACGAAACCCTCGTACGAGGGCAAGGTCCTCTTCGAGGCGACGATGACCGCGCCGGCCGACAGCGAGGCCGCGAAACAGACGGTGGAACGGGTCCGGGACGCCGTTCACGCGGTCCCGGACGCCGACGCCCGGGTCGGCGGTGGTACGGCCGCCCTGCTGGACATGGACCGGGCGACCACGCACGACAACATCCTGATCATCCCGCTGGTGCTCGCGGTCGTCCTGCTGATCCTGTGCGCCCTGCTGCGCGCCCTGATCGCCCCGCTGCTGCTGATCGGGACGGTGATCCTGTCCTTCGCGGCGGCTCTGGGCATCAGCGCCCTGGCCTTCCGTCATCTGTTCGACTACGCGGGCGAGGCCACGGACTTCCCGCTGTTCGTGTTCGTCTTCCTGGTGGCGCTCGGCATCGACTACAACATCTTCCTGACCACCCGCATCCGCGAGGAGACGGCCCACGGGGGCACCCGCGCGGGCGTGATCACGGGCCTGGCCGCGACCGGCGCCGTCATCACCTCCGCCGGCCTCGTCCTGGCCGGCACCTTCGCCGCCCTGGGCACCCTCCCGATGGTCGCCTTCGCGGAGATCGGCTTCGCGGTGGCGCTGGGTGTCCTGCTGGACACGTTCATCGTGCGATCGGTGCTGGTGACGTCGTTGTTCCTGGACGTGGGGTCGAAGGTCTGGTGGCCGCACAGCCTGGCCAAGGAGGAGCCGACCGACCCAGGGGCACGGGGAACCGGGCGACCGGCCGCGACGGCGCCGCAGACGCGCGACTAGATCATCCTGTCCTGCGGATGACCGCCATGTACATCGCATCGGTCCCGTGCACATGCGGCCACAACTGAACGTCCGGCCCCTCCCCCAGCTCCGGCACGCCGGGGAACAACGGCCGGGCATCGACAAGCTCGGCGGCCGGCCACTGCTTGAGCACGTCCTCGACAACGGCCCGCGTCTCCGCGAGATGAGGCGAACAGGTCGCGTACCCGACGACCCCGCCCACCCGGACGGAGTCCATGGCCGTGCTCAACAGCGCCCGCTGCAACGGCCCGAATCCCTCCAGGTCCTCGGGCCGGCGCCGCCACCGGGCCTCCGGGCGCCGCCGCAGCGCGCCGAGCCCCGTGCACGGCACGTCCATCAGCACCCGGTCGAAACTCCCCGGCTGCCACGGCGGCCGGGTCCCGTCCGCGGCGATGACCTGGTACGGCCCTGGGTTCCCGGCGAGCGCCCTGGCGACGAGACCGGCCCGGTGCGGCTGCTTCTCGGAGGCGAGCAGCACGGCCCCGCGTTCGGCGGCCAGTGCGGCGAGCAGCGCGGCCTTGCCGCCGGGTCCCGCACAGCCGTCGAGCCACTTCTCGTCCCGACCGTCGAGAGGCGCGTTCGCCAGCGCCAGCGCGACGAGCTGACTGCCCTCGTCCTGCACGCCGGCCCGGCCCTCCCGTACGGCGTCGACGGCCCCGGGCTCGCCGCCCTCGGACAGCCGTACGGCATAGGGCGACCAGCGCCCCGCCACGGCGGACTCCTCGCGCAGCAGTTCCTCGGCGGTGGACCGCCCCGGCCGGGCGACGAGGGTCACCTCGGGCCGTTCGTTGTCGGCCTCCAGCAGCCGCTCGATGCCGGCCCGGCCGCCGCCGAGGGAGTCCCACAGCGCGGAGACGACCCAGCGGGGGTGGGAGTGGACGACGGCGAGGTGGTCCTCGGGATCGTCGTCGTAGGGCGGAGCGACCTTGGCGATCCACCCGTCGAGGTCGTCCTGCGCGATCTTCCGCAGCACGGCGTTGACGAACTTGGCCCGTCCGTCCCCGAGCACGACCCGCGCGAGCTCGACGGAGGCGGACACGGCGGCGTGCGTCGGGATGCGCGTCCCGAGCAGCTGATGCGCCCCGAGGCTCAGCACGTCGAGCACCGGCGGATCGACCTCGCGCAGCGGCCGGTCGACGCACTCGGCGATGATCGCGTCGTACGTCCCCTGCCGCCGCAGTGTCCCGTACACGAGCTCGGTGGCGAGGGCCGCGTCGCGCGCCTCGAAGCCGCCCTTCTCCCGCGCCTTCCTGAGCAGCGGCGGCAGGACGAGGTTGGCGTACGCGTCCCGCTCGTCCACGGCCCGCAGCGCCTCGAAGGCGAGGAAGCGGACGGGGTCCTTCTGGGGCCGACGGTAGGGCTTGCCGGGTTTGTGGGGCCGACGGGGCTGGTCGCTCACGAAAAAGGTGCTCCGGGTTCAAGGTCTGGATACGCCCCAAGGGTACGTCCGCCGAGGACCAGGTGACCCTTCGAGGGGGCCGGGTCATCCCGGGAGCCGGCGCGACGGGAGGCGCCGGGACTCCGAGGATCGCGACCACCCGTGGGCTCCCGTGGTGTCTGTACGGTCGACCGGCCCCGCCTCACTCGCCGACGGTCTCCCCGTCGGAGATCCTCACGCCCCGCGCCCAGTCCGCGGCCTTCATCGGCTTCTTGCCCTGTGCCTGCACCCACAGCAGTTCCACACCGTGCGACCCGGTTCCGACGTGGACGCTGTTCTTGCCGACCGAGAGCGCGCCGGGGGCGAGGTCCGTACGGTCGGGAGCCGGCTGGACCTGGATGAGCTTGAGCCGCTCGCCGCGGAAGGTCGTCCAGGCACCGGGTGAGGGGTGGCACCCGCGCACTACGCGGTCCACGCGCAGCGCGGGCACGGCCCAGTCGACCCGCGCGTCCTCGACGGTGATCTTCGGCGCGACGGTGATGCCCTCGGACGGCTGCGGTACGGCCTTCAGCGTGCCCTCCGCGATGCCGTCCATGGTCGCGGCGAGCAGCCCCGCGCCTGCGAAGGCGAGCCGGGTCAGCAGGTCACCGCTGGTGTCGGTGTGCCGGATCTCCTCGGTGACGGTGCCGTAGACGGGCCCGGAGTCCAGCCCCTCTTCGATCAGGAAAGTCGAGGCGCCCGTGATCTCGTCGCCCGCCATGATGGCGTGCTGCACGGGAGCGGCCCCACGCCAGGCCGGCAGCAGCGAGAAGTGCAGGTTGACCCAGCCGTGCGCGGGGATGTCGAGGGCGACGCGGGGCAGCAGGGCGCCGTAGGCGACGACGGGGCAGCAGTCCGGGGCGATCTCGCGAAGCCGCTCCAGGAACTCCGGATCCCGCGGCTTGACGGGCTTCAGCACCTCGATGCCCGCCTCCTCGGCCCGCTGCGCGACCGGACTCGCGACCAGCCTGCGCCCCCGCCCGGCCGGCGCGTCCGGCCGCGTGACGACGGCGGCGACCTCATGCCGCCCGGAGGCGATGAGAGCGTCCAGAGCGGGAACGGCGACCTCGGGGGTACCGGCGAAGACGAGCTTCATGAGTGGGCAGGGCCTCTCGGACGGATGACGACGGGCAACGCAACGCACAAGTCTATGGCGGGGCTCGACCGCCGCCCGGCCGCAGCGGGCCCCGCAGGCGAGGCCCGCGCTCCCGGCCAAGGCGCGAACCGCACACCACCGGCGCACGCATATGCCGGTACGCCCCCATTGCGTGACCAGCGGAGCGTAAACGCGTTGGTCAAGAAAGAGTTGACCACAACGGGCCGTGATCGCGGCCTCATCCTTTTCAACGCCGGTTCGAGAGGCTTGTTCATGGCCGACCACGCAACCCACGACGCCCAGGCTCGGGCCAGCCTGCACTTGCTGGTGCGGGACATCGAGCGGGTCCGCCGGCAGGTGGACGCACTGCGCACCCTGACCGCTCAGCTGGGCAACGTCTACCGCCCGCGCCGCTCCGGTCCCTCCACGGGCTTCGTCGTCTACGGACGCGCCCCCGCTCCCACGGTCCGGCTCGCACAGGAGCTGCGGGACAGCGTCGAGACCCTGGTGACGGCCGCGGTCGACTTCGACCGCTCGCTCGGCTTCTCGTGGGACGCGGTGGGCTCCGCCCTCGGCGTCACCAAGCAGGCGGTCCACCGTCGTTACGGCGCCCGCCGCGCCACGGCCCAGGCGACAGCCGACGCCGAGCGCGCCACGGAGCCGTCGGGGACCCGCACGGTCAGCGTCAACACCGGTATTCCCACGGTGCCGTCGGTCCCCACGGTCCCCGCGGCCCGCTCCATGCCGACCCAGCCCACCGCGGGCAGCCCCACCCTCCGCGAGGAGGCAAGGCCCACAGCCTTCCCCGGCCCCCGCAACGGCTGACCGTCTCCCCCTCTGCCCTCCCACCCCACGTCCGGGAGGGCAGACGCATGTCCCGGCACCGGCCGCTCCGGTGCAGCCACCACGATCGACACGGCCGTCTCACTTCCGTCACCCGCCCCACGCAGTCCCCGCCCCCGCGGGCCACATCACCCCACCCTCCCCACCGGCACAGCAGACCCACATCCGCACACCGCCCGCCCCACAGCCACCCCACAAGGGCCACGGACCCTGCGGCCACCGCGATCAACACGGCCACATCACTTCAACCACCCGCCCCACGCAGTCGCCACCCCCACGGGCCACATCACCCCACCCTCTCCTCGCAGCCACGCCCACCCGCAGCGACACCCACGACCGTCACCCGATGTCAGGCGGATCGATCCGCACCCAGACCGGTCCCTCACTCCCGCTCCCCCCGCCCCGAGCCATCCGCGAAGCCTGCGCGGCCTTGAGTGAAGCCGCCAACGCGGCTCCCTTCCCCGGCGGGACCCGGACCAGCACCCGCTCCCACCGCTCCCCGGCCGGCGGCGCCCCCACCCTCCGAGGCCCCCCTGCCACCGTCACCGGCAACGGCACAGGTCCCAGCACCTCTGCCTCACCCGGCAGTTCCAGAGCCGCGAGGAACTCGGCGAGGGCCTCCCCCGTCCCCGACACCGCGGCCATCCGCGACACCGGCGGAAATCCCAGCTCGGCCCGCTCCCCCAGCTCCCGCACCGCATGTCCCACCGGGTCCCAGCGCACCAGCGCCTGCACCGGCCGCAACGTGGGCTCGGCGACCACCACCACCGTGCCCCCGGCCTCCTGCGCCCGCACCAGCGCCGACGCCGCGATCCACCGCCGCAGCGCGTCCTCCCCGGCCCGCAGATCAGGCCGCCCGAGCATGGCCCAGCCGTCCAGCAACAGCGCCGCCGCGTACCCGCCCTCGGCGACCGGCTCCGCCCCCGGCGTACTCACCACCAGCGCCGGCGCCCCGGGCACGGTGTCCAGCACATGCTCGCGCCCGGACGTGCGCACCGGAACAGCCGGAAAGGCCCGCCCCAACTCCTCCGCGGTACGCCGGGCCCCCACCACCTGCGCCCGCAGCCGGAACCCCCCGCACTCCGGACAGTGCCAGGCCCCCTCCTCG
>NZ_JBHVYZ010000059.1:36804-40455 GCF_042880295.1 Streptomyces sp. NPDC058307
ACCTGCGCCCGCAGCCGGAACCCCCCGCACTCCGGACAGTGCCAGGCCCCCTCCTCGCGCCCGCACCACCCGCACCGCAGCGCCGCCCCGGACTCCTGCCCCTCCAACGGTCCGGCGCAGTGCCGACACCGCGCGGGCGCCCGGCAGTTGGCGCAGGCCATCCGCGGGACATACCCCCGCCGCGGCACCTGGACGAGCACCGGTCCGTGCCGCAGGCCCTCCCTGACGGCCTGCCAGGCGAGCGTGGGCAGCCGGGCCGCCCGCGCCGCCTCGTCCCGCGCGAGGTCCTGGTCCCCGACGGTCCGCACCAGCGGGGCGACCGTCCGCACCTGTTCCCGCGAGGCCACGAGCGGCCGGGCCCACCCGCTCTCCACGAGCTGCGCGGCCTCCACGGTGCAGCTCCAACTCCCCAGCAAAAAGGCGCACTTGTCGAGAGCGGCCCGCAACAACAACACCTCGCGCGCGTGCGGCTGCGGGGCGTGCGGCTCACTGTGACTGTCGTCGCCGTCGTCCCAGAGCGCGACGAGCCCCAGGTCCCGCACCGGCGCGAACATGGCGGCTCGCGTCCCGACGACGGCCCGTACGGCCCCCCGCCGCACGGCCAGCCACTCCCGATACCGCTTCTCGGGCCCGGCATCGGCGGTCAGGACCGCATGCCGCCCCTCCCCCAGCACCGAGGTCAGCGCGGCATCGACGCGCGCGACGGCCCGGCCGTCCGGCACGACGACGAGCGCCCCCCGCCCCGAGGCCAGGGTCGCGGCCACGGCCCGGGCCAGTTCCGCACTCCACTCCGGGCCCGGCAGGGCATTCCACACCGCGCGCGGCGCGCCGCCCGAGGCCAGCGACTCCAGGAACGCGCCGCCGCGCTCGTAGCGCCCCCAGGTTCCCGTCTCCGGCGCGGCGGGCGGCGGCAGCGGCTCGGGTGAGGGCCGCTGCTCGGCCCGGGCACTACGAGGTGGCACGGCGAGCTGGAGCACATCGGCGAGACTGCCCGCGTACCGGTCGGCGACGGCCCGGGCGAGCCCCAGCAGCTCCTCGCCGAGCACCGGCTCAGGCGAGACGACCTGGGCGAGCGCCGCCAGCGGCCCGGAGTAGTCCGACTCCGCGAGCCGCTCGACCAGAAACCCGTCGATCAGCCCGCCGCCCTCACGCCGCCCGTCCCGGACCCGCCCGCGCCCGGCGCCGAACCGCACCCGCACCCGCACCCCCGGCTGCGCGTCCGCGTCGAGCTCCTCGGGCACGGCGTAGTCGAAGTACCGGTCGAGGTGCAGCACCCCCTTGTCGACCAGCACCCGCGCGACGGGCAGCTCCTTGGCCAGCGCGGCCCCCCGCCAGGTCCGCGGCTTGGCCCGGGGCACCTTGGCCTTGCGCACGCTCTCCCGAATGAGCGCAAGCTGCTCGGGCTGCGCTCCCTCGGCGCCGCCGTCGACCGACCCGTTCTCGCTGCTCACGCTTGCATTCTTACCAAACCCCACTGACAACCGACGCCGCTCGAACTCGCTCGGACGGACGATCGGGCCCCGGAAACGCCGAGGCCCGGCACCCCAGAGGGGCACCGGGCCTCGCGGCACACCGAAGGGGCTTGGGGACCTACAGACCCGCAGCCTTCTTCAACGCCTCCACGCGGTCCGTCTTCTCCCACGTGAACTCCGGGAGCTCACGGCCGAAGTGGCCGTACGCCGCCGTCAGGGAGTAGATCGGGCGCAGCAGGTCGAGGTCGCGGATGATGGCGGCCGGACGGAGGTCGAAGACCTCGTCGATCGCCTTCTCGATCTTGTCCGCGTCGATCTTTGCGGTGCCGAAGGTCTCGACGAACAGGCCCACGGGCTCGGCCTTGCCGATCGCGTAGGCGACCTGGACCTCGCAGCGCGAGGCGAGACCCGCGGCGACGACGTTCTTGGCGACCCAGCGCATCGCGTACGCCGCCGAGCGGTCCACCTTGGACGGGTCCTTGCCGGAGAAGGCGCCGCCGCCGTGGCGGGCCATGCCGCCGTACGTGTCGATGATGATCTTGCGGCCGGTCAGGCCGGCGTCACCCATCGGGCCGCCGATCTCGAAGCGGCCGGTGGGATTGACCAGGAGGCGGTAGCTGTCCGTGTCCAGCTTGATGCCCTCGTCCAGGAGCGCCTTGAGCTCCGGCTCCACGACGAACTCGCGGATGTCCGGGGCCAGCAGCGAGTCCAGGTCGATGTCGGAGGCGTGCTGCGAGGAGACGACGACCGTGTCGAGACGGACGGCCTTGTCGCCGTCGTACTCGATGGTGACCTGGGTCTTGCCGTCCGGGCGCAGGTAGGGGATGGTGCCGTTCTTGCGGACCTCGGACAGGCGCTTGGCCAGGCGGTGCGCCAGGAAGATCGGCAGCGGCATCAGCGTGGGCGTCTCGTCCGTCGCGTAGCCGAACATCAGGCCCTGGTCGCCCGCGCCCTGGCGGTCCAGCTCGTCCTCGTCGCCCTCGACCCGGTTCTCGTACGCGGTGTCGACGCCCTGCGCGATGTCAGGGGACTGCGCGCCGATGGACACCGAGACACCGCAGGAGGCGCCGTCGAAGCCCTTCTTGGAGGAGTCGTAACCGATCTCCAGAATCTTGTCGCGCACCAGCTGGGCGATCGGCGCGTAGGTCTTGGTGGTGACCTCACCGGCCACGTGCACCAGACCGGTGGTGATCAGGGTCTCGACCGCGACCCGGGAGGTCGGGTCCTCCTTGAGGAGCGCGTCGAGGATGGTGTCACTGATCTGGTCAGCGATCTTGTCGGGGTGGCCCTCGGTGACGGACTCCGAGGTGAACAGACGACGGGACACAACGCTCCCTGGGGTTGCAGCGGCTGCTGGCTGATCATTGGCGGACGGGCTCGGGGGCTGCGCCCGGCATCGTCCGAGAACAGTTTATCGGTCGCGCCCGGCCACCGGCCCCCCTGTCTCGCCTCTCGGGAGGGCTGTGACCTGCGGCACGGGCATTGTGCCCAATCCGGAGCGTACTTGGCCAGGGGCGCCACGCCTGTGCGGCTGAGGTTCATGGGGATCGAAAGGCGAATGAAACATTCAGTGCAGCCGCCGCGCCACCAGGTCCCAGACGGTTTCGGCCAGGAACTCCTTCGGGCCGTGCGGTACCGGAGTCTCGCTGCCGTCGGCGCCCAGCACCACCGCCTCGTTCTCCTCGGACCCGAAGGTCTTGCGCTCGCCCACCTCGTTGACGACGAGGAGGTCGCAGCCCTTGCGCTGCAGCTTCGTACGGCCGTTGGCCAGCACGTCGTCGGTCTCCGCGGCGAATCCGACGATCACCTGGCCGGGGCGGGCGCGCTCGGCCGAGATCTCGGCGAGGATGTCCGGATTCCGCACCAGGACGATGGGGTCGGGGTCCCGGCCGTCCTTCTTCTTGATCTTTCCGGCCGCGTACGTCTGCGGCCGGAAGTCCGCGACCGCCGCCGCCATGACGACCGCGTCGGCGTCGGCCGCCGCCTTGAGAACCGCCTCGCGCAGCTGCACGGCTGTCCCCACGGGGACGACGTCCACGCCGGCCGGGTCCGGGATGCCGGTGTTCGCCGCGATCAGCGTGACCCGGGCGCCGCGCGCGGCGGCGGTGCGGGCGAGGGCGTACCCCTGCTTGCCGGAGGAGCGGTTGCCGAGGAAGCGGACCGGGTCGAGGGGCTCGCG
>NZ_JBHVYZ010000059.1:40549-53674 GCF_042880295.1 Streptomyces sp. NPDC058307
CGTACCCCTGCTTGCCGGAGGAGCGGTTGCCGAGGAAGCGGACCGGGTCGAGGGGCTCGCGCGTGCCGCCGGCGCTGACGACGACGTGCCGGCCCTTGAGGTCGGGCTCGGTGAGCCCGCGGGCCAGCACGCGACGGCAGACCTCGAAGATCTCGGCCGGGTCCGGCAGCCGGCCCTTGCCGGTGTCGACGCCGGTCAGCCGGCCGACGGCCGGTTCGATCACGAGGGCGCCGCGGCGGCGCAGGGTCGCCACGTTCTCCTGGGTGGCCGGGTGCTCCCACATCTCCGTGTGCATGGCGGGCGCGAAGACGACCGGACAGCGGGCCGTCAGGAGCGTGTTGGTGAGCAGGTCGTCCGCCAGGCCGTGCGCCGCCTTGGCGAGCATGTCGGCGGTGGCCGGGGCCACGACCACGAGGTCGGCGTGCTGCCCGATGCGCACGTGCGGGACCTCGTGGACGTCGTCCCATACCTCGGTGGAGACGGGATGGCCGGACAGGGCGGACCAGGTCGCGGCGCCCACGAAGTGCAGCGCCGAGGCGGTGGGGACGACGCGGACGTCGTGGCCGGACTCCGTGAGCCTTCTGAGCAGCTCGCAGGCCTTGTACGCGGCGATGCCTCCGCTGACCCCCAGCACGACCTTCGGCTTGTCCACCGTCTCTCCCCGTCCTTGATCGGCTCGGCAACGTACGAGTGCGACGTACGGGTCCATCACACACCACAGGCCCGACAGTCACGCTGCCGGGCCTGTGGATAAGTCAGCGAAAAGCTGAAAGTACTACTACTGCGCGGGGCCCTCGACGGCCTCGGACGTCAGCAGACCCGCGTTGATCTCGCGGAGGGCGATCGAGAGCGGCTTCTCGTGGACGTGGGTGTCCACCAGCGGACCGACGTACTCAAGCAGACCCTCGCCGAGCTGCGAGTAGTACGCGTTGATCTGGCGGGCCCGCTTGGCCGCGTAGATCACGAGGCTGTACTTCGAGTCCGTGGCCTCGAGGAGCTCGTCGATCGGCGGGTTGATGATGCCCTCGGGCGCGGAGATGGAAGAGGACACGCTCTACCTTCCGATGGATGGGAAAGAATCAGTGCGAATGATCAAGCCTTGATGAGCAGGCACGATCACACAACATCCATCAAGGCTAGCAGCTCGCGCGCCACGTCCTCGACGGAGGTGTTGACCAGGGTCACATCGAACTCGGGTTCAGCCGCCAGTTCGATCTTCGCCGCGTCCAGGCGGCGCTCGATCACCTCGGGCGGCTCGGTGCCACGTCCGGTGAGTCTGCGCACGAGCTCCTCCCAGGAGGGAGGAGCCAGGAACACCAGCTGGGCGTCCGTCATGGACTCACGGACCTGCCGGGCCCCCTGGAGGTCGATCTCCAGGAGGACGGGTTCGCCCGCCTCCAGCCGCTCCAGCACGGCCGCTCGCGGCGTGCCGTAGCGGTTGCCGGCGAACTCCGCCCACTCCAGCAACTCACCGTTGGCGATCAGCTTGTCCATCTCCTCGTCGGTGACGAAGAAGTACTGGACACCGTGCTTCTCGCCGGGGCGGGGCCTGCGGGTCGTCGCCGACACCGAGAGCCAGACCTCGGGGTGTTCCTTGCGCATATGGGCGACGACCGTGCTCTTACCGACCCCCGAGGGGCCGGAGAGCACGGTCAGCCGCGGACGTACGTCCGGGGGCTCGGGGGTCGTCCCCCGGAATGTTGCAGCCATGCAGCGATTATTCCAGCAATCCCGGAGTGCCCGGGACTCCCTTCCCGGAGAGACCCGGGTTCAGGAACCGGTGCTGCCGAACTCACGCTCCAGAGAAGCGATCTGGTTGGAGCCGAGACCGCGCACCCGGCGGCTCTCGGAGATGCCGAGCCGCTCCATGATCTGCTTGGCGCGGACCTTGCCCACGCCCGGCAGGGATTCGAGCAGCGCCGAGACCTTCATCTTCCCGATGACGTCGTTCTCCTGGCCCTGCTTGATGACCTCGTGGAGAGAGGCGCCGGAGTGCTTGAGTCGATTCTTGACCTCGGCCCGCTCCCGGCGAGCCGCGGCGGCCTTTTCGAGCGCGGCTGCGCGCTGTTCAGGGGTAAGGGGCGGAAGAGCCACGCCTACGTCACCTCGGATGTCGAACTGTCGGATACGGACCGGTGAGGAACCTAGTCGCCCCACACCTGGTGAGCCACGAGCAACACGCTCGCCCGTTGACCCTGCGTCGGAGACTAGCGGCCAAGTCCGCCAGAGTCAGCGAGAACAGCGGAAAAGTCCTGGTCAGCCTCCGTCAGGCCGGACATTTCAGACATACTGCCCCAGATTTGAGGATGTATTCAGACTCAAGCGGGCCTCGAACCCCTCGTCGGAGGACTCGAACGAGGGGTTCGAACGCGTCATCCGGTCGGCTGCGCGGCCCGGATCTCCTCGGCGAACCGGTCGGCGGACGCCCGCAGGGCTCCGGCGTCGGGGCCGTGCCGCAACAACCCGCGGCTCACGTTGGGGACGACATTGCGGATCGCCGCCCCGAAGACCCGGGGGAGATCGGCCGGGGTGGCCCCCTGGGCGCCGACGCCGGGCGCGAGGAGCGGGCCGTTGATGTCCAGGTCGTACGACGACAGATCGCCCAGCGTGGCCCCGACGACGGCACCGAAGGACCCCAGGGGCTCCTCTCCCGCGTTCTCGGCGGCCAGGTGGCCCAGCATGGTCGCGCCGACGTTCCGGCCGTCCGCACGGACGGCGTGCTGGACCTCGCCGCCCTCCGGGTTGGAGGTCAGGGCGAGCACGAACAGACCCGCGCCGCTCTCGCGGGCCAGCGCGATGGCCGGCGAGAGCGAGCCGTAGCCGAGGTACGGCGACACGGTCAGCGCGTCCGAGAACAGCGGGGAGTCCTTGCGCAGGAAGGCCTCGGCGTACGCGGCCATGGTCGAGCCGATGTCGCCGCGCTTGGCGTCCATGAGGACCAGCGCACCGGCCGCGCGGGCCTCCTCGACGGTCTTCTCCAGGACGGCGACGCCCCGCGAGCCGAAGCGCTCGAAGAACGCGCTCTGGGGCTTGAACAAGGCCACTCGGTCGGACAGCGCCTCGACGACCGTGCGGCTGAACCGCTCCAGACCGGCCACGTCGTCGTTCAAGCCCCACTCGGCGAGCAGCGAGGCGTGCGGGTCGATCCCCACGCACAGCGGGCCGCGTTCGTCCATGGCGCTGCGCAGGCGAGCACCGAACGGCTCGGTCATACCGTGACCTTCCTCACATCGGCGCCGACCGCGTCGGCGAGGGTGGCGTACGGGCTCGTGCGCAGGCGCGCGGCGAGGCCCTTGTGGACGGCGCGAGCCCAGAAGGGGCCCTCGTAGACGAAGGCGCTGTAGCCCTGGACCAGCGTGGCACCCGCCAGGATGCGCTGCCAGGCGTCCTCGGCGTTCTCCACGCCCCCGACGCCCACCAGGGTGATCCGGTCGCCCACGCGCGCGTACAGGCGCCTCAGGACCTCCAGGGAGCGCTCCTTGAGGGGTGCTCCCGAGAGGCCGCCCGTCTCCTGCACCAGGGCGGGCCCGGATGCCAGACCGAGTCCCTCGCGTGCGATGGTGGTGTTGGTGGCGATGATGCCGTCCAGGCCGAGCTCGACGGCCAGGTCGGCGACCGCGTCGACGTCCTCGTCCGCGAGGTCGGGGGCGATCTTCACCAGGAGCGGGACGTGCCGGTGCGCGACGATCCGGTCGGCGGCCTCGCGGACGGCGGTCAGGAGCGGGCGCAGCACCTCGGTGGCCTGGAGGTTGCGCAGGCCGGGTGTGTTGGGCGAGGACACGTTCACGACGAGGTAGTCCGCGAAGGGCGCGAGGCGCTCCGCCGACTTCACATAGTCGCCGACCGCCTCGGCCTCGGGGACGACCTTGGTCTTGCCGATGTTGACGCCCACGACGGTCTTGAAGACCGGCTCACGGGACGCCAGACGGGCCGCCACGGCCAGCGAGCCCTCGTTGTTGAAGCCCATCCGGTTGATGAGCGCGCGGTCCGGCACGAGGCGGAACAGCCGCTTCTTGGGATTGCCCGGCTGGGCCTCCCCCGTCACCGTGCCGATCTCGATGTGGTCGAAGCCCAGCATCGCCATGCCGTCGATCGCGACCGCGTTCTTGTCGAAGCCCGCGGCGAGACCGAAGGGGCCGTGCATGCGCAGCCCGAAGGCCTCGGTGCGCAGCTCCTTGTAACGGGGCGCGAGGGCGGCGGCGAGGAAGGTGCGCAGTACGGGGACGCGGACGGCGAGCCGGATCCAGCGGAAGGCTAGGTGGTGGGCCTTCTCGGGGTCCAGGCGCTTGAAGACGAGATTGAAGAAGATCTTGTACATGGTGTCCTCATGAAGAGGGGGACACCGTTTCCGGTGTCCCCCTCAGGGCTGCTAGTCGCGGGCCGCGGTCAGGTGCTGCGCGTGTTCCTGGAGCGAACGGACGCCCACGTCACCGTGGTTGAGGGCGTCGATGCCCTGGACGGCGGCGGCGAGCGCCTGGACCGTCGTCAGACACGGGACCGACCGCGCCACGGCCGCCGTACGGATCTCGTAGCCGTCGAGGCGCCCGCCGGTGCCGTACGGGGTGTTGACGATGAGGTCGACCTCGCCGTCGTGGATGAGCTGGACGATGGTCTTCTCACCGTTCGGGCCGGTGCCCTCGGACTGCTTGCGCACGACGGTGGCGTTGATGCCGTTGCGCTTGAGGACCTCGGCCGTGCCGGAGGTGGCGAGCAGCTCGAAGCCGTGGGCGACGAGCTCGCGTGCCGGGAAGATCATCGAGCGCTTGTCGCGGTTGGCGACCGAGATGAACGCACGGCCCTTGGTGGGCAGCGGGCCGTAGGCGCCGGCCTGCGACTTGGCGTACGCCGTGCCGAAGACGGAGTCGATGCCCATGACCTCGCCGGTGGAGCGCATCTCCGGGCCGAGGACCGTGTCGACGCCGCGGCCGTGGATGTCGCGGAACCGCGACCACGGCATGACGGCCTCCTTGACGGAGATCGGTGCGTCCAGCGGAAGTTCGCCGCCGTCGCCGTTGGCGGGCAGCAGGCCCTCGGCGCGCAGTTCGGCGACGGTCGCGCCCAGCGAGATGCGGGCTGCGGCCTTGGCGAGCGGCACCGCGGTCGCCTTCGACGTGAAGGGGACGGTGCGGGACGCGCGCGGGTTGGCCTCCAGGACGTAGAGGATGTCGCCGGCCATCGCGAACTGGATGTTGATCAGGCCCCGGACGCCCACCCCGCGCGCGATGGCCTCCGTGGAGGCCCGCAGCCGCTTGATGTCGAAGCCGCCCAGGGTGATCGGCGGCAGCGCACACGCCGAGTCGCCGGAGTGGATGCCGGCCTCCTCGATGTGCTCCATCACGCCGCCCAGGTAGAGCTCCTGGCCGTCGTAGAGGGCGTCGACGTCGATCTCGATCGCGTCGTCCAGGAACCGGTCGACCAGGACCGGCCGCGAGGGGCTGATCTCGGTCGACTCGGCGATGTAGGACTCCAGGCGGGTCTCGTCGTAGACGATCTCCATGCCCCGGCCGCCCAGGACGTAGGAGGGCCGTACGAGGACCGGGTAGCCGATCTCGTCCGCGATCGCCTTGGCGCCTGCGAAGGTGGTGGCGGTGCCGTGCTTGGGGGCCGGCAGGCCCGCCTCGGCGAGGACACGGCCGAAGGCGCCGCGGTCCTCGGCGGCGTGGATCGCCTCGGGCGGGGTGCCCACGACGGGTACGCCGTTGTCCTTGAGCGCCTGCGCCAGGCCCAGCGGGGTCTGGCCGCCGAGCTGCACGATGACGCCCGCGACCGGGCCGGCCTGCTGTTCCGCGTGGACGATCTCCAGGACGTCCTCCAGGGTGAGCGGCTCGAAGTACAGCCGGTCGGAGGTGTCGTAGTCGGTGGAGACGGTCTCCGGGTTGCAGTTGACCATCACCGTCTCGTACCCGGCGTCCGACAGCGCGAAGGACGCGTGCACGCAGGAGTAGTCGAACTCGATGCCCTGGCCGATGCGGTTGGGACCGGAGCCCAGGATGATCACCGCGGGCTTGGTCCGGGGCGCGACCTCACTCTCCTCGTCGTAGGAGGAGTAGAAGTACGGCGTTTTCGCGGCGAACTCGGCCGCGCAGGTGTCGACCGTCTTGTAGACCGGGCGTACGCCGAGCGCGTGCCGCACCTCGCGCACCACGTCCTCGCGCAGACCGCGGATCTCGCCGATCTGCTGGTCGGAGAAGCCGTGCCGCTTGGCCTCGGCGAGCAGGTCGGCGTCGAGGCGGTCGGCGGCGGCCAGCTCGTCCGCGATCTCCTTGATCAGGAAGAGCTGGTCGACGAACCAGGGGTCGATCTTCGTGTACGCGAAGACCTCCTCGGGCGTGGCGCCCGCGCGGATGGCCTGCATGACGGTGTTGATGCGGCCGTCGGTGGGCCGAACCGACTCCTCCAGGAGGGCGGTCTTGTCACCGGGCTCGCCCACGAAGGTGAACTGGCTGCCCTTCTTCTCCAGCGAGCGCAGCGCCTTCTGGAAGGCCTCGGTGAAGTTGCGGCCGATCGCCATGGCCTCGCCGACCGACTTCATGGTGGTCGTGAGGGTCGAGTCGGCGGACGGGAACTTCTCGAAGGCGAACCGGGGGGCCTTGACCACCACGTAGTCGAGAGTCGGCTCGAAGGAGGCCGGGGTCTGCTCGGTGATGTCGTTCGGGATCTCGTCCAGCGTGTAGCCGACGGCGAGCTTCGCGGCGATCTTGGCGATCGGGAAGCCGGTCGCCTTGGAGGCGAGCGCCGAGGAACGCGACACGCGCGGGTTCATCTCGATGACGATCACGCGGCCGTCCTCGGGGTCCACCGCGAACTGGATGTTGCAGCCGCCGGTGTCGACGCCGACCTCGCGGATGATCGCGATGCCGACGTCACGCAGCACCTGGTACTCGCGGTCGGTCAGCGTCATGGCGGGCGCGACGGTGATCGAGTCGCCGGTGTGCACGCCCATCGGGTCGAAGTTCTCGATGGAGCAGACGACCACGACGTTGTCGTGCTTGTCGCGCATCAGCTCCAGTTCGTACTCCTTCCAGCCGAGGATGGACTCCTCCAGGAGCACCTCGGTGGTCGGCGAGAGGGTCAGGCCCTGGCCGGCGATGCGGCGCAGTTCCTCCTCGTCGTGCGCGAAGCCGGAGCCGGCGCCGCCCATGGTGAAGGACGGGCGGACGACGACCGGGTAGCCGCCGAGCGTCTCGACGCCCTGCAGGACGTCGTCCATGGAGTGGCAGATGACCGAGCGGGCGGACTCGCCGTGCCCGATCTTCTTGCGGACCTCCTCCACAACGCCCTTGAACAGGTCGCGGTCCTCGCCCTTGTTGATCGCCTCGACGTTGGCGCCGATCAGCTCGACGCCGTACTTCTCCAGCACACCCTGCTCGTGCATGGAGATCGCCGTGTTGAGGGCCGTCTGGCCGCCCAGGGTGGGCAGCAGGGCGTCGGGGCGCTCCTTGGCGATGATCTTCTCGACGAACTCCGGGGTGATCGGCTCGACGTAGGTGGCGTCGGCGATCTCCGGGTCGGTCATGATCGTCGCCGGGTTGGAGTTGACGAGGATGACGCGCAGGCCCTCGGCCTTGAGCACGCGGCATGCCTGGGTGCCGGAGTAGTCGAACTCGGCGGCCTGGCCGATGACGATCGGGCCGGAGCCGATGACCAGGACGGACTGGATATCGGTGCGCTTAGGCACGCTGGCCCTCCATCAGAGATACGAAGCGGTCGAACAGGTAGGCGGCGTCGTGCGGGCCCGCTGCCGCTTCGGGGTGGTACTGGACGGAGAACGCCGGCTGGTCGAGCAGCTGGAGTCCCTCCACGACGTCGTCGTTCAGGCACACGTGGGAGACCTCGGCGCGGCCGAACTTCGTCTCGCTGACCTTGTCGAGCGGCGCGTCCACGGCGAATCCGTGGTTGTGCGCGGTGACCTCGACCTTGCCGGTGGTCCGGTCCTGCACGGGCTGGTTGATGCCCCGGTGGCCGTACTTCAGCTTGTAGGTGCCGAAGCCGAGGGCGCGGCCGAGGATCTGGTTGCCGAAGCAGATGCCGAACAGCGGCGTCCGGCGCTCCAGAACGGCGGTCATGAGCGCGACCGGGCCTTCGGCGTTGGCCGGGTCGCCGGGCCCGTTGGAGAAGAAGACCCCGTCGGGAGCGACGGCGTAGACCTCCTCCGGGCTGGCCGTGGCCGGCAGCACGTGCACCTCGATGCCGCGCTCGGCCATGCGGTGCGGGGTCATGCCCTTGATGCCGAGGTCGATCGCGGCGACGGTGAACTTCTTCTCGCCGACCGCGGGGACGACGTACGCCTCCTTGGTGGCGACCTCCTCGTACAGCGAGGCGCCCTTCATGTGCGGCTGGGCCTGCACGCGCGCGACGAGTTCGGGCTCGGCGGCGATCGCCTCGCCGGAGAAGATCCCGGCGCGCATGGAACCGCGCTCGCGCAGGTGGCGGGTGAGCGCGCGGGTGTCGATGCCGCTGATGCCGACGACGCCCTGCGCGACCAGCTCGTCGTCCAGGGAGCGCTGGGAGCGCCAGTTGGACGGCACGCGCGCGGGGTCGCGCACGACATACCCGGAGACCCAGATGCGCCGCGACTCGTCGTCCTCGTCGTTCCAGCCGGTGTTGCCGATCTGCGGGGCGGTCGCGACGACGATCTGGCGGGCGTACGACGGGTCGGTCAGGGTCTCCTGGTAGCCCGTCATGCCGGTGGAGAACACGGCCTCACCGAAGGTCTCCCCCACGGCCCCGTAGGCACGGCCGCGGAAGATCCGGCCGTCCTCCAGGACGAGTACCGCAGGAGCCTTCGAGGCTCCCCTAGTGGAGGTCGTCATCGTGCGCCTTCCGTTTCCGTCTTGTTGATCATGGAGTTAATGGCGTCGACCCACTCGGTGTGCTCGGCCGCGTGGTCCGAGCGGAACCCGGAGTCGATCAGCCGGTCGCCGTGCGCCCAGGTCACCAGGAGCAGCCCGCCCTCGGTCAGGACCTTGCCGGCGATGCCCTTGCCGAGCACCGCCTCGCGCAGGGCCTCGCGCGGGACGAAGAAGTCGGTGGCTCCGGGTCGTACGACGTCCAGTCCCTTGTCCGTGAGCGTGAGCTCGACCCGGCTGCGGGTGCCCAGGCCGTGCGCCACGATCCGGTCGAGCCACTGCCCCGCGGTGGTGGAGCCGTGGTAGCGGCCGCTCATGCTCAGTCTCGCCGGGCCCGGGTCGTCCGGCACGGCGGGAAGCTCGGGCAGGTCGCCCTGGAGCGTGCCGCGCCACTTCCAGCCCTCGCGCATCAGCCAGTAGACGAGCGCGACGAACAGGGCGAGGCCGACGAGCCAGCCGATGCGGGCGGCCCAGTCGGTGACCTCGGCCGACTTCCTCTCGGCTGCGAGACCGGCGGCCAGCAGGATTTCAGATGTCACGTGAGCTTCCCGTCGACGAGCGTGGCCTTGCCCCGGAGCCACGTGTGCGTGACACGGCCCGGCAGCTCACGCCCCTCGTACGGAGTGTTGCGGCTGCGCGAGGCGAAGCCCGCGGGGTCCACCGACCCACGGTATTCCGTGTCGACCAGCGTGAGGTTGGCGGGCTCACCAGCCGAGACGGGACGGCCGTGTCCGGTGGCCCGTCCGATGCGGGCGGGCGCGAAGGACATGCGCTCGGCGACCCCGGCCCAGTCGAGGAGTCCGGTGTCCACCATGGTCTCCTGCACCACTGACAACGCGGTCTCCAGGCCGACCATGCCCATGGCGGCGGCGGCCCACTCGCAGTCCTTGTCCTCGTGCGGGTGCGGGGCGTGGTCGGTGGCGACGATGTCGATCGTGCCGTCGGCGAGCGCCTCGCGCAGGGCGAGCACGTCCCGCTCGGTGCGCAGCGGCGGGTTCACCTTGTAGACCGGGTTGTACGACCGGACCAGCTCGTCGGTGAGGAGCAGGTGGTGCGGGGTGACCTCGGCGGTGACGTCGATGCCGCGGGACTTGGCCCAGCGCACGATCTCGACGGACCCGGCCGTCGACAGGTGGCAGATGTGGACGCGGGAGCCGACGTGCTCGGCGAGCAGGACGTCCCGGGCGATGATCGACTCCTCGGCCACCGCGGGCCAGCCCCCGAGCCCCAGCTCGGCGGAGACGACGCCCTCGTTCATCTGGGCGCCCTCGGTCAGCCGCGGCTCCTGCGCGTGCTGGGCGACGACCCCGCCGAAGGCCTTCACGTACTCCAGCGCCCGCCGCATCATCACGGCGTCGTCGACGCACTTGCCGTCGTCGGAGAAGACGGTGACACCGGCGGCCGACTCGTGCATGGCGCCCAGTTCGGCGAGCTTCTTGCCCTCCAGGCCGACGGTGACGGCTCCGATGGGCTGGACGTCGCAGTAACCGTGCTCCTGGCCGAGCCGGTAGACCTGCTCGACCACACCGGCGGTGTCGGCGACCGGGAAGGTGTTGGCCATGGCGAACACGGCCGTGTAGCCGCCGGAGGCGGCCGCGCGGGTGCCGGTCAGGACGGTCTCGGAGTCCTCGCGGCCCGGCTCCCGCAGATGGGTGTGCAGGTCGACCAGGCCCGGCAGGAGCAGCTTGCCGGCCGCCTCGACGACCTCGGCGCCCTCGTCCGGGAGCCCGGTGCCGACCGCCTCGATGACCGGGCCGTCGATCAGCACGTCCTGCGGCTCGCCGCCGAGCACCTTCGCACCACGGATCAGGATCTTGCTCATGTGACTTACTTCTCCTCGGTACGGGTGTGGCTGACGGCGGGTTCGTTGCCACCCAGAAGCAGGTACAGAACGGCCATCCGGATGGAGACTCCGTTTGCGACCTGCTCGACGACGGTGCAGCGGTCGGAGTCGGCGACCTCGGCGGTGATCTCCATGCCGCGGACCATCGGGCCGGGGTGCATCACGATCGCGTGCTCGGGCATCCGCGCCATGCGGTCGCCGTCGAGGCCGTAGCGCCGCGAGTACTCGCGCTCGGTCGGGAAGAACGCGGCGTTCATGCGCTCCCGCTGCACGCGCAGCATCATCACCGCGTCGGACTTGGCGAGCGTGCTGTCGAGGTCGTACGCCACCTGGCAGGGCCAGGCCCCGACGCCGACCGGCACCAGGGTGGGCGGGGCGACGAGGGTGACCTCGGCGCCGAGGGTGTGCAGCAGGTCGACGTTGGAGCGGGCGACGCGGCTGTGCAGGACGTCCCCGACGATGGTGATGCGCTTGCCGGCGAGGTCCTGGCCGATCCCGGTGTCCCGCCCGACGAGCCGGCGGCGCATGGTGAACGCGTCCAGCAGGGCCTGGGTCGGGTGCTGGTGCGTGCCGTCACCGGCGTTGATGACGGCCGCGTCGATCCAGCCGGAGTTGGCGAGGCGGTACGGCGCTCCCGAGGCTCCGTGCCGGATGACGACGGCGTCGACGCCCATGGCCTCCAGGGTCTGGGCGGTGTCCTTGAGGGACTCGCCCTTGGACACGCTGGAACCCTTGGCGGTGAAGTTGATGACGTCCGCCGAAAGCCGCTTCTCGGCGGCCTCGAAGGAGATACGCGTACGCGTGGAGTCCTCGAAGAAGAGGTTGACGATCGTGCGGCCGCGCAGGGTCGGAAGTTTCTTGATCGGCCGGTCGGCGACCCGGGCCATCTCCTCGGCGGTGTCGAGGATCAGGACGGCGTCGTCGCGGGTGAGGTCGGCGGCCGAGATGAGATGACGCTGCATCTGTCAGGCTCCGTAAGGCAGTTCAGGGGAGATTCGAGGCAGGCGTGGGCACGCCGAGGACAGGCGTGCCTCGGAGCTCGCTAGTGGGCCGGCTTCACACCGAGCAGCACGGTGTCGCGACCGTCCTCCTCGACGAGCTGGACCCTGACCGTCTCCCGCAACGACGTGGGGAGGTTCTTGCCGACGTAGTCGGCGCGGATGGGCAGTTCGCGGTGGCCTCTGTCGACGAGGACCGCGAGCTGCACCGCGCGAGGGCGCCCGATGTCGTTCAGTGCGTCCAGGGCTGCGCGGATGGTGCGGCCGGAGAAGAGCACGTCGTCGACGAGGACGACCAGGCGGCCGTCGATGCCGTCACCGGGGATCTCGGTGCGGGCCAGCGCACGCGGCGGGTGCATGCGCAGATCGTCGCGGTACATGGTGATGTCGAGTGAACCGACCGGGATGCCACGGCCGGTGATCTCCTCCAGCTTCGCGGCGAGCCGCTGGGCGAGGAAGACGCCTCGGGTGGGGATGCCGAGGAGCACCACGTCGTCGGCGCCCTTGGCGCGTTCGACGATCTCGTGGGCGATGCGGGTCAGCACACGTGCGATGTCGGGGCCTTCGAGAACGGGCCGGGCATCGGACGCGTGGATGTCGGAAGTGTCCTGCGTGTCCATAAGAAACGGACCTCCTTCTCCGCCTCACGGGACGGACCTTAAAGGACGTCGGATTTGCGCCATCCACCGTACCAGGCCGGAACGAGGTCCCTGATCACCCCTTCGGCCCAATCAGCCACCACTCTCACGGAAGAGTCGGTGTGGACCATTCGGCTTGACGCACAAGAGTCACGCTGCGTAACCTCACAGTGAGTTACCAGACGCGCGGCTCGAAACCACTGGGGCCGCGTCGATCCAGTGTCCGGGGAGCTATATGTCCAGCGAATACGCCAAACAGCTCGGGGCCAAGCTCCGGGCCATCCGCACCCAGCAGGGCCTTTCCCTCCACGGTGTCGAGGAGAAGTCCCAGGGACGCTGGAAGGCGGTCGTGGTCGGTTCGTACGAGCGCGGCGACCGCGCGGTGACCGTGCAGCGTCTTGCCGAGTTGGCGGATTTCTACGGCGTTCCGGTGCAGGAACTGCTGCCCGGCACCACTCCGGGCGGGGCCGCCGAGCCCCCGCCGAAGCTGGTCCTGGACCTGGAGCGGCTGGCCCACGTCCCGGCCGAGAAGGCGGGCCCCCTCCAGCGCTACGCCGCGACGATCCAGTCCCAGCGCGGTGACTACAACGGCAAGGTGCTCTCGATCCGCCAGGACGACCTGCGCACACTCGCCGTCATCTACGACCAGTCGCCCTCGGTCCTCACCGAGCAGCTGATCAGCTGGGGTGTGCTCGACGCGGACGCGCGTCGCGCGGTGTCCCACGAGGACAGCTGAGCCGCTCCCAGCCTCAGCAGAAACGTGCCGCCGGGGTGGCCGGAACTTCACGGTTCCGGCC
>NZ_JBHVYZ010000060.1:0-19772 GCF_042880295.1 Streptomyces sp. NPDC058307
CCAGGCAGCCCACTGCGGGGAGGCGGGTCGGCGCCGCACCTCGGGGGCCGCGCCCTTGGAGTCGGTCCGCGGGCGCGGCACTTGCGTCGTCTGGCTCATCAACTGGCCCCGAGGTGTGCTCACTTGACGGCGGACTGGGCGTCGCTCAGCGCGTCCTTCGGGGACTTCGAGCCGCTGAGCGCGGACTGGACGGCCTTCCACATCTGCTCGGAGATCTTGGGGTACTTGGTGCCCAGGTCGTCACTGGTGCGTCCCTTGGCCGACCTGACCGCGGCGACCCAGGGCTTCAGCTCCGCGTTCGCCGCCACCTGCTTGTCCTGGACCTCGCTGGTGGGCGCCACGTAGGACAGCGTGGTGTCGGTGTCGTACAGGTTCTGGGTGCTGGTCAGGCAGGTGGCCAGCTTCTGGGTGGTGGCGTAGCGGCCGGTGTCGTCCTGCACCGGGAGGGTGACGAACTCGCCGCCGGTGGGGGCGGCCGCGCTGCCGCCGGAGGCGCCGGGTATCGGGAGCACGCCGTACTCGAACCCTGCCTTCTTGGCGTTGGCCAGCTGCCAGGTGCCGTTCTCGGCGAAGGCGTAGTCGCCGGTCGCGAACTCCTGCCAGCTGGTCGTCTGGGTGTTGTTGAGGACGGAGTTGGGGGCGTAGCCGCCCTTGACCCAGTCCTTCCACAGGGAGAGCGCCGACGCGCCCTGGGCGGAGTCCAGTTGGGTCAGCTTCGCGCCCGCGCCCCAGAACCACGGCAGGAACTGGAAGCTGCCCTCCTCGGTGCCGATCGCGGAGAACGTGATGCCCTTCTTGCCGGCCTTCTTCACCTTCTCCAGTGCCGCCGTCAGGGACGCCCAGTCCTTCACCGAGGCGATGTCGACGCCGGCTTCCTTGAGGACCTTCTTGTTGCAGTAGAGGGCGAGGGTGTTGGCGCCGATGGGGGTGCCGTACGTCTTGCCACCGGACTGGCCGGCCGCGAGGAGGTTCGGGTCGACCTTCGAGGTGTCCAGCTTGTTCTCGTCGGTCGTGGTGAGGACGCCGCCCTCGGCCAGGGTCGAGACGACCGGGTTGTCGACGATGAGGACGTCCGGGGAGTTGCCCTGCTGGGCCGCCAGCAGGGCCTTGTTCGTCAGGTCGCTGGTGTCGAAGCCGGTCCGCTTGATCTTCACGCCCGCCGCGGTGCCGCACTTGTCGAGCAGGTTCGTCCAGGCCGAGCCCTTGGCGAACTGCGGGTACGGGTCCCAGACGGTGTACGTGCCGCTGTCGGCACCCTTGGTGCCGCTGCTGCCGGAGCCGGAGCCGCAGGCGGTGACACCGGTGGCGACGGCCAGGGAGATCAGGACCGCGGCGGTCGGACGGTGCCGTCTGGAGAAGCTGTTCATGGCGGGTTCCTTCGGTGTGAGGCATGCGGGTGCCGCGGCGGTGGGTCGCGGGGAGAACAGGGCACCGCGAACGACGCCGTCGGGTGTTCGGGCGTCAGCGGTGTGACGGGTGACGAGTACGTGCGGGACTGATCAGGTCTGCGGGGCCCCCGCGGGCCCGGTGCTGGCCCGCAGCGAGATCGGTGGGGTCAGGAGGTGCTGCCGGGGCGGCGCGTCGGAGTGGTCCAGCCGCTCCACGAGCAGGTCGACGGCGAGCCGGCCCATCTCGGCCGCCGGTACGTCCGCCGCGGTGAGCTGCGGGGTCACCGTCTCCGCCCAGCGGTTGGCGACGACCCCAGTGACGGAGAAGTCGCGCGGCACATGGCGGCCCGCGTGGGCGAGCCCCCGGTAGAGACCGCCCAGCGCGGCCTCGTTCAGGGTGACCAGGGCCGTGGTGGCCGGGTCGTCGTGCAGGATCCGTTCCAGGCAGGCCTGGCCCGCGGCGGCGTCGTCCCCGCAGCAGTAGGTGCGAACCGTCAGCCCGCGTTCGGCCGCGGCCTTGGTGAAGCCGTCCAGGCCGCGGTGCGCGGACTCGTAGCCGGTCCGCAGGAGTTGTTCGGGCCGGTTGACGAAGGCGATGCGGCGGTGGCCGAGGTCCGCGAGGTGATGGACGCAGGCTGCCGCGAGCGCGGTGTGGTCGAGGGCGACGTACCAGCCGTCCTCCGGGTGGGCGGTGCGGCCGATGGCGACGGAGGGGAAACCGAGGGCGGCGAGGTGATCGGCCCGGTCGTCCGCCAGCCGGATCTCCATCAGGATCGCGCCGTCGACCCGTCGCTCCCCCAGCAGCCGCTGGAAGGAACGGTCGCTGTCGACACCGCTGGGCGAGAGCAGCACGTCGTAGTCGTAGGCCGCGGCGGCCTCCACCACACTGCCGATGAAGTCCAGCTGCATGCCCGTGTAGTGGTTCCCGGCGGGCGGAAACACCAGGCCGAGGGTACTGGTGCGGCCGTTGGCCAGAGCGCGGGCGCTGGCGCTGGGCTGGTACCCCAGTTCGTCGACGATCCGCTGGATCTTCCGGCGCGTGTCCTCGGACACGGGGCGCTTGCCGCTCAGCGCGTAGGACACGGTGCTGCGCGAGACACCGGCCCGCCGGGCGATCTCACCGATGTTCACGGCGACTCCTTGAGACAGGGCGACCGGCTGTCGAACCGGTTCGCGTGGAAGTGAACGTAGGAACTGCCCGGGCCCCTGTCAATACTCGTGCCGCAATCCCTGGTGGGGACGAACGGCGGTGAGTTCCCTGTGTCGAAGGGATTGCTGGCCGGTTGCGCCGGTGCTAGCTTCGCCGAACCGGTTCGGCGCGGTCGCCTCGCGGTGACTCCCCAGCCGTGCCGTGACAGAGCCGCCCATCTGCCTCCCCCCGCCACGCGACTTGTCCCTCCGCACCCGCCGGGATCGAATCGGTTCGACAGCGACCGGGGCGAGCCGACCTGAACCCGTTACTCGACGATGAGGACGTATCCATGTCATCCCCAGACAGATCCACGCGCCGCCGCGCGCCGGCCGCCATGGCGCTGGCCCTCGGCGCGGGCCTGCTGGCCGCGCCCGCGGTGCCCGCGCACGCGGCCGAGGCGCCCGGGCCCGCCGCCCGCTACACCTTCGACCAGGACGACCTCGCGTCCGGAAACATCACCGACAGCTCCGGCAACGGGCTGACAGCGAGCCTGGTGAACTCCGCGACAGCCCAGTCCGTGGCGGGCACGGACGGCGGCAAGGCGCTGGCCCTGCCCGGCGGGGCGCCCACCTCCGACGGCGCCTACGTCCGGCTGCCCCGCGAAGTGGTCGGCGACGCGAGCGACCTGACCGTCTCCGCCCGGGTGAAGTGGAGCGGCGACAAGTCGTCCTGGCAGCGCATCTTCGACCTGGGCACCGACACCTCCCGGTATCTCTTCAGCACGCCGTACAACGGCAACGGGCTCTTCCAGACCTCCGTGACGACCGCCGGAGGCGGCGCCGAGAACCAGGTCCGCGGCTACGCGGCGCTGCCCGCGGACGCGTGGCGCACGGTCACCGTCACCCTCGACACCACCGCGGGGCGGCTCACCACCTACCTCGACGGTGTGGCGGTCTCCTCCGCCGCGACCGCCATCAAGGCCAAGGATCTGCTGAGCGGTTCGGCGACCGCCGCCGGCTACATAGGCAAGTCCCTCTATCCGGACCCGCTCCTCAAGGGCGCCGTCGACGACTTCGCCGTGTGGCACTCGGCGCTCAGTGCCGAGCAGGTGGCCGGACTGGTCGGGACCGTGCCGACCCTGCAGGACCTCTCGAAGTCGTCGTTCGACGTGCGTACGACCGACGGGACCGCCCCAGACCTCCCGGCCGCCGTCCGCGCCACCTACTCCGACGGCTACGACCGCGACACGCCTGTCACCTGGGACGCCGTACCGCCCGAGAAGTACGCCCAGCCGGGGACCTTCACGGTGGCCGGAACCGCGGCCGGGCGGGCCGTACAGGCGAACGTCACCGTGGTCCGCGAGGGGCAGCTCACCGTCGACCTCGGTTCGGACACCGGGGCCTTCCACGGCGGCGCCTCCGGCACCCTGTACGGCGTGTACGGACCGGACGTGCCCACCAACAACCTGATCGAGGGCATGGGCCTGCGCACCGTCTCGACCAAGGCGCAGGACGGTCCGCAGCACCCCGGCGCCGACGCGCTGGACGTGGTCAAGCCGCTCGCCGACTCCACCGACGGCGACGTGTACATCTACATGACCGACATCCACCGCGGCTTCCCGTACGAGTGGCCCGGCAGCACTCCCCAGGAGAAGCTCAAGCTCTACGAGGAGAAGATCGCCAAGCAGGTCGACCAGGTACTCCAGCTGCCTAAGCCGTACCAGGACAACATCGTCTTCGTGCCGTTCAACGAGCCCGAGGGCAACATGTTCGGCACCGGCGAGTGGAGCTACGACAAGGTCAGCTGGCTGAGCGACCCCAAGGACTACTTCGCCGCCTGGGACGAGGCCTACAGGCTCATCAAGGCCAAGATGCCCAGCGCCCGTATCGCCGGCCCCAACACCAGTGTCCTGTACGACCAGGTGAAGGGCTTCCTCACCCATGCCCTGGCCGCCGGCACCCTCCCGGACGTCATCACCTGGCACGAGCTGAGCCACCCGGAGGCGGTGCGCACCAGCGTCGCCAAGTACCGCGTCTGGGAGAAGGACCTGTTCAAGGGGACCGACCGCGAGGGCACCCAGCTGCCCATCAACGTCAACGAGTACGCCTTCAACTACCACACCTCGGTCCCCGGCCAGATGATCCAGTGGGTCTCCGCGATCGAGGAGTCCAAGGTGGACGCCGACATCGCCTACTGGAACATCGACGGCAACCTCTCCGACTCCGCGGTGCAGTCCAACCGCGGCAACGGCCAGTGGTGGCTGCTGCATTCGTACGCCTCGATGAGCGGGCACACCGTGACGGTGAACCCGCCGTTCCCCGGCGAGAACTACACCATGCAGGGCGTGGCCACGCTGGACGAGAAGAAGAAGCAGGCCCGGCTGATCTTCGGCGGCTCCACCGGCAAGGGGCACATCACCTTCGCGGGCGTCCCGAAGAAGCTCTTCGGCACGAACGTGCACGCCTGGGTACGGGAGATCGAGTGGAGCGGCCAGGTCGGTGACTCCTCAGGACCGAAGCTGCTCACGGAGACGAACCTGAAGGTCGCGGCCGACGGCACGGTCGCCGTCGACTTCGGTGCCGGCGCGCTGCCGAAGCTGAAGGAGTCCTCGGCGTACGAGATCGTCCTCAGCCCGGCCGGGAAGGCGGCGAAGAAGACCCAGCAGCCGCCGGTGCGTTGGCAGGGCTCCTACGAGGCGGAGGACGCGGCCCACACCGGGTCCGGCTACTCGAAGAACGGCCCGGAGGGCTCCACCTCCGACGTGTCGAAGTTCTACACCTCCGGCGGCTACGACGTGGGCGGCCTGCGCACCGGCTCGGACGTCACGCTCGACTTCACGGTGGACGTGCCCGAGGACGGCACCTACGACCTGAGCGTCTTCGCCAACTCCCTCAACACCTTCGACAAGGTGAAGGATCAGGGGCCCACCAACGTCTTCCTGCGCGTGGACGGCCAGGCCGGCAGCGAACAGCAGCTGTATCTGCCGCTCGGCTACAAGTGGGTGGTGTGGGACCACGCCGACACCAAGGTGAAGCTCACCAAGGGCAAGCACACCCTGACGCTCGCCGCGAAGAGCCTGGACGGCACGCGCGTGACGAAGGGCGACGCCATCGTCGACCGGCTCACCCTCGGCCTGCCGAGCGCCTCGGCCGACACGCAGGTACACGAAGGCGAGCTGGCCTGGCTGGCCGGCGGAGCACAGCCCGTCTACAACCTGCCGGGCTCGGGCTCCGGCGCGGCCCGGGTCGCCAAGGGCCAGAGCGCCACGTTCTGGGTCTACTCCCCCGCCGACCGTGAGGCCACCCTGCGGGTCGACACCCTCGGCGGTGCCGGTGCACGGCTTTCCGTCAACGGACACGACGTCCTGCGCCTGGCCAAGGACAGGAACAGCGTCGCGGTCTCCCTCTCCGGAGGCGTCAACAAGGTGACGGTGGCGGGCGGTTCGTCCGCGACCCTCGTCGACCGCCTCACGGTCACACCGAGCGAGGGCGCGCTCAAGGCGCGTACGTACGAGGCCCAGGCCGCCGTACTCGCGGGCTCCGCCACGCTCACCCCGCTTCCCCTGGCCACCGACGGCACGGCGATCACCGGCATCGGCGGAGACCCGGGCAACGGCAACACCGCGACGTTCACCGTCAGCGCGGACAAGGCGGGCCTGTACGCGCTGCGCGTCCGCTACTCCAACCCGGAGCAGTCCGAGGCCACCCACTACAACCCGGACCCGCTGGCCCGGCACGCCGACATCAGCGTCAACGGCGGCGAGACGCGGCGCGTCGGCTTCCCGCACAGCTTCCACCAGGACAACTTCTGGGAGCTGACCGTCCCGGTCACCCTGAAGAAGGGACAGAACACGATCCTCTTCCGCTCCGAGGAACTGCCGAACTTCGACGGCACGACCTACGCCTCGGACACCTTCCCGGGTGTGCTGCTCCGCTCCCGGTACGCGCCGCTGATCGACCGGATCACCGTGGCGCCGTATGCGCGGGAGGTGCGGTGAGTTGATCCGTGGCACCGGCGACGCCCTGGGGCGCCGCCGGTGCCCGGCCGGTTTTTCAGGAGCGGGCCGGGACGAGCCGCCATTCCTGCGAGCCGTCCGTGGCGGCGCTCTGGAGGGTCAGCGGGGCGCCCGCGGACGCGCCGGTCAGATACACATCCGTGTTCCTGACCGCCTGGAACCTGTAGTAGCCGTCAGCCGTACTGACCAGGTTCCAGCTCCCGGTCGCGCTGTTGTCGACCCACTGGCCGATCCGCTGCCCGACGGTGGCGTTGCCCGTCCAGATGGCCGCCGCGCGGCCACCGGACCTGTTCAGCAGGGTCGTGCCGCCGTTCGGCTCGGTCACCACGTGCCAGTACTGGGTGTCCTTGTCGGCCGCGGCGCCCGCGTTCTCCAGGACGACGTCCGGCACGTCGCCGTTGCCGAGGTTGGCGTCGTTCGTCTTCCCGCCGGTGCCGATCACCTGACCGGTCTTCCGGTTCACCAACTGGTAGTAGGTGCCCCGGGTGCGGCCCAGGTCGACCTCGGCGTAGGCGATCGTCGAGGTGTCCTGGTTGTTGAGGATCGCGATCCGGCCGGTGCCGGCGACGTACTGGAGGTCGCGGCTGTAGCCGGCCCGCGAGGTGGTCTGGTACTCCTTCCACACACCGGTGCCGCTTCCGTCGGCGTTGACCCAGACGCTGCCGCTGCCCGCTGCGTTGTAGACCAGGCGCCCGTCGGGGAGCCGGATGATCACCGGGCTGCCGCCCGTCGCGAGCGGGTGCGAGCCGGTGTCGACCGGCAGGGACGTGACCGCGCCGGAAGAGCCGGCGCGGAACTTCAGCGGGTCGGTGGCGAGCGCGTAGCGGACGTTCGCTCCGCCGCCCCAGTACTCGTACGTCAGCAGCCACTTGCCGTCCGTGGTGGGCACCACGTTGGTCATGCCCGGCCGCCCGCCCCCGATCTCCGTCTTGCCGCCGCCCATGTCCTCGGTCAGCCCGGCGACGTCGACGACGGGTGAACTCCAGCCCGCGCTACGGCCGTTCCACGTCCTGTGGGCGAGGATCTGGCCGTGCGAGTCGGTGGCGGTGTCGTTCGCGGGGTCCGGTATCGGGGCGCCGGTGGCCGGGTCGACACCGAGGTAGTCGTTCTCGTCGGAGTAGTAGCAGACGAGCTGCCCCTTGTAGACCATGAGGTACGGCTCCCAGAGCGGGTCCACCTGCTGGTGCGTGTTGGCGGCCGCGACGTTCTGGCCGACCGCGCCCGCGCTGCCGCCCTGCCAGCCGCCGGTGGCGACGACGTTGACGACCTTCCAGGACCTGCCGTCGTCGGTGCTGGAGTACAGAGCGATCGCCAGGTCCTTGCGGTCGCCGTCGTTGGAGGGCGTCCAGTTCGGGTCGGCGGCCTTGTGCTCCTTGTAGTAATAGTCGTCGCCCGACACCACGCTCGCCAGCAGCAGGGTGCCGGCCTTCAGCTTCCCGACGGTCTGCGGGAGTGTGTAGAGATACGGGTTGGTCCAATTGCTGGTGTACTTCGCGTACTTGGGGTCGGTGGAGAGGTAGGCGGGGGCCTTCACCTCCGACAGCGGCTGCCACGACGTGCCGTGGTCGTCGCTCTTGTAGACCGGGAGGGTCTCTCCGTCGGCGCTACCCGTCCCGGGTACGACGGTGGCCTTCTCGAAGGACGCGACCAGGCGTCCGCTGGGCAGTTGCGCCGACTTGGGGTAGACGGCGCAGTTGCCGCGCCCCTTCAGGCAGGGTTCGTTGCCGAGCTGGTAGAGGATTCCTCCCGTCGGGTTGTACGCGTGGGCGCTGCTCAGCGGTATCGCCGTCAGCACGGATGCCGCGACGAAGGTGCCCAGTGTCTGTCCCAGCCGTCTTCTCTGCATGGCCTCTCCTTTGAGGGTGAGCGCGGTGTTGGTCAGCGGTCCGCGGTGACGAGCACGCGTACGTCCCAGGCGCCGAGCTCCAGTTCGCCGCCGGCGGGGACGGGGGTGTCGCTCAGGACGTCGGTCAGGTCGACGGGAGCGAGGACACGGGCCGGTTCCCAGCTCCAGTTGTGGACGATGTGCACGCGTTGCCCGTCGGACGCCGTGCCGGTCGTCGCGGTGACCGTCTCGGGGAGGTCCTGCCAGCCGTGGCGGGCGGTCGGTGCCAGCCACTGCGCCAGTGCTCGCGCGAGGGCGCGGTCCGGGACCGTGCCGACACAGGTGACGCGGCCCTCGCCGTGCCGACGGGTGGTGATCGCGGGCCAGTTCCCGAAGTGCGGGTGCCGGTAGCCGGCGAGCACCTCGGCGTCGGTGACGGTCAGGGCGTCGGCCCAGCGGGTCGCCGTCGCGTCCTGCGGCAGCCGCAGCGGGCTGTCCGGGGCCGACTCCACCGGGACCGCCCGGGCGAGGTTGCTGAACTCGTCGTACGAGACGCCCGCGGCCTCGGTGAGGCGGCCGGGTGCCGGCTCGTGCCGGGCGCGGGCCTCGTGGTCGGCGTATCCGGTGCGGGGGCCGAGGACGAGGTGGCCGCCCGCGTGGGCGTAGGCGGCGAGCCGGTCGAGGGTCGCGTCGTCGGCGATGTACAGGGCCGGCACGACCAGCACCGGGTGGCGGCGGGCGGTCTCCTCGGGTGTCAGGCCCTCGTGCAGTTGCCGGGCGTGCACGATCCGCACCTGGCGGCCGGACTCGAAGGCACCGCGGTAGAAGGGGTCGAAGACGCGGTGGTAGGCGGCGGGGTCCGGGGCCCCGTCCGTGGTGGCGAGCGGCGGATACTTCTGCATGAGCCACTTGCTGGGGTTCGAGTAGACCATCGTGAGGTCGGCGTCCGGTTCGAGTCCGGCGACGAGCGGCCCGGCCTTCGCGAACTCGGCGCCCAGGCGGGCGATCTCGGCGTAGGTGCGGCCCGGTTGCCCGCTGTGCGGGAGGACTCCGCCCCAGTAGGTCTCGGCGCCGAAGCGCAGGGTCTGCCACTGCCAGTACTCGATCATCCGCGCGCCCCGGGCCACGTGCGCCCACGCGGCCTGGCGCCACTGACCGTCGTAGCCGGGCCGGTTGTCCCAGGCGAAGCCGATGGAGTTCGCGTTGGTCTCGGTGACGAGGAAGGGCTCCTGCCGGGAGGAGAACATCCAGTCCGCGGTCTGGTACATCGACCAGAGGCCGGTGGTCTTCCACTTCTGCTCGTGGTCGTCGGGTGTGGGGTCGGGCAGCAGGAGGCCGTCCTGCATGTCGTAGTACGGGTTGCCGGAGGCGATGTCGAGCCGGGCCGACAGCTCGTCGTCCGCGACGCCCTGGCGGGTGTAGGAGATGCAGGTGGTGACGAAGTGCTCGGGGCGCGCGTACTCGCGAACGATGTCCGCCTGCCAGCCGATGAACTCGGTGACCTGGCGGGCCTGGAACTCCCGCCAGGCGACGTCGTACTGGGGCTGTTCGTTGCCGTCCGGGGTCCACAGGTCGGCCCAGGTGGACAGGCGGTGCGACCAGTACACCAGCCCCCACTCGCGGTTGAGGGTCTCGACGTCGCCGTACTTGTCGCGCAGGTGGTCGACGAAGCGCTGGAAGACGCCGTGGTTGTGGAAGAGGTGCAGGCCCGGTTCGTTGTCGACCTGCCAGCCGATGACCGCCGGATGTTCGGCGTACCGGGCGACGACCTTCCGGATGATCCGCTCGGCGTGGAAGCGGAAGGCCGGGTGGGTGAAGTCCACCTCCTGCCGGGCGCCCCAGCCGATGCGCTCGCCGGAGCGCCGTTCGCCGGTGATCTCCGGGTACTGGCGGGCCAGCCAGGGCGGTACGGCGTAGGTCGGGGTGCCGAGGACGACGGAGATGCCGCGCTCGTGGGCGCCGTCGAGGACCGGCTGGAGCCAGTCGAGGTCGAAGCGGCCGTTCTCGGGCTCCCAGGTCGACCAGACCGACTCGCCCACGCGGATCACGGTGAAGTGCGCCTGCGCCATGAGGTCGAGGTCGGTCTTCAGCTGTTCGTCGGGCCGCAGCTCGGGGTCGTAGGCGGGCGTGTACTCGTGGTAGTACGCGGCGCCGAACAGGACGTGGGCGGGCAGGACCGCCATCGATGAACCTCCGGGAGTGTGGGGGGAGTTACTGCTTGACGCTGCCGGTCGCCAGGCCGCTCTGCCAGTAGCGCTGGAGCACGAGAAAGGCGACGACGAGCGGCACGATCGACAGCAGGGAGCCGGTGACGACCAGCGGGAGCATGTCGCTGCTGGCGCCGGCGCCGCCGTTCTGGGCCTGTGCCGCCCAGGACGAGAGGCCGACCGTCACGGGGTACAGATTGGGGTCGTTGAGCATGATCAGCGGCAGGAAGTAGTTGTTCCAGGTCGCCACGAGCGTGAACAGCAGGACGGTGACCAGGCCGGGGGCCAGCAGTCTGAGGGCGATCCGGAAGAAGATCCGGGCCTCCCCCGCGCCGTCGATGCGGGCGGCCTCCAGGAGGCTGTCCGGGACGGCGTCGGCCGCGTAGACGCGCATCAGGTAGAGGCCGAAGGGGTTGACCAGCGAGGGCAGGATGACCGCCCACGGGGTGTTGACCAGGCCGACCTTGGCGAACAGCAGATAGGTCGGGATCGCCAGCGCGGTGGCCGGAACCATGATGGCGCCGAGCACGAGGTTGAAGGCGAGCCGGTCGCCGCGGAAGCGGAACTTGGCGAAGCCGTATCCGGCCGCCGCCGCGAGAAGGGCGGCGCCGAGCGCGCTGACGACGGCGTACAGGACGGTGTTGAGCAGCCAGTGCACGAAGACGCCGTCGTCCTGGGTGAAGGTCGCCCGGATGTTCGTCAGCAGCTGGGGGGCGTGCGAGAACCACAGCCCGAAGCTGTTGAAGAGGTCCTGGGTGCTCTTGGTCGAGGCGATGAGCAGCCAGCACAGCGGGAGGAGGAAGTAGGCCAGGGCGGCGAGCATGGCGATCGTCAGCGGGGTGCTGCGGCGAGGGGCGGCGGACCGGTGCCGTACGGGTGCGGCCGGGGTCTTCGCGGTCACCGGCGGCTGCCGCAGGGTGGTCGTCATGCGGACCTCCTGCGGTTCGCGGTCAGGAGTACGGCGTAGGAGGCGACGACGATGACGAGTCCCAGGAGGAAGGAGACCGTCGCCGCGTAGTTGAGCTGGTCGCCGGTGAACGCGAGGGAGTAGGCGTAGAGGTTGGCGGTGTAGGAGCTGCTGATGACGGCCGGGGCGAGGTTCATGAGCAGCTTGGGCTCGTTGAAGAGCTGGAAGCTGCCGATCACCGAGAACAGCAGGGTGAGGAGCAACGCCGGGCGCAGCGCGGGCAGTTTGATCGACCGGGCGATCCGCCAGGCGCCGGCCCCGTCCATGGCGGCCGCCTCGTACAGGTCGTGCGGGATGGTCCGCAACGCCGCGTACAGGATGATCATGTTGTAGCCGACGAACTCCCAGGTCACGATGTTCGACAGGCTGCCCAGCATCCATCCGCCGCTCAGGAAGTCCGGGGCCGGCAGGTCCAGTTTCCGGCTCAGCTGGGCGAACGGCCCGAAGTCTGGGCCGTAGAGATAGCCCCACATCAGTGCGGCGACCACGCTCGGAACGGCGTAGGGCACGAAGATGCCCAGCCGGATCACGCGGGCCAGGCGCAGCAGGCCGCTGTCGAGGGCGAGGGCGAACGCCAGGGCCAGTAGCAGCATCAGCGGGACCTGGAGGACGAAGAAGAGGGCCACGCGGCCGACGCCGTGCAGGAGCAGGGGGTCCTTGAGGGCGGTGACGTAGTTGTCCAGGCCGACGAACACGTTGCCGCCGACGAGGCGTTGCTGGAAGAGGCTGAGGTAGGCGGCGTAGCCGAGCGGGGCGAGGAAGAGCAGCAGGAAGAGGACCAGGAAGGGGGCCACGAACAGGGGCCCGGCCCTCCGTGCGTGGGCGGCGGCCATCTCAGGCCCCCTTGACGGTGAAGCCCTGCTTCTTGGCGTACGCCGTCAGGCGCGACTGCCACTGACCGAGGGCGGCGGCGGTGTCGGACTTGTCGGCGAGGGACTTGCCGACGGTCTCGGTCCAGTCGGTCGCCGCCTGGTCGAGGAACGGCGGCCACTGGAAGGAGGGCGACACGGTGTCGCCGATGTCGGCGAAGACCTGGTTGACCTTCTGGCCGCCGTAGAAGGCGGGCGCCTCGCCGGTGAAGCTCGCGTCGGTGAGCAGGGCCTTGGTCGCGGGGAAGAAGAACTGCTTGGTGGCGAACATCCTGGCGCTCGCCGGGTCGCTGTTGAGGAACTGGGCGAACTGGGCCGCCGCGATCGGGTTCTTGGTGGAGCGCATGGCCGCGGTGGTGGAGCCGCCCCAGTTGCCGGAGGCGGGCTGGGCGGCGTCCCACTGCGGGAGCGGGGCCGCGCGCCACTTGCCCGCGGTGGACTTGGCCGAGCCGGACAGGAAGGACGGGCCCCAGGCGGCGGTGAGCCAGGTGGCGTACCTGCCCTTGG
The DNA here is from genome assembly GCF_042880295.1 of Streptomyces sp. NPDC058307. Taxonomy (NCBI): domain Bacteria; kingdom Bacillati; phylum Actinomycetota; class Actinomycetes; order Kitasatosporales; family Streptomycetaceae; genus Streptomyces; species Streptomyces sp. NPDC058307. The sequence goes on from NZ_JBHVYZ010000060.1 coordinate 12,911, forward strand.
TGAAGCCCGCGTACCAGGCGTCGACGAAGTCGGGGTCGGTGCTGATGACGCCCTCCTTCGCGAGTCCGCCCCAGTAGCCGGCGAGCTTCTGGGAGACCGCGTCGTCGACGTCGATGGTCAGGGTGCTCTTGCCGGAGGTGGCGTAGGGCTTGGCGCCCGCCTGCCACAACAGGCCGTGCCAGGCGGCGGGTTCGTTGGCGGCGAGGTTGGTGAGGTAGACGTCGGGGTCGGCCTTGTGGAGCTTGCGGGCGGCTTCGGCGAACTCGTCCCAGGTCTTCGGGACCTGGATGCCGTGCTTGTCGAAGATGTCCTTGCGGTAGAGCATCCCCATCGGTCCGGTGTCCTGGGGGATCGCCCAGACCTCGCCGTCAGGGCCGCTGACCTGGCCCCAGGTCCAGTCGACGAACCGGTCCTTGAGCGCGGAGGCACCGTAGGGGCTCAGGTTCAGCAGGCTGTCGGTGATGGTGAAGGTGGGGATGGCCTGGTACTCGATCTGCGCCAGGTCCGGTGCGCCGCTGCCGGCCTTCAGCGCGGTGCGCAGCTTGGTGTAGTGCGTGACGCCCTGGCCGGCGTTGACGACCTTGACCTTGATCGCCGGGTACTTCCGCTCGAAGAGCGCGACCTCCTGCTGGATGTCCGGGACCCAGGTCCAGAAGGTGAGTTGGGTCGGTGTCTTCATCGCCTTGTCGATGTCGGCCTGTCCGACCGGCTTGGTGGAGCCGGCGGAACCGCCCGAGTCACCGCCACCGCAGGCGGTGAGCGCGGCGCCGAGGGAGACCGCTCCGGTCGCGGCGAGGAACCGCCGACGGCTCATGGCGGACGTGGGTGTGAAGGATCTGGGCATGGTGAACTCCCGCCGGGAGGCATAGGGACGGCACGCCTGGCGAGGGCGCGTCGTGAGGGTGGGAAAGGAGAGGGTGGGGAAGGGGTACGGGTCCGGCGTCGCTGCCGGGGGTGCGGGCAGGCGGCGCGGGGGTCGGGATCGGCACGCGCGGGTGGTCTCGCGCGGCGGAAGTCCACGGTGGTGGAAGGCAGTTCGGAGGCGATGAGCGCGGCTGGGGCTCATCTCCCGGCCCGGGGAGGCTGCTTCTCGGGGCCGGGGAGTGTGGGTCAGTCGGTGGTGGCCGGGGGCGCGTGCGCCGAGCCGTCCGGGTTCGCGGACGGACGCGGCCCGCGCGTCGGCGGGGGTGCCGTCGAGGCGCGTACGACGAGCTCGACCGGTGGGTCGCTCGCCGGTGCCGGCTCGGCGTCCGGTTTCTCGATGGCCTGCACCAGGAGCCGGAGCCCTTCGTCGGCGACGGCGTCGAAGGGCTGGCGGACGGTGGTCAGCGGTGGGGTGAGATAGGCGGAGACGGGGACGTCGTCGAAGCCGACGACACTGACGTCCTCCGGCACGCGCAGGCCCGCTTCCTGCAGTGCGCGGATCAGACCGACGGCCATGTCGTCGTTGGCGGCGAACACCGCGGTGACGTCACCGGCGGTGGCGAGTTCGTGGCCCGCCGTGTAGCCGGACGCGGCCGACCAGTCGCCTTCGATGACGGCCGGCTGCTCCCGTTCGCGTGCCGCGAGCGCCGCGCGCCAGCCCTGCAGACGGTCCCGGGCGGCGAACCACCTTTGCGGACCGGCCAGGTGATGGACCGTCATATGTCCGAGGTCCAGCAGGTGGTCGGTGGCGGCCCGGGCCAGGGACTCGGCGCCGACGCCCGCTGTCACGGCTCGCGGGCCACCGAAGGCGGCGGGTGCGCCGAGGACCAGGACCGGGACGTCCACACTGAGCGACACCGAACCTTCGTCGATCGGTTCGGACACCACGATGCCGTCCACGCCCTGTTCGAGGAGGGACTCCACGGCCCCCGCGACGCCCGCCGGATCACCCTCCAGCGTGTTGACGATCCGGAGCGCGTATCCCGCGTCCCGGGCGGCCCGCTCGATGCCGATGAGCAGGGAGGCGGGGCCGTACAGGGCGGTTCCGAGGGCGACCACGCCGATCGAACGGGTGCGTCCCGAGGCCAGGGCCCGGGCGGCGCCGTTCAGCCGGTAACCGAGTTCCTCCGCGGCCTGGAGCACCCGCTCGCGCACCTCCGCGGACACGTACCGCTCGCCGTTGAAGACCCGGGACACCGTCTTCTGCGAGACGCCGGCCCGCCGGGCCACATCCACGGCACGCGGCGCGCCAGGGCTCCCGCCCTGTCCTCCCACTGGCGTCATCGATGTCTCCCGGTGTCGGCGGCTCAGATCCTAGCCAGAGCGGCCGTCGGGGGCTTGCCCGCCCTCTCTGACTGCGCTGTCATGACTGCGCAGTCATATCTACGCAGTCGGCTGAGCGGTGTCAAGGGTTCGCGCAGGATCGGGACGGCGGCAGTGAGGTGAGCGGGGTCGCCGTTGCCCATGCGGCAGCCGGCGCCCGCCTGATCAGGGTCGGGCGTGCGTGCCGAGGGAGCCGTTCAACTCGCCTACGTCTCCGCCCGGTTGTCCTTACGGCGTGCCCTGGCAGCCGGGGTGAGGGCGGTCCGGGGCCGATGCGGGGACAGAGGCAGGGGCCGGAGCCGGTCATGGGCCGGCTTTCGCGGTCGCTGCCCTCGGATCAGGGCGCCGAACCATGACGTGATCGTCGACTGTCCGGTCCCATCGATCCAGCGGAAGGGCACCGAGCCGGACGACGGCCTGCCCGCCCGCCGACCTGATGGGCCGCGCTGGCCGGGGGCGTACTCCGCCGCGACGGCGGTATCACGCGCCCTCCTCGGCTGGGACGGAGCATGGCGCAGCGTGAGCGATGCCTCCGGCAGGCCGGCCGGGGTGCTGGTACGCGGTGACTCCGAAGCCGCCGACCTCGGGATGGAGTCGGCTCCCCTGGAACGGCCGCACCCGGAGCGGGGTCGTCGCCGGGCCTGCGAGACCGCCGACGCCGACGTCAGTGCTCTCGAAGCCGCCCTGCGCGATGGTCCGGCGCCCCGCCGTCCTCCGCCGAGACGCCGAGACGCCGAGACGCCGGGACCTGGCCCGGCCGTCGGAGGCGGCGAGAGCGTAGGGTCCTGCGCTCACACCACCGCGCCGAGACGTCGCCACCTGATCAGACCCCCACAGACAGCGAAGCCACAAGACCCCCGCCCACACCACCGCGCTGAGACACCCGGCCCGGCCGTCGAACGCGGAGGGCCACAGAGCCCCCGCCCACATCACCGCGCCAGATGCCGCTACCCGGTCAGGCAGGCGTCAGAGACGCCGAGGGAGGCCACAGGCCCGCCCACGCAGCCCCGCTCACACAGCCGTGCCCAGCCCGATCAGTACCGCCGTGTCCGTGCGCGGCAAGCGGACCGTGAGCGTTCCCTCGGCCGCGTCCCAGTCCGCCGTGGCGTCGGCCGTCGTGGGCTGGAGCACCTCCGGGCGAAGTCGGACGCCTCGCAGGTGGGGAAGCGGGAGCGTACGGCTCGACGGGGCGTCGGCCCCCTCCCGTCGCCACACCGCGAGGTAGGTCGCGTCGCGTCCCCGCAGGCCGTGGGCGATCCAGGCGTCCTCCCAGGCCGGCAGGCCCAGCGGCCAGAAGGGGCGGGCGTCGGCGATCTGCGGCCGGATGTCCTTGTACACGCGGATCGCCGACCGTACGAGGTCGAACTGCTCCTCGCTCATGCGGTCGAGGAAGCCGGAGAGATGGACACGGCCCAGCAGCGCGCCGGTGAGGGTGAAGGCGATCCGGTCGGTGGTGTGGTCGGGCTGGGGGTAGGCCCACACCGCGGCCTGCTCCGGAGCCACGGCGGTGGCGGCGGACGCGGCGATGGGCGGGTAGCGCAGGGGGTCCTGCTGGTCGCTGGTGGACTGGAGCTGGGCGACGGCGAGTTGGGCGTAGTCCATGCGCAGACCGCCCGAGCCGCAGCTCTCCAGGACCAGGCCGGGGTGCCGGTCGAGCAGGCCCGACATCCAGTCGAGGTGGGCGCGGTGATGGCCGAGCAGGCCCGCGCCGGGGCTCTCCGGGCCGTTCTCGGTGTCGTTCTCCGTGCCGGGGCCGATGTTGATGTTGTAGTCGAGCTTCAGATACCCGACGCCCCACTCACCCACCAGCCGGTCCACGACCGCGTCGAGGTGGGCCCGGGCGGCCGGGTGACGCAGGTCCAGGTGGTGGCGGCCGTGTTCCGTCACCCGCAGGCCGCCGCGCCGGAAGAACGCCTCGGGCGGCAGGGTGCGGGCCAACGGGCTGCGTACGCCCACGACTTCGGGTTCGAGCCACAGTCCCGGGACCATGGCGTGGTCCCGGATCGCGTCCAGCACCTCCTGGATGCCGCCGGGGAAACGCCCCCGGGCGGGCTCCCACGCGCCGACGGCGTCCCACCAGCCCTGCGCGTCGTCGTCGTACCACCCCGCGTCGATGACGAACACCTCGGCGCCGGCCCTCGCCGCCGCTTCGACCAGCGGCAGCAGCTTCTCGGTGGTCGGGTCGCCCATGAGGGTGTTCATGTAGTCGTTGTAGATCACCGGCAGGGCACGGTGGTCGGGGTGGTCGCGACGGATCAGCCTGCGGTAGTCGGTGAGTTCACCGAAGGCCGCGTCGAGGCCGCCCGTCGCGCCGCGCACGAGGACGGCGGGAACGGTGTGGAAGTCCTCGCCGGGCGCGAGGGTGTGATGCCACTGGTGGTGGGCGTCGTCCGGGCCGAACAAAGCGACGTAGGCTGCGCCTTCGCGTTCGCCGGTCTCGAAGCGCCAGCCCGCGCTGGACTCGATCTGCCACAGCCAGGTCCGCCCGGCACGGTCGGTGAGCGCCCCGATCGGCAGATGGCGGCCGGTGGACCAACTCCCCTGCGAGAAGCGCTCGAAGCAGCCACGCCCCTCGTGACCGTGGGCGAACCGGCTCAGCGGGACGACGTGCTCACGGAAGGGGGCCTCGCGCCAACGGCACTCGGCGAGCCAGTCGTTGTCCGCCCAGTGCAGGGTCAGTCCGTCGAGGCCGCCGCCCGCGTCGGTGATGCCGCCGACGGTCAGGGTGCTCACGCTCTCCAGCCGCAGCGGTGTACTGCCCTCGTTGACCAGACGCACCCGCGAGCGCAGGAAACCGGCGCCCGGAGCCGTCTCCAGGACCACCTCGGCGGCCAGGCCGGTCTCGGGGTCCGCGAGCCGGATCGTCGTACGCTCCCCGTCTGCCTCCCGGACCGTCTCGTGGTCGCAGTAGGTCAGGCGCTCGCCGATCGCGGTCTCGATGAAGCGCTCCCCCGACCACAGGCGTCCGTGCCCGGTGGCGGTGACCTCGACGAGCGGCACCAGCGCGGCCGGGTCCTGACCGGGCGCCCCCAGCCGGACGGACCCCGTGGCGTCCAGGACGGCGTGCAGCCCGAGTTCCGGGTGCGACCAGAGACGGGATCTCTCGAGTGTTCCGACGACTGCGGTCAACGCAATTTCCCCTTCCGGGATGGTTCGGTACTGCCACGGTCTCACCGGGCTGAGCTGGGAATTCGTGCTCGGCGACAGAGAGTTGGCCGCGTCGGCGGTTGTGTTTGAAAAGTAAATCCCCAGTTACGGTCTCTTGACGCCCGCGATGTGACCGCTCACAATCCTCGCATGCATGTGACCGGTCACACAAGCTTCGACGGGCAGACCGCCCCCTCCCCGGGGCAGCGCAGGCCCGCCAGCATCCGCGATGTCGCCCAGGCGGCAGGCGTCTCCTACCAGACCGTTTCGAGGGTCATCAACGGCCGCCCGAACGTGAAGGAGGAGACACGCGGACGTGTCGAAGCGGCTGTGCGAGCCCTGGGCTTCAGACGCAACGCCACCGCGTTCGCCCTGGCCAGCGGGGTGACCCGAGCGGTCACGGTCCTCACCTCGAACACCGTCCTCCACGGCTACGCGGCCACCCTGCAGGGTCTGGAGGAGGCGTCCCGCGCCGCCGGGTACGCGCTCGGCGTGCGGGTGGTGACACCGGAGGACGACCTGGACCGTACGGTCGCCGCGGCCGCCGACACCGGTGGCGGCCTGGTGGTCATCGGCTACGACCGTCTCGGCGCCGCCGTCCTGGACCGCGTACCGGCGCATGTACCGTGCGCGGCCCTGGTGGAGGCGCCGCCGCCAGGCCGGACCCCCGGCAGGCCGGCCGTGTGGGCCGACGACCGGGAGGCGGCCCGGACCGCCACCGCGCACCTCCTCGCGCTCGGGCACGCAACCGTGCACTACGTGGCGCTTCCCGCCTCGACCGGAGCCCGGGGCACGGCGTCACCGCGCGCCGAGGGCTGGCGTCAGGCCCTCAGGGCGGCCGGTGTTGCCCCTCCCCCGCCGTCGGGGCGGGGCTGGGACGCGCAGGCCGGATACGAGGCGGGCAACAAGCTCGCCCGGGACCCGGCCGTCACCGCGATCCTGTGCGGCAACGACGACCTTGCCCTGGGTGTCCTGCGGGCCCTGCACCTCGCGGGCCGGCGGGTGCCGGAGGACGTCAGCGTCATCGGCTTCGACGACGCCCCGCACTCCGCCTTCCTCACCCCGTCCCTCAGCACGGTCCGGATGGACTTCCACGGACTGGGCCGTGCCGCCTTCGGTCTGCTGCGGGCCCAACTCGACACCGACCGACAGGAGTCCGTGCACGTGCCGGCCGAACCCACCCTCGTGCACCGCGAGAGCACCGGCCCACCCGGCTCCTGAACCGGACCGGCATCCGGCCTCCCGTCCACGACAGCCTCCGCTCTCCGCCGTACCCCCGCGGCTGCCGAACCCGACCGACACCCGACCACCCACCCTCCGCCACACCGCACGCCTCCCGACTCCGACCGGCACCTGGCCTCACGCCCCCGACAGCCTCCGACTCTCCGCCGCACCCCCGCGGCTGCCGAACCTGACCGACACCCGACCACCCACCCTCCGCCACACCGCACGCCTCCCGACTCCGACC
>NZ_JBHVYZ010000060.1:19872-52313 GCF_042880295.1 Streptomyces sp. NPDC058307
GGCACCTGGCCTCACGCCCCCGACAGTCGCCCGCCCTCCGCCGTTCCGCACCGCACACCCACCGCAGCACCGCCTCACCCTCACCCTCACCCTCCGTACGACCAAGGATCCCGCCATGAGAAGAGCCCTCTCCGTCCTCGCCACCGCCTGTGTCATCGGGCTGACCGCCACCGCGTGCAGCGACAGCACCGCCGGCGGCAGCGGCGCCGCACCCACCGGGTCGGTCGACGCCACCGCCTCCCTGAAGGGCGTCACGCTCACGATGTGGGTCGCCCAGAACAGCGTCGCCGAGCCCAAGCAGGCCATCGAGGCGTTCGAGAAGGCCACCGGGGCCAAGATCTCCACCGAGGTGATCCCCGACCCGTACGAGTCGAACGTGCCGACCAAGCTCGCCTCGGGCACCAAGCCGGACCTGATGTTCTGGCAGCCCACGGGCAGCACACTGCCGTTCATCCAGCCGGCGCAGAACCTGCTCCAGCTCGACAAGGAGGACTGGGTCTCCAAGCTCGGCAAGACGGAGCAGAGCCTCGGCCAGGTCGACGGCCACCGCTACGCCGCCATCGTCACCAGCCCCGCGGTGCTCGGCGTCTACTACAACAAGGCCGTCTTCAAGAAGGCCGGCATCACGAAGATGCCCACCAGCTACGACGAGTTGCTCGCCGACGCGAAGACCATCAAGGAGAAGGCGGGCGTGGCCCCCTTCTTCGAGGTCGGCGGCGACAAGTGGCCGCTGCAGTGGCAGGTGCAGCTCCAGATGACGGACCTGCCGCAGACGTTCTGGGACAGCCTCAACAAGAACAAGGACTCCTGGACGAACAAGACCATCGTCGACGCCATCACCAAGTACAAGACGAAGGTCCTCGACGGCGGTCTCGCGCAGAAGAACTACAAGACCGCGACCTTCGTCGACCAGGGCAAGGCGATCATGGACGGCAGCGCCGCGATGGCCGTCAACGTCACCTCGCTCCAGTCCGAGATCCAGGCGACCGCCAGCACCGCCGACATCGACGCGAAGCTGGGCTGGTTCCCGCTCTCCAACAGCGCCCCCAAGGCGGAGTACTCGCCCGACCAGACCAACGGCGTGGTCGCCTTCAACACCGGTGACGACAAGCGTCAGAACGCCGCCCGGCAGTTCCTGTCCTTCTGGCTCGGCAAGGACTACCCGGCCTACATCAAGGCCAACAAGCTCGTCTCGGTGCAGCCGTCCGTGCCCAACCCCGCCGGGCTGCCGCAGACCGCCGTCGCCCAGGCCGAGGCGCTCTCCACCGCCACCGGGGTCTTCCAGGTCAAGGCGCTGACCGCGCCCGACATGCACCTCGCCCTCGCCGACATGATCTACGGCAAGAAGAGCCCGAAGCAGGTCGCCCAGGCCGCCGAGGACCAGTTCGACCAGGTCCTCAAGGCCCGCGGCGTCTCCGGCTTCTGACCGGCACCACGCTCTGGCGGGTGCCTTGCGGGACGCACCGGCGGCAGCGGGCCCGGCGGACGAGCTCCAACCGCTCGGGCGGACTGTGCTCCTCAGCCGCCTCGTCGCCGGGCGTCCCGGAGCGGAAGGCGTCTCGGAGCGGAAGGCGTCCCCGAGCGGAAGGCGTCTCGGAGCGGGAGGCGTCCCGGAGCGGAAGGCGTCCCCGAGCGGAAGGCGTCTCGGCATCCTCCGCTCCGCGTCCAGGCGCACCGCACCGCACCGCACCCCGCTCGGACCGGCCCGCCTCCCTCGCGGCGCCGGTCGGAGCGGCCCCGGTCCCAGGACACCCTCAGCCAGCCCCATCCCCGGGCCGCCCGTCGGCGGCGAGCCCGGGGTCCCGTACCGGAGGTTGAATCGTGGCGGAAACAGCCACCCTCGGCGTCGGTGACGCCACGCGCACGCAGGAAACGGACCGGGCCGCGCGTCCCGGCCGGCGCGGACGGTCCCGTCGCGGGGCCAGCCAGCCGTGGTGGTTCGCGGTGCCCGCGCTCGCCGTGTTCGGGGTGTTCTTCCTGCTGCCGAACCTGCTGAACTTCGTCTACCCGTTCACCGACTGGTCGGCGTTCCACCCGCAGATCGGCTTCGTGGGTTTCTCGAACTTCTCCACGATCCTGCACGACGGGTCGATGGTCCGGGACATCCGCATCACCCTGGAGTACGCGGTCCTCGTGGCCGTCTTCCAGAACGGCTTCGGTCTCGGGCTCGCCCTGCTCCTGGAGCGCGACACCCGCTTCAACCGCTTCTTCCGCGCGGTGTTCTTCCTGCCGGTGCTGATCTCCGCCCTGGCGGTGGGCTACATCTTCCGGGCCCTGCTCGCCCAGGACGGGGCGCTCAACAGCGTGTTGTCCTCGCTCGCGGGTCACCCCGTCGACACACCCTGGCTCGGCTCGACCACCTGGACGCTGGTCGTCGTCACGCTCATCCACGGCTGGAAGTGGATGGGCCTGGCCATGCTGATCTATCTGGCGGGACTGAAGAGCATGCCCGGTGACGTGCTGGAGGCGGCCCGGATCGACGGGGCCGGTGGCTGGCGGACCTTCTGGTCGATCAGGTTCCCGCTGCTGGCACCGGCGGTGACGTTCAACGTGACCACCGCGCTGATCGGCTCCATGAACACCTTCGACATCGTCCAGGCCACCACCGCGGGCGGACCGGGCAGCGAGACCGAGGTGTTCAACATCTACATGTTCCGCATCTTCGGTCAGGGGCTCTACGCACAGGCCTCCGCGATGAGCCTGGTGCTGTTCCTCATCGTCGTCGTCCTCGCCGTGCCCGTCATCGTCGGTCTGCGCCGCAGGGAGAACAACCAGTGACCACCGTCGGCGCGTTCGCGCCCGTCCACCGGCGCCCGTGGCGCTGGGTCCAGCCCGTCGTCGTGCTGCTGATCGCCGCCGTGACCATCGGCATCCCGCTGTGGCTGGTTGCGGTCACCTCGGTCAAGCCGCAGGCCGAGGCCATCAAGCCCAACCTGTCCCTGCCCCACCACGCCCAGGCCGCCGCGAACTACCAACAGACCTTCGACGAGGGCAAGATCGTCCAGGGCTTCGTCAACAGCCTTCTGGTGGTGGCCCCCTCGGTCGTCCTGGTCCTGCTGCTCGGGGCCGGTGCCGCCTGGGTGTTCGCCCGCCGCAAGGGGCGGCTGGTCAACGCCCTGTACGCGCTGAGCATCAGCGGACTGCTGCTGCCGCCCGCGGTGATCACCATCGTGATGGAGCTGCGCCAGCTCGGCCTGGCCGGCACCCGGCCCGGCATGATCGGCGTCTACGCCGGGATGTACCTGTCGACGTCGATCTTCTTCATGACCGGGTTCATCCGCGCGCTCCCCGAGGAGTTGGAGGAGGCGGCGCGCACGGACGGAGCCGGTCCGGTGCGGGTCTTCTGGCGCATCATCCTGCCGCTGCTGCGGCCGGTCATCGCCACCGCGACGATCATGGTGATGCTGTTCGCCTGGAGCGACATCTTCTACGCCTTCTTCGTCCTCGGCGGAGGAGACAGGGCGACCCTGCCGCTCAACCTCTACCAGGTCGCCAGCGCCCAGCTGTACCTCAACAACTGGCATCTGATCTTCGCCTACGTCGTGATGATGAGCCTCCCCATGGTGCTCGTCTTCGTCATCGCCCAGCGCCGCATCGTCTCCGGCATCACCAGCGGCGCCGTCAAGTAACCCACCCCCGAAGCCGTCCGAGCCTCCCGCAACGGTGCGGGAGGAGGAGGTCCGTCATGCCTCGTACGCCAGCCATACCCCCTACATCCACCCTGCCCGGCAACCCCCGCAGAACCCGGCGCCTCGTCGGCCTCGTCGGCACGGCGGCCGTGTCCGCACTCGTCGGCTCCTTCCTCGCCTCACCCGCCGCCGAGGCCGCCGCCCCGCAGCTCAAGGTCGACCTGGGCACCACCACCGGCGCGGTCATGCACGGTGCCAACGGCGCCCTGTACGGCCTCAGTGACGACGGGGTTCCCGGGGACAGCGTGGTCGCGCCCCTGCATCTGAAGACGATCGCCCAGAAGGCGCCGGACGGGGCCCAGCACCCCAACGGCGACGCGCTGGTCGTCCAGTCCCAGTTCGCGCGTACGGGTGGCGGCGACAACCTGATCTACATGCAGGACGTCTACGCCAACTGGCCTTACGAGAGCAACGGGTTGAGCGACTACCTGGCCAAGGTCGACACCATGGTCCGCAAGGTGGCGGCCCGTCCGGACGCCTCCGCGTTCGTGTGGGTGCCGTTCAACGAGCCGGACGGCAACTGGTACACCGGGCTGGGCAGTTCGGACGCCGCGACCTACGCGAAGGCACTGAGCAGCTTCGAGAGCGACTGGGCGACCGTCTACCACAAGATCAGGTCGATCATCCCGAACGCCCGGATCGCCGGCCCCAACGAGACCCACTACGACCCCCACGTCATGGGCGACTTCTACCCGTGGGCGAAGGCCAACGACGTCCTGCCGGACGTCACCACCTGGCACGAGCTGGACCCCGGTTCCCTGGCGCACTTCGAGTCCACCCTCGCCGCCTACCGGACCCTGGAGACCAAGACGGGCATCAGCCCCCGGCCGGTCAACATCAACGAGTACGCCGACCGCCGCGACCTGTCCGTGCCGGGACAGATGGTCCAGTGGATGTCGATGTTCGAGCGGAACAAGGTCGACGCCGACCTCGCGTACTGGGACATCGCCGGGAACCTGGACGACAACGTCGCCCAGACCAACATCCCGAACGGCAACTGGTGGCTGATGCGCTGGTACGCGGGCCTGAGCGGCAAGACCGCCAAGGTGACCCCGCCGCAGCCCAACACCACCGACACGCTCCAGGGCATCGCCTCCCTCGACACCGGCCGCAAGCAGGCCCAGGTGCTCCTCGGCGGCGGCACCTCCGGCTCGGCCGACACCGTGATCCAGCACATCCCGGCCTCCTTCGGCCGCAAGGTCGACGTCTCGGTCGAGCGCACCGCCTGGAGCGGTTACGAGGGCGGCGCGCCCGCGCCCCGGGTCCTGGCCCGCGGCACCTACAAGGTGGCCGCCGACGGCAGCATCACCGTGCCGCTGACCGGCCTCGACCCGATGTCGGCCTACCGCGTCACCGTCAACCCGGCAGGCAAGGACGCGCCCGCCCGGGCCTCCGTCCCCTGGTCGGCGTCGTACGAGGCCGAGAACGCCGCCATCACCGGCGGCACGGTCTACACCCAGGGCTCGGTGTCCAACGCCTACGGCTACGCCACCTCGGGCACCAAGGACGTCGGCAGCCTCAACCAGCCGACCAGCAAGGTCGCCTTCACGGTGGACGTCCCCACCACGGGCACCTACGACCTCGACGTCTTCTACGGCAACCAGTCCGGCGGCCCGGCGACCCAGACCCTCACCGTGGACGGCGCCGCCGCCCAGACCGTCACCTACGGGCCGACCCTGAACTGGACCTACCGCTCGACCGCCCGCGCCTCGGTGTCCCTGACCGCGGGCAGCCACACGATCGCCCTGGCCAAGGGCACGAACGAGGTCACCCTCGACAAGGTCGACCTCACCGCCGCCTCCAGCGCGGAGACCCTCTACCCGGCCGCCTACACCGACGTCACCGGCACGCCCGGCTACGGCTACTCCGCGTCCGGCATCACCGGCGCCGGTTCCCTGACCCTGGACCGCGCGGACTCGGCGATCTTCGACGTGTACGCCCCGACCGACGGCTACTACACGGTCCGCACCGACTACTCCGCCCACGGCACCGGCACGCTCTCCCTGGACGGCGCCACCGCCGTGAAGCTGACCTCCACCGGCGGCAAGCCCACCACCAGGACCTCACGGCTGTACCTGTCGGCGGGCAACAACCGCGTCACCGCCGCCGCGCCGGGCGCCGCCACGCTGACCCTGCGCGACCTCCGCGTCGCCGCGAGCGCCGACACCACGGGCGTGACCTCCTACCAGGCCGAGGACGCCACCCTCGCCGGGACCGCCGTGGTCACCTCGGACACCTGGGCCTCCGGCGGCAAGTACGTCGGCTACATCGGCAACGGCGCGGACAACACGCTCACCTTCAAGGTCAGCGCGGCGAGTGCCGGGCGCTACGTCATGAACGTCCGCTACGCCAACAACGAGGTCGCCGGCTCCGGGAACTACAACACCAACGTGGTCTCCCGCGCGGCCCGGATCAGCGTCAACGGAACCGACCGGACGGTCATGTTCCGCAACAACTACAGCTGGAACAACTACTGGGAGCTGCCCGTGCCGGTGACCCTCTCCGCGGGCACCAACACCGTCACCCTGGCCAACGCCACGGCGTACGCGCCCAACGTCGACCGGATCACGGTCGCGCCGCTCACCCGCTGACGGCCGCTCGCCGTGGGGGGGGCCGGGGGGGGCCCCCGCCCCCCCCCCCCCCCCCCCCCCCTCACCCGGGCCCCCCCCCCCCCCCGCGCCGGCCCCGCCGGGGGGGGGGCCCGGGCCCCCCCCCCCGCCCCCCCCACGGCCGACCTGTTCGCATATGGTTCCGCCATGAGCAACAACGGCACCGAGTCCGGGGGCGCGTCCGGCGGCGGGGTGCAGTCCGTCGACCGGGCCGTCACCGTGCTGGAGATCCTCGCCCAGCGCGGCGAGGCAGGCGTCAGTGAAGTCGCCGAGGCGATCGACGTCCACAAGTCCACCGCGTTCCGTCTGCTCGGCGCGCTGGAGGCGCACGGGATGGTCGAGCAGGAGGGCGAGCGCGGGAAGTACCGGCTCGGCTTCGGCATCGTGCGGCTGGCCGGCGCGGTGACCGGGCGCATCGACGTCACCAAGTACGGCCGCGGGATCTGCGAGCGCCTCGCCGACCAACTGGGCGAGACGATGAACATCGCGGTCCTGGAGTCCCACCATGTGATCAACCTCGACCAGGTGCGCGGCCGGTCCGCCATCACCGCGCAGAACTGGGTCGGCCGGCTGACGCCGATGCACTGCACGTCCAGCGGCAAGGTCCTGCTGGCCCATCTCACGGACAAGCGCCGGGCGGAGCTCGTCGCCACGGCCGGTCTCGAACGGATGACGGCCCGCACCCTGACCTCCCCCGAGACGCTGGAGGCGGAGCTGGTCCGGGTCCGCGAGCAGGGCTACGCCATGACGGTCGAGGAGTACGAGGAGGGCCTCAACGCCATGGCGGCGCCGGTGCGTTCCGGCGACGGCAAGGTCGTCGCCGCCCTCACCGCCTCGGGTCCCGCCTTCCGTCTCACCGAGGAGCGGATGCACGAGCTGGCACCCGTGCTGGTGGCGGCCGCCGACGAACTCAGCCGCCGCCTCGGCCACCTGGGCTGACGCCCGCTCATCCCCGGAGCCGGGACATCGCCGGGTCGAACAGCGGCTCCTCGGCCACGACCGCCTCCACCCGCCGGTCGAAGTAGCCGATGTGCAGCGCCCGGCCGGGCACCGCGAGCTCCGCCGGCAGCCAGGCGTAGGCGATGCCCTTGCCGATGGTGTGGCCGAAGGCCGCGCTGGTGACGTAGCCGACCGCGCGCTGTCCGTCGTACACCGGCTCCTTGCCCATGACGACGGACCGCGGGTCCTCGATGGTCAGGCAGGTCAGCTTCCGCCGTACGTCGGCCCTGCGGCGCTCCAGTGCCGCCTTGCCGACGAAGTCCTCCTTGTCGGCCTTGACGGCGAAGGCGACCCCGGCCTCGTAGGGGTCGTGCTCGTAGGTCATGTCGGTGCCGAAGGAGCGGTACCCCTTCTCCAGGCGGAGGGTGTTGAAGGCGCCCCGGCCTGCGGCGATCCCGCCCAGCGGCCGGGCCGCCCGCCACAGCGTGTCCCACAGCTTCTGGCCGAGGTCGGCGGTGGTGTACAGCTCCCAGCCGAGCTCGCCGACGTACGACAGGCGCATGGCCGTCACCGGGACTGACCCGATGTGGGCGCGCTTGGCGCGGAAGTACTTCAGGCCGGTCGCCGAGAAGTCCTCGTCCGTGAGCGGCTGGAGGACGTCCCGGGCCAGCGGTCCCCACAGGCCGATGCAGCAGGTGCCGGGGGTGATGTCCCGGACCTGGACCGTGCCGTCGGCGGGCAGGTGGCGGGTGAACCAGTCGAGGTCGAGGTTGCCGTTGGCGCCGGCCTGGAAGAGGCCGGGGGCCAGCCGCGCGACGGTGATGTCGCTGCGGATGCCCCCGTCGTCGTCAAGGAGCAAGGTGTACGTCACCGAGCCGACGGACTTGGCGACCTTGCCGGTGCACAGCCGCTCCAGGAAGTCGGCCGCTCCCCGTCCGCTCACCTCCAGGCGCTTGAGGGCCGTCATGTCGTACATGGCGACGGTCTCGCGGGTGGCCTGGGCCTCGGCGCCGACGATGGGCGACCAGTACCGCGCGGCCCAGTCGTCGGGGGTGACGATCGAACGGCCTTCCACCAGGTGCGCGTTGGCCTCGTACCAGTGCGGCCGCTCCCAGCCGTTCGCCTCCAGGAAGAAGGCGCCCAGCTCCTGCTGGCGGGCGTGGAAGGGGCTGGTGCGGATCGGGCGGGGATCGCCGGAGGGCTGGAGCGGGTGGAGGATGTCGTAGACCTCGACGAAGTTCTGGCAGTCGCGGGCCAGTACGTACTCCGGCGCGAGCTGGTGCGGTTCGAAGCGGTTGACGTCGCACTCGTGGAGGTCGAAGGAGGAGCAGTGGCCGTCGACCAGCCACTCGGCGACGGCCCGGCCGACGCCGGCGGAGTGGGTGACCCAGACGGCCTCGGCGACCCAGAAGCCCTTGACGTCCGGGGACTCGCCGAGGAGGGGCAGGCCGTCGGTCGTGAAGGAGAACAGGCCGTTGATGCCCTCCTCGACCTTGGCCTCGCGGGTCGCGGGGAGCAGTGACTGGGTCTCGGTCCAGGCGTCCGCGAAGTCGTCCTCGGTGAACTTCAGGACCGACGGCATCCCGTCGGCCTCGTCGACGGAGAGGATCTCGTCGGCGGTGATGGGCATGGGACGGTGGCCGTAGTAGCCGATGCCGAGGGTGTCGTGGCGGTCGCGGTAGTAGAGGTCGGCGTCCTGGTGACGCAGGATCGGGCGCACCGCCTCCTCGGTCTGGCCCGCGAGCGCCGGGACCGGTCCGGTCCAGGCGAGCTGGTGACCCAGCGGGGTGAGCGGGAGGTTCATGCCGGCCATGCGGGCGATCCTCGGGCCCCAGATGCCGGCGCAGCACACGACGATGTCGGCCTGCAGATCGCCCTGGTCGGTGCGGACGCCTGTCACTTCACCGTCGGCCTGGAGGACGTCGAGGACCTCGTGGCGGGCCAGGAAGGTCACTCCGCGCTCGGTGGCGCGGCGGATCTGCGCCTCGACGGCGAGGACGGCCTTGGCGAGGCCGTCGGTCGGGATGTGCAGGCCGGCCAGGACCCGGTCGCGGTTGACCAGGGGGTGCAGGTCGACGCACTCGTCGGCGGTCACGATCCGCGACTCCACGCCCCAGGAGGTGAGCCAGCCGTGCCGGCGGTGGAGTTCGGTGACGCGTTCCGGTGTGGTCGCCACCTCCAGGCCGCCGACCTGGAGGAAGCAGGGCTGTCCGTCCACGTCGAGGGAGCAGAACTTCTCGACGGTGTAGCGGGCCAGCTCGGTCATGGTCTTGGAGGAGTTGGCCTGGAAGACGAGGCCCGGGGCGTGCGAGGACGATCCGCCGGTGGCCGGGAGCGGGCCCTGGTCGACGACGGTCACCTCGGTCCAGCCGCGCGCGGAGATCTCGTCGGCCAGTGCCGCGCCGACGACGCCCGCTCCGATGATGACCACTCGGGGTCCCGCCATCGCCGCACCTCCGGTTAAGTTGCTTTGTACGCAACACGATTCAGGCTGCGCAACTCAATGTGCCCGCCGCGGGGAGGGGGTGTCAAGGGTTCCGTGACGCCGGAGAACGGCGTCGGAGAAGGGTGCTGAACACGGCGGTGCCCGGCGGACTGTGCGCACGGTCGCCCCCGCCCGCCGGGCATGTCCCACCGTGTTGGCGACTCTGCGTTGGCGACTCTGCGCCGCGTGACGTCACTTCTGTTGAGTGATCTTGGTCGGGTGGGGGTGGGGTCCCGGCTTCGTGGCACGTGGTCACGTAGCCGGGAAGGTTTCCTCGTGCGATCGAGGAGGCCGGTGCGAGGGAGTTCGCCGGCTCCGGGGCAAGGGGGTGACGGAGCGGTCCTGGCGCTGTCCGGCTCCGGCTGTGGGCAGCCGTGTCGGACCTCAAAGCCTCTCGACAGCCACGCAGGGAGCAACGTCGGGCACCGCCGGCGGCGATCGCACCGACAACAACGGCCTTGTGGAACCGGCACCTGGGCAGGGAGGGTGGCAGCGGGTGGTGTCGACGCGGGCCTTGGCGTGGAACGCGGAGAGGACGTGGCCTGCCGCGCGGGTGCGGTTGCAGGGGGTGGCTGCGAAGGTGAGCCAGGCAGCGGTCGTGGTCGGCGTCCCCGACGGCAGTTGAGCGAACGCGGGGTCTTCCAGGTAGGCCTGCCCCTCAGGCACGCCCCCCTCGCCGCACCGTGGACTGGACTTGGCGTACATGTCCTGAGCTGAACCGCCCACCGGAACGGGCCCGGCGTCGACGGATCTCGCACCCCGCCGAACAACCGGGCCGGCCCACACCACAGGCGTCTTACTGCGCGCGCCGCGCAGTGAATCCAGGATCAGTCATGGAAAGGGCAGTCCTTGATGATGAAGAATGCCTTTCCGGGCTGATCCACACCAAGCTTCGCCTGGTCACCAGGCCTCGAACTGCCGATGACGAGGTCCGCACCCGTGAACTTCGAGGTTTTGGAGTGCCACAGGAGCCGGCCACCGGAATACTGGTAGAACCGCACATCACCGTTCTTTGCGACCTGTACATACGCAGACGGGCCGCTGAGGTGCCCGCTGGCCGCATACATCGTACAGGTCAGGGACTTGTAGGTCATGTAAATGTTGTAGGACTTCCCGACGCAGAACTTGGCCTTCCTGTTCGAGGGGCCATCGGTGATGCACTGTCCTGCCTTCAACTTGCTTCCATTGACCAGTCGGTTGCTTGCCGCCGCATTGGCGGGACTGGCCACACCCAGGGCAACCGCGGCCGCGGTTGCGAGGACGGCCGCGTTACGAGCGGACCGAGAACCGATTTTGAAAATGCGCACCAAGACGTAATCCTCCCCGGGGACGAATGAATTCAGGTTCTGCTTTGCGGCGTGTCATTCCGGACAAGATCCTACTCCGGAGGCACGTTCATCACGCATCCCCGAAATGCTTTTGCCACAGCTTGGCAATTCATAGTTCCTACTTGAGCCAGGCGTCGACCCTGCCCTTGTTGGCCTCGACCCACTTCTTGGCCGCCGCGTCGGCCGTCATCTTGTCCTGGGCGATGTACTCGGCGACCTGGTTCTGGTCGTCGTTCGTCCAGTTGAAGTTCTTCACCAGCTTGTAGGCGGGGCTGCCCGACTTGGCGAACTTCGCGCTGACGATCTTGTTGAGGTTGTAAACGGGATAGTCGCAGGCGACCTTCGCCAGGTCGGCGTCACAGCCGGTCGTGTACTTCGGCAGCGAGACCTTCTTCAGCGGGACCTCGGACAGGAACCACTGCGGCTCGTAGAAGTAGCCGATCACCCACTGCTTGTTCTTCTCGGCGGTGCGGAAGGCCTGGATGAGTGCTGTCTCGCTGCCCGCGTACACCACCTTGAAGTTCAGCTTCAGGTTCTTCACCAGCGCCTCGTCGTTGGTGTTGTACGACGGGTCGCCGTCGAGGAGCTGGCCCTTGCCGCCCGACTCGGAGGTCTTGAACTCCGACGCGTACTTGTTGAGGTTCTTCCACTCGAGGATGTCGGGGTGCGCCTTGGCCAGCCACGGCGGCACGTACCAGCCGATGAGCCCCTTGTTGCCGGTCTGGCCGGCGTCCACGGCGGTCTTCTGCTGGTCGATGTACTTCTTCACCAGGTCGGGGTGGCCCCAGTTCTCCAGGATCGCGTCGACCTCGCCGGTGCCGAAGCCCTGCCAGGCGATCTCTTCCTTGAGATTCTTCTTGGTGACCGTGCAGCCGAGGTTGTGCTGCGCGACATACGCGACGACCGCCGCGTCGGCCTCGTAGCCCACCCAGGGGTTGACCGCGAGGTTGAACGTGCCGCACTTGCCGGAGCTTCCCGCGTCGTTGGAACCCGAGGAGGTGTCGCCGACTTTCGCCCCGCCGCACGCCGTGAGGGTGAGGCCGAGGACGGCCAGGCCGGCCGCGCCGGCTCGCCAGTGTCTTGCCATGATGTCGTGCTCCTTATGGGTTCGCGATGTGCGTCATGCGCTCGCGCGTCGCGCCGCTGACTGAGTGATCCGGTCGAACATGACTCCGAGAAGGACGATGGCCAGACCCGCGGCCAGCCCCTTCCCGTACAGCTGCCCCTGTGAGAATCCGGCCACGACGTCGTAGCCGAGGGCGCCCGCGCCTACCAAGCCGCCCACAACAACCATCGACAGCACGTAGATCAGGCCCTGGTTGGTCGCAAGTGTCAGGGCACTGCGTGACATCGGCAGTTGAACCTTGGTGATGATCTGCCAGGTGTTGCACCCGGCCGAGGTGGCCGCCTCCACGGTGGTCTCGGGGACGGCCCGGATCCCGTCGGCGATGATCTTCATGGCGACGGGCGCCCCGTAGACGATCGCGGCGACGATGGCCGTGAAGCGCGTGGGGCCGAAGAGAGCGAGGAACGGCACGAGGTA
Source organism: Streptomyces sp. NPDC058307 (assembly GCF_042880295.1). Lineage (NCBI taxonomy): Bacteria > Bacillati > Actinomycetota > Actinomycetes > Kitasatosporales > Streptomycetaceae > Streptomyces > Streptomyces sp. NPDC058307. The sequence continues at coordinate 32,466 of NZ_JBHVYZ010000060.1, forward strand.
GACGAAGGGCGGCATGACCTGGGCCGCGTCCAGGGTGGGCCGGATCAGCCGGTCCACGAGCATGCTGCGACCCATCCACGTGCCGAAGACGAGGCCGAGGATCATCACCAGCACGGTCGCGACGAACGTCGAGGCCAGCGTCGTCATGGCGTCCGACCACATACCGGTGCCGACCAGCAGGCCCACGCACACGGCCGTGGTAACCCCGGACTTCCAGCCACCCAGCACCACGGCCAGCGCGACCAGCACCACTCCGATGAGCCACCACGGGGAGTCGGTGACCAGGGTCTGGAACGGGTTGAGCAGGCCGTTGGTGATGACGTCACGGATGTCGTTGGTCAGGCCCGAGATGTTGTCCTGCACCCAGTTGGTCATGGTGTCCGCGGCGCGGGCGATGTGGCCGCCGACGGTGCCGTCGCCGGGGAAGTCGGCCGCCCACAGATAGGTGCGCGACAGGTAGATCAGGACCGCGGTCACCGCGGCGCCCGCTCCCAGCAGTGGCCGCCGCCATTTCACGAAGCGGTTCTTGGAGCGCCGTGCGTTCTCCTCGCGGACGCTGGCCGCGGTCGTGACCCGGTCCAGGACGATCGCCATGACCACGATGGCGAGACCCGCGTTGAAGGCCGTGCCGACGTCGAGCGTCTGCAGCGCCTGGATGACGGTCACGCCGAGGCCGGGCGCGTTGATCAGCGCCGCGATGGTCACCATGGCCAGGGCGGCCATGATGGTCTGGTTGACGCCCATCACCACGGTCCGCTTGGACATGGGCAGCAGGACCTTCAGCAGCGACTGGCGGCGCGTGGCGCCCAGTGAGTCGGCCGCCTCGACGGTCGTCTTCGACACATTGCGGATGCCGTGCGCGGTGATGCGGATCGTCGGCGGGGCCGCGTAGATCACGGTGGCGATGGTGGCGGAGGCCCCGCCGATCTCGAAGAACAGGGTCAGCGGTGCCAAGTAGACGAAGGTCGGCATCGTCTGCATGAAGTCCAGGAAAGGCGTCATGATCTGGTTGAAGCGGTCCGACAGTCCGGCCCACACCCCGAGCGGGATCGCGAACAGCATGACCACGAACACCGCGGAGAGGGTGAGGGAGAGGGTGTCCATGCTCTCCTGCCACAGCCCCTGCAGCCCGAAGAAGGTGAACCCCGCAACGGCCAGCAGCGCGACCCGCCAGTTGCCCACGGCCCAGGAGACGTAGCCGGCGATGCCGACGACGCCGAGCCAGCCGATCTCCGGGACCGGGCGAGCCCCGGACGGCTGGGAGATCAGGTGCTGGATGAAGGTCACCAGGGTGTCGATGACCAGCCGGATCTCATTGAAGAAGTACAGGAAGAGCGGGTTGGAGTTCCGGTTGGCGCCGACGGAGTCGTTGAAGTCGTTGAGCCACCGGTGCAGATCGGTGAGGTCGGCCGCCGCCAGGGTCAGGGTCTGCTTTCCGCGCAGCACGGCGAACAGCACCAGCCAGACGACCAGGATCGCGCCGATCGCCATGGTCCGGCTGACCTTGCGCGCGCCCTTGGCGGGCGCGGGCGGTTCCACGGCCTCTGTCTTCTCGGGTTTCTCCATGACGACGGTCATCACGCGTCGCCTTCCTGCCCGGCGACCACCGCGAGGATCTCCTCGTCGCCGACGATGCCGATCAGCTTGCCGTTCTCGACGACCTTGACGGGCCTGTCGGCCGCGAGCACCGCCCGGGTGGCCTCCTTCACCACCACATCAGGGCCCAACTCGGGTCCGTCCAGGGGGTCTTCGGGAGTGGCCGGACGCATGATCCAGCGCAGGGTCAGCACATCGCCGCGCGGCACGTCCTTGACGAAGTCGCGGACGTAGTCGTCGGCGGGGGCGCCCACGAGTTCGTCGCCGGTGCCGCACTGGACCGTCTTGCCGTCCCGCATGATGAGGATGCGGTCGCCGAGCTTCAGCGCCTCGGAGAGGTCGTGGGTGATGAACACCATCGTCTTGCCGACCTCGTGGTGCAGCCGGATGACCTCGCTCTGCATGTCACGGCGGATCAGCGGGTCGAGCGCCGAGAACGGCTCGTCGAAGAGGAGGACGTCCGGATCTCCGGCCAACGCCCTTGCCAGGCCCACGCGTTGCTGCATACCGCCGGAGAGCTGGTCGGGGTAGGAGTTCTCGTACCCCGACAGGCCCACGAGTTCGACGACCTCCAGCGCCCGCCTGGTGCGCTCGGCCCGGCCCATGCCGCGGATCTCCAGGCCGAACGCCACGTTGTCGACGACGCGGCGGTGGGGCAGCAGACCGAAGTGCTGGAAGACCATGGAGAACTTGCTGCGCCGCAGTTCACGCAGCCGCCGCTCGTCGGCGTCCCGGATGTCCTCGCCCTCGAAGACGATCTGGCCGGCGGTGGGCTCGATCAGCCGGGTCAGACAGCGCACCAGGGTGGACTTGCCGGAGCCGGACAGTCCCATGACGACGAAGACCTCGCCGGGCGCGACGTCGAAGCTCACGTCCCGCACGGCGGCGGTGCAGCCGGCGCGGTCCATGAGTTCGCGGCGGGTGAGCCCGCGCAGCTCCTCGGAGTCCGGTACCTGGTCCGCCTTCGGCCCGAACACCTTCCACAGCCCGCGTACGGATATGACGGGCGTGGAGGCCGCGTCCTCGGGGGTGCCGCGGCGCGGCGGCACCTCGGTCTGGGTTGGGGTCATGGTCGACCTCTTCTCGGCGTTCAGCCGCGGAACCAGTGCTGCGGCCGGGGTTGGATGTTCTGCCAGATGTGCTTGGATTCGCGGTACTCGTCGAGGCCGGTCGGTCCCAGTTCCCGGCCCACACCGGAGTGCCCGAAGCCACCCCACTCCGCCTGTGGCACATAGGGGTGGTAGTCGTTGATCCACACCGTGCCGTGCCGCAGCCGGCGGGCGACCCGCTGGGCCTTCCCGGCATCCTGCGTCCAGACCGCCCCGGCGAGGCCGTACTCGGTGTCGTTGGCGATGCGGACGGCGTCGTCCTCACCGGAGAAGCGCTCCACGGTCAGCACCGGCCCGAAGGACTCCTCGTGCACCACCCGCATGTCCTGCCGGCACTCGTCGAGCACGGTGGGCGGGTAGTAATGGCCGTTCGCGAGGGCCGGGTCCGCGGGCCGTTCGCCACCACAGCGCAGTACGGCACCCTCTTCCAGGCCCGCCGCCACATACGCCTCGACCTTCTCCAGGTGCTGCGCCGAGATCAGCGCCCCGGTCTCGGCCTCGGGGTCGAAGGGCCCGCCGAGGCGGATCTGCCGGGCGCGGCGGACGACCTCGTCGACGAAGCGGTCGTGCAGCGAGTCCTCGACGATCAGCCGGGCACCGGCCGAGCAGACCTGCCCGGAGTGCAGGAAGACGGCCGTGAGCGCGAAGTCCACGGCCGTCTCGAAGTCGGCGTCGGCGAAGACGACATTGGGGTTCTTGCCGCCGAGTTCCAGCGCGACCTTCTTCACGGTCGCGGCGGCGGTGGCCATGATCCGTTTGCCGGTCTCCACGCCTCCGGTGAAGGAGACCATGTCGACCCGGGGGTCCTCGGAGAGCGGGGCGCCCACTTCGGGTCCGGTGCCGAGGACGAGGTTGGCCGCACCGGCGGCCAGTCCGGCCTCCTCCAGCACCTTCATCAGCAGGATCGCGGTGGAAGGGGTGAGCTCACTGGGCTTGAGGACGATCGTGTTTCCGGCAAGAAGGGCCGGGGCGACCTTCCAACTGGCTTGCAGAAGTGGGTAGTTCCACGGTGTGATCAGACCGCACACCCCGATCGGCTCGTGGACCACGCGGCTGACGGCGTCGTCCCGGCCGGTGTCTATCACGCGGCCGGCGTCGGTGCCGCCGAGCCCGCCGTAGTAGCGAAGACAGGAGACGACGTCGTCGATGTCGTACTCGCTCTCCACCAGCCGCTTGCCGGTGTCCAGCGACTCGGCGCGGGCGAACTCCTTGGCGTCGCGCTGGATCAGGTCGGCGGTGCGCAGCAGCAGGGCGCCCCGCTCCCGCTCGGGGGTGAGCGGCCAGGGCCCTTCGTCGAAGGCCCGGCGGGCGGCCTCGACGGCCGCCTCGGTGTCGGCGCGGGTCCCCTCGGACACGGTGGCGGAGAGCGTTCCGTCGGCGGGACATCGGATCTCCCGGCGGCCTCCGGCCACCGGCTCCCGCCATTCACCGTCCACGTACAGGTCTGCCACGTCGGGAGCCCTTCGAGCGATTTCGTTGCGCATGACGCATCGCATTGCTTGTGGTGGAACACTCTGGAGACTGCGGCAACCCACGTCAAGGGGTTGGAGGATGACGGTTTGGGTACACGGGCGGCTTGCGCGCAGCCCGACCCCGGCCGGTTTCCGGGACAAGCGGCCCCGTGATAAATCCGCGTTACCCGGCCTGTGTCCGGGAGTCCCGGTGCCGGTAGTACACGGCGTCGGACGGCGCGAGCGGCTCCTTGCCGAGGATGAGGTCGGCCGCCTTCTCCGCGATCATCATCACCGGCGCGTAGATGTTTCCGTTGGTGACATAGGGCATCACCGACGCGTCGACGACCCGCAGCCCCTCGACTCCGTGCACGCGCAGGCTCTCGGGGTCCACGACGGCCATCTCGTCGGTGCCCATCTTGCAGGTGCAGGAGGGATGGAGGGCGGTCTCGCCGTCCTTGGCGACCCAGGCGAGGATCTCCTCGTCGGTCTCGACGGACGGGCCGGGCGAGATCTCCCCGCCGTTGTAGGGGGCGAGGGCGGGCTGGTTGAGCAGCCTGCGCGCGACGCGGATCGCCTCGACCCACTCGCGGCGGTCCTGCTCGGTGGACAGGTAGTTGAAGCGCAGAGCCGGGTGCTCCTGCGGGTCCCTGCTCCTGATCTTCACCGAGCCGAGGGCGTCGGAGTACATGGGCCCCACGTGCACCTGGTAGCCGTGTCCGCCGGCGGGCACGGAGCCGTCGTAGCGGACCGCGATGGGCAGGAAGTGGAACATCAGGTTGGGATAGTCCACGTCCTCGTTGCTGCGGGCGAACCCGCCTGCCTCGAAGTGGTTGGTCGAGGCGGGGCCCTTGCGGAAGAGCCACTGCAGGCCGATGAAGGGGGCACGCCACTTGGCGAGGTACGGCTGCATGGAGACGGGCTGCTTGCAGGCGTACTGGATGTACACCTCCAGGTGGTCCTGCATGTTCTCGCCGACGCCCGGCAGGTCGTGCACGACGTCGATGCCGAGGGCGCGCAGTTCCCCGGCGTTGCCGACGCCGGAGAGCTGGAGCAGTTGCGGGGAGTTGATCGCGCCGCCGCAGAGGATGACCTCCTTGCCACGCACCTGCTGCGGCGCGCCCTTGCCCCGGCGGTACTCGACGCCGACGGCCCGCTTGCCCTCGAACAGGACGCGGGTGACGAGGGCACGGGTGGTGACCGTGAGGTTGGGGCGCTTCCTGGCGGGCTTCAGATAGGCCTTGGAGGCCGAAAGGCGGCGTCCGTGGTGGACGTTGCGGTCGAACTTGGCGAAGCCTTCCTGCCGGTAGCCGTTGACGTCGTCGGTCGGCGCGTAGCCCGCCTCCTCGGTGGCCTTGAGGAAGGCGCCGAAGAGCGGGTTGGCGGCCGGGCCGCGCTCCAGGACGAGCGGGCCGTCGTGGCCGCGGAACTCGTCGTCGGGGTCGGCCGCGAGACAGTTCTCCATGCGCTTGAAGTACGGCAGACAGTGCGCGTAGTCCCAGGTCTCCATGCCGGGATCGGCGGCCCAGCGCTCGTAGTCCATGGGGTTGCCGCGCTGGAAGATCATGCCGTTGATGCTGCTGGAGCCGCCCAGCACCTTGCCACGGGCGTGGTAGACGCGCCGGCCGCCCATGTGCGGCTCGGGCTCGGACTCGTACTTCCAGTCGTAGAAGCGGCTGCCGATCGGGTAGGTCAGCGCCGCGGGCATGTGGATGAAGACGTCCCACGGGTAGTCGGGCCGGCCGGCCTCCAGGACCAGCACGCGGTTGCCGGGGTCGGCGGAGAGCCGGTTGGCCAGTGCGCTGCCGGCCGATCCACCACCGACGATGACGAAGTCGTACTGCTGAGGAGCCATGATGCCTCGTCTCGCTCGCGCCGTAGATATGCGCGGCATGGTAGTACGGGTAGCGCGATACGCACCAGGTTGCGAAGCACGCAACCTCCACGACACATGCACCGGGTCCGCGAAACAACTCCCACCCTTGTTTTTTACTCGCCGTATAGTTGCGTTGTGAGCAACTACAACCCGGATAACGAAACGACAGGGTCGTCGAGCGGCGGGGTGCAGTCCGTCGACCGGGCCATTCACGTGATGGAGATCCTGGCCCGGCGCGGCGAGGCCGGCGTGAGCGAGGTGGCCGCCGAAATCGACGTTCACAAGTCCACGGCGTTCCGGCTGCTCGGTGCGCTGGAGGCGCGCGGTCTGGTGGAACAGGCGGGTGAGCGCGGCAAGTACCGCCTCGGTTTCGGCATCGTGCGCCTGGCCGGCGCGGTCACCGGACGCATCGACATCACCCAGCAGAGCCGCCCCGTCTGCGAGGACCTTGCCGAGGAGCTCGGCGAGACCGTGAACGTCGCCGTGATGCAGGAGCGCTACGCGGTCAACCTCTACCAGGTGCGCGGCCCGGGTGCCGTCACCGCGCAGAACTGGGTCGGCCAGCTGACGCCGTTGCACGCCACGTCGAGCGGCAAGATCCTGCTGGCCCACCTGTCCGCCGAGCAGCGCGCCGCGCTCTTGACGGAGACCAGCCTGAAGAAGGTCACCCCGCGCACCATCACCGCCAAGACGAAGCTCGAGAAGAACCTCGCCGAGGCCCGGGAGCGGGGTTACGCCTGGGCCCTGGAGGAGCTGGAGCTCGGCCTGCACGCCATGGCCGCACCGGTCCGCGACCGGGACGGGGAGGTCATAGCGGCGCTCAGCGCCTCAGGGCCCTCGTACCGGCTCTCCGAGGAGCGCCTGCACGAACTCGCCCCGGTCCTGGTCAAGGGTGCCGAGGAGATCAGCCACCGCATGGGTTACCTGGGCTGAGCCCCGTCAGCCGGACCGACCCCGACCCCCAACCGGGCCTGGACCCAGTCGTGGAACTCGGCGATGTGGTGCTCGCTGGGCACCAGGACGCCGCCCTTGGCGTACAGCCGTGAGCTCATCCCGGGCTGGGTGCGCTCGCACGCGTCGAAGTCCTGCCGGTTGACGCGGTCGAAGAGCTCCACCGACCGGCTGACGTCCTTGCCGCTCGCCACGACCTGGGGCAGATACAGCCAGTCGCACTCGACGATCGTGCGGTCGGCCGCCACCGGGTACATCCGGTGGAAGATCACATGGTCGGGCACGAGGTTGACGAACACCTGCGGGCGCACGGTGATCGCGTAATAGCGGCGGTCCTGGTCCTCGGAGACCCCGGGAATCCGGTCCAGCCCCTCCGAGCCGTCGACGGTGAACCCCCTGACGTCCTCGCCGAACTCCGCGCCGTGCCCCACGTAGTACTGGGCCGCGTATCCGTCGGCGAACTCCGGGAGCACCTCGGTGAGTTCCGGGTGGATCGTCGCGCAGTGGTAGCACTCCATGAAGTTCTCGACGATCAGCTTCCAGTTGGCCTTCACGTCATAGACGATCCGCCGGCCGACCTCCAGCCCCGCGATGTCGTAGTGCTCGATCGACTCGGTGTCGCCGAGGCGCGCGATCACGTCCTGGACGACCTCGTCGAAGGGCGGCGGGTCCTCCGCGAGGCACACCCACACATAGCCCAGCCACTCGCGCACCGCGACACTCGCCAGGCCGTACTCGGTGCGGCCCACGTCCGGCATCTTGGTCAGGTTGGGCGCGGCGACGAGCTTGCCGGTCAGGTCGTACGTCCAGGCGTGGTACGGGCATTGGAAGGCACGCTTGACCTCGCCGGACTCCTCGGTGCACAGCTTGGCGCCCCGATGCCGGCACACATTGAAGTAGGCGCGGATCGAGTTGTCCCGGGCCCGCGTGATCAGGATGCTCTCGCGGCCCACCTCCACGGTCCTGAAGGCGCCCGGGCGGGGCAGGTCCGAGGCGCGGACGGCGCAGAACCACATCGCTTCGAAGATGCGCTCCTGCTCCTGGGCGAAGATCCCGGCATCCGTGTAGGAGGCGCCGGGGAGGGTGGCGATCAGGCTGTCCGGCAGGCTGGTCGAGGTCACAGGGCACTCCTCGGGGAACGTCGTGGGCCGGTGATGCACGCCGGGAAGAGCGGACGGCGTGGGAGACGGAGCGACAGCGACGGTGCTGTCAGGCCGCGGCGGCGAGCTGCTTGCGCCAGCGCGTGAACAGCCGCGGCTGGTTCATCCCGAGCACGGCGACCGGATGCCCGGAACGCCGGTAGACGGCCAGGACGTTGCGGTCGTCCCGGGCGCCCTCCTCGATCGTCACGCTGTCGGCGGCGGCCGCGTGACCGGCGAACTGGATCTTCACGCCGTACTGGTCCGACCAGAAGTACGGCGGCCTCGGCGCGCTCGGTTCCACCGCGCCGCCCACCAGGAGGGCGGTCACTGCCGCCTCGGGCCGCTCCCGGGCGCCGGTCCAGTGCTCGACGCGGCGGTGCAGGCCCGCGCGCGGGTCGTACCAGGAGGCGCAGTCCCCGACCGCGACCACGCCGGGCAGGCCGGTGCGGCCGTCGGCGCCGCACTTGACGCCGTCGTCGAGTTCGACGCCGGAGCCCGCCAGCCACTCGACGCACGGACGGGCGCCGACCCCCACGACCACGATGTCGGCGGGGACGCTGCGGCCGTCCGCCAGCAGGACGGCCTCGACACGGCTCGCGCCGCTCAGTCCCTTCACGCCCGTCCCGCACAGCAGCCGTACGCCGTGGTCGGCGTGGAGGGCGGAGACGATCCCGCCCATGGTCTCGCCGAGCGGTCCGGCCAGGGGGGTCGGGGCCGCTTCCACGACGGTCACGTCGAGTCCGAGGGCGTACGCGGTGGAGGCGACCTCGGCGCCGATGAAGCCGCCGCCGATCACCACCAGCCTGCCCCCGAGGGCCAGTTCGTCGCGCAGGGCGCGCGCGTCGTCCAGGGTGCGCAGGGTGTGCACCCCGGCCAGGGCGTCCGCGCCGGGCAGGGTCCGGGCGGCGGCGCCGGTCGCGATGACGACGCCGTCCGCCCGTACCTCGCTGCCGTCGGCGAGCCGTACGGCGCGCTGCGGGGCGTCGAGACCGACGGCACGGACACCGAGCAGCCACTGCACCCGCAGGTCCTCGTCGTCGGGCTCCAGTGCGAGGTCCGCCTCGGCCAGGGAGCCGGCCAGGAACTCCTTGGACAGCGGGGGCCGGTCGTAGGGGCGGTGGAGTTCGTCGCCGATGACGACGAGCCGTCCGTCGTAGCCCTGCTTGCGCAGCGAGCGCGCTGCCGAGAGACCGGCGAGCGAGGCGCCGACCACGGCGACGGTCCTCACGCGGGTCCGCCGGCGAGCCGGGCCGTCACGCAGGGCGGCAGGTTGGGGGCGTCCAGGGACAGCCGGACGTAGATCATGCCGTCCTCGACGTGGACCTCGTGGGTGCGGACCGGGCGCTTGGCCGGCGGGGCGTCCACAGCACCCGTCCGCAGGTCGAACTTCGAGGCGTGCAGCGGGCATTCCACCTCGCAGCCCTCCAGCCAGCCGTCGGCGAGCGAGGCGTCCTGATGGGTGCAGGTGTCGTCGATGGCGAAGACCTCGCCGTCGTCGGTGTGGAACACCGAGACCGGCGGATCGATGTCGAGCCGGTAGGCCTCGCCTCGGGGAAGGTCCACGAGACGGCACGCGGGAATCATCATGACACCTCGGTGCGTATAGCGAAACGGATTGCGTTGAACGCAACGTCAGTTTGAGGGCGCCCGCAAACCCTTGTCAAGGAGTCCAGAGGAGGGACCCGCGCGGGAATCGCTGTTGCCTCACATGCAGTGCTATGCGCCATGCGCAACATCGGGGGGCTTTTCACAGCACCACCACGGAGCGCAGCACCTCGCCGCGGTGCATCTTCTCGAACGCCTTCTCCACGTCCCCGAGGCCGATGGTCTCGGAGACGAACGCGTCCAGGTCGAAGCGGCCGTCCAGGAAGAGGTCGATGAGGGCCGGGAAGTCGCGCGAGGGCAGACAGTCGCCGTACCAGCTGGACTTCAGGGCGCCACCGCGTCCGAAGACGTCGAGCAGCGGCAGTTCCAGCTTCATCTCCGGGGTCGGCACCCCGACCAGGACGACGGTGCCGGCGAGGTCGCGGGCGTAGAAGGCCTGCCGGTAGGTCTCGGGGCGGCCGACCGCCTCCACGACGACGTCGGCACCGAAGCCGCCGGTCAGTTCGCGGATCGCCGCCACCGGGTCGTTCTCACGCGAGTCGACGGTGTGCGTGGCACCCATCCCCCTGGCCCGCTCCAGCTTGCGCGGGTCGACGTCGACAGCGATGACCTTGGTCGCGCCGGCGAGCCGTGCCCCCGCGACGGCAGCCGTGCCGACCCCGCCGCAGCCGATGACGGCGACGGAGTCCCCGCGGCCGACGGCGCCGGTGTTCACGGCCGCGCCGAACCCCGCCATGACCCCGCAGCCGAGCAGTCCCGCGGCGGCCGCCGGGGCCGCCGGGTCCACCTTGGTGCACTGCCCGGCGGCGACCAGGGTCTTCTCCGCGAAGGCGCCGATGCCGAGGGCGGGCGAGAGCGGGGTGCCGTCGAGCAGGGTCATCGGCTGGACCGCGTTGTGGGTGTCGAAGCAGTACCAGGGCCTGCCCTTGGCGCACGCCCGGCACTTTCCGCAGACCGCACGCCAGTTGAGGATGACGAAGTCGCCGGGTTCGACACCGGTGACGCCCTCCCCGACGGCTTCGACGCGACCGGCCGCCTCGTGCCCCAGCAGGAAGGGGAAGTCGTCGTTGATGCCGCCCTCCCGGTAGTGGAGATCGGTGTGGCAGACCCCGCACGCCTCGACCTTCACCAGCGCCTCGCCGGGACCGGGGTCGGGGACCACGATCGTCTCGACGGAGACGGGGGCGCCCTTCGCGCGGGCGACGACAGCACGAACCTCATGAGCCATGGGTCACTCCTCCGACCTACCTACGGGTTGCCCCATCCGGTACACGCATCACCATGCGCAACTGAGCATCGGGGAGGGTGGGCCATGGGTCAAGAGGCGGGATCCGGCCGGATCGCCGGGGCGGGGCCGGGTGAAAACACCGGGACGCCTGATCGGCGTGGCTCCCGCCGAAGCGGTGAGCCACGCCGACCGGAGCGTCAGGGGACCGGAGAGTCAGGGACCGCAGAGTCAGGGGACCGCAGAGTCAGGGACCGCAGAGTCAGGGGACCGGAGAGTCAGGGGGACCTGGGGCCGAGAACGCCCCGTCACTTGCCCACGTACGCCGCCAGATGCTTCGCCGTGAGCGTGCCTCCCGTGGCGACGAGTTCCGCCGGTGTCCCCTCGAACACGATCCGTCCGCCGTCGTGACCCGCCCCCGGGCCGAGGTCGATGATCCAGTCGGCGTGGGCCATGACCGCCTGGTGGTGCTCGACGACGACGACCGACTTGCCGGAGTCCACGAGCCGGTCCAGCAGGGCGAGGAGCTGCTCGACATCGGCCAGGTGGAGACCGGTGGTCGGCTCGTCCAGGATGTACACCCCGCCCTTCTCGCCCATGTGGGTCGCCAGCTTCAGCCGCTGCCGCTCACCGCCGGACAGGGTGGTGAGCGGCTGGCCGAGGGTGAGATAGCCGAGCCCGACGTCCGAGAGGCGCTCCAGGATCCTGTGCGCCGCCGGCGTACTCGCCTCACCGGTACGGAAGAACTCCGCCGCCTCCGTCACCGGCATCGCGAGCACCTCGCTGATGTCCCGCCCGCCGAGGTGGTACTCCAGTACCGAGGCCTGGAACCGCTTCCCCTCGCACTCCTCGCAGGTCGTGGCGACGCCGGCCATCATCGCGAGGTCGGTGTAGACGACCCCGGCGCCGTTGCAGGTCGGACAGGCGCCCTCGGAGTTGGCGCTGAACAGCGCCGGCTTCACCCCGTTGGCCTTCGCGAACGCCTTGCGGACCGGTTCGAGCAGTCCGGTGTACGTCGCCGGGTTGCTGCGCCGGGAACCGCGGATGACGCCCTGGTCGACGGAGACGACCTCCTCCCCGGCCGGGATCGACCCGTGCACCAGCGAGCTCTTGCCGGACCCGGCGACCCCGGTGATCACGGTCAGCACCCCGAGCGGGATGTCGACGTCGACGTCCTGGAGGTTGTGCGTGCTCGCACCGCGGATCTCCAGCGCGCCGGTCGCCTCGCGGACCGTGTCCTTGAGTCCGGCCCGGTCGTCGAAGTGACGGCCGGTGACCGTGCCGCTGGTCCGCAGCCCCTCGACGCTGCCCTCGAAGCAGACCGAGCCGCCCGCCGTACCGGCGCCGGGGCCGAGGTCGACGACATGGTCGGCGATCACGATCGTCTCCGGCTTGTGCTCCACGACCAGCACCGTGTTGCCCTTGTCCCGCAGGCGCAGCAGCAGGTTGTTCATGCGCTGGATGTCATGCGGGTGCAGCCCGATGGTCGGCTCGTCGAAGACGTAGGTGACATCGGTGAGCGAGGAGCCGAGGTGGCGGATCATCTTGGTGCGCTGCGCCTCGCCGCCGGACAGCGTGCCGGAGGACCGGTCGAGGGAGAGATAGCCGAGCCCGATCTCCACGAACGAGTCGAGGGTCTCCCCCAGCGCCGTCAGCAGCGGCCCGACCGACGGCTCTTCCAGCGCGCGGACCCACGCGGCCAGGTCGCTGATCTGCATCGCGCAGGCGTCGGCGATGCTGACCCCCTTGATCTTCGAGGACCGGGCGCCCTCGCTCAGCCGGGTCCCCTCGCACTCGGGACAGACCATGAAGGTGATCGCGCGGTCCACGAACTCGCGGATGTGCGGCTGCATCGACTCGCGGTCCTTGGCGAGCATCGACTTCTGGATGCGCGGGACGAGACCCTCGTAGGTCATGTTGATGCCCGCGATCTTCATCCTGACCGGCTCGCGGTACAGGAAGTCCTGGAGCTCGCGCTTGGTGAACTTCCGGATCGGCTTGTCCGCGTCGAAGAAGCCGGACTCGCTGTAGAGGCGGTAGTTCCAGCCGCCGGCCTTGTAGCCGGGGATGGTCATCGCGCCCTCGTTCAGCGACTTGGAGTCGTCGTAGAGCTGGGTGAGGTCGATGTCGTTGACCGTGCCGCGGCCCTCGCAGCGCGGACACATGCCGCCGACGATGCTGAAGCTGCGGCGCTCCTTCACGGTCTGTCCGCCGCGCTCCATGGTCACCGCGCCCGCCCCGCTGATCGAGGCGACGTTGAAGGAGAACGCCTTGGGCGAGCCGATGTGCGGGGTGCCGAGCCTGCTGAACAGGATCCGCAGCATCGCGTTGGTGTCGGTGACGGTGCCCACGGTGGAGCGCGGGTCGCCGCCGAGACGCTGCTGGTCGACGGTGATGGCGGTGGTCAGGCCGTCGACGACGTCCACGTCGGGCCGCGCCAGGGTGGGCATGAAGCCCTGCACGAAGGCGCTGTACGTCTCGTTGATCATCCGCTGCGACTCGGCGGCGATGGTGTCGAACACCAGCGAGCTCTTGCCGGAGCCGGAGACTCCGGTGAAGACCGTGAGCCGGCGCTTCGGGATCTCGATGCTGACGTCCTTGAGGTTGTTCTCGCGCGCCCCGTGCACACGGATCAGGTCGTGGCTGTCAGCGGCGTGCCGGTCGTCCGCAGTGGCCTTGCCCATGGTGATGTCCTCCCGTTTTACGACAGCTTCGAACACTACGACGACGCGCACGCCTCAGCGCAGCTCCTGGACGCGGATCAGGTGCAGCCGCTCGAAGGCGGAGCCGAGGTCCGGGGTGGTGAGCAGCAGGCCGGGGCCCTCGCCCGCCGGGACCGAGACACAGGCCTGGCGGACGGGCCCGACGGTGAGCCGGCGCATCCTGTCGCGGCCCACGTCACCACCGCGCACCTCGAAGCCCAGCACGTCCCGGTGGAAGTCCGGGGGCCTGCGGGTCGTGGTGCGGGAGGGAGCTCGCCCGAATCCGGATGTCCATGTCCGTCACGCTAGCCACGGCCCGCGGCCGGTGCTTCTCGAATCCTGACCGGTCTCAGCGCACCAGGCCCGCGATGTGCGCCGTGACCGTGTCGAGGATGTCCTCCCAGGCGGCCGCGTCGCCGAGGACCAGGTAGTTCAGGGTGAGCCCGTCGGTCATGGCCGCGAGATAGCGGGCCAGCACGGAGACGGGCACCTTCAGCTCCAGGTCCATGCCCCTGCGCAGCTGCTCGATCAGCTCCGCGTAGGCCTCGCCGTACAGCTCGTACTGGCGCCTGGCCAGGTGCTCGAAGCCGGGCTCGCGCAGGGCGTACTGGGTGAGTTCGTAGGTGAGCATGTGCGCCTCGGGGTGGGCGCGGACGTGGTCCCAGTACGCCCGGAACCCGGCGGCGACGGTCTCCTCCAGGGTGTCCTTGGGACGCAGCGCCTCCTGGACCACGCTCACCGAGTGATCGGTGAGCGTGGTGATCACGGCCTCGACGAGGGCCTGCTTGGAGTCGAAGCAGTAGTGGAAGACGCTGAGGGAGACGCCGGCCTCGGCGGCGATGGACCGGGTCGTCGTCTTCGCGACACCGTCCCGGGCCATCGCCCTGATCGCCGCTTCCGTCAGCTGTCTGCGCCGCTCGGCCGACGGCATGCGTGCCATGTGTATCCCCCGCTGTCGATGAAATCAGCCGCTGTGGACTCCCACCTCGTAGAGCGAGTATCCCCAGTCGGTACCGCGGCCGAGACCGTGGACCCGGACGTAACGGGCCGGTGTACCCGTGAACTTGGCCGTGTCGAGGCCGCCGTCACCGGACGTCGTCGACCAGACGCTCTGCCAGTTCGTCCCGTCCGTGGACAGCTCGATCCGGTACGACTTCCCGTACGCCCGCTCCCAGTCGAGCGTGACCTTGGAGACCCGGTTCGTGGAGCCCAGGTCGACCTGCCACCACTGGTCGTCGCTCCAGTCGCTCGCCCAGCGGCTGGAGTCGTCGCCGTCCACGGCCCGCCCTGGCTGATAGCTGGTGATCGGGTTGGACTCGGACGAACTGGCCGTGGCCGTCTTCCCCTTGGCGAGGTCGACGGACGCCTGATGCTGCTCTGTCGAGCCCCAGGTGTCGAGGTAGGACTCGGCGCCCCGGAAGAGGTCGTCGACCACACCCTGCCCGCCGACGAGCCGGATGTCCTCGATCCAGTCGGGGATCATGCCGACGTGGGCGCCCCCGTCGGTGTTGAAGTCGAAGGTGCGCTGCCCGGACGTCTCCTTGTCGATGACCGAGCCCCCGTCGACGCTCTTGAAGGGGTACGTCACCTTGTTCGCGGCGTCCGCGCCGCGTGGTGCGGGGTGGTCTCCGATGCCGTTGAAGTCGGTGCCGAATCCGTAGCCCACGCCGTACTTGTCGCGCAGCGCGTCGGTGCGCTTCGCCTCCGCGGCGAACCCTTCGGAGCCGTGCATGTACTGGGCGACGAACCCGCCGAGGGAGTAGACCCGCTCGGTCCAGTTGAGGTCCATCCAGCTGTGCGAGGAGAGCACGCCCGGGTAGTTCGCGGCTTCGAAGATGTCGAGGACCTGGCCGGTGGCCTTGACGCTCATGTGGTCGATCTCGAGCATCATCTTGCGTTTCATCATGCCGCGCACGGCGTACTCGCCGAGGTCGGTGAGCCCGCGGACGTTGCACTGCGCGCCCTTGTCGTACTGCGGGACCTCGGTGCCGGCCGGCAGGTCGTTCTCCGCCGCGGAGGTGGCCGTACCGATGGGGTTGTCGTGCTGCGGGCCCTTGCAGGTCTCGGTCTTCCAGAAGGTGCCGGTGGACAGGAACTGCCCGACGTTGATGGCGGTTCCGAGTCCGCCCTCGTCGAAGCGGACCCCGCACAGGGCGTTGTCGAACTTGTGACACAGGAACATCGAGCGCACGCCAAGGCCGTACAGCTCGTCCAGCCCCTTGTCGATGTCGGCCTTGCTGCACTGCCCGATGTCGAGGATCTGCTTGCAGCCGAACGGCTCGGAGGTCTCCACACCGAGGACGACCGCCAACTTGCCCTGCTGGATGACCTGTCGGGCCTGCGCGCTGTCGGTGACGATCCGGAACCAGCCCTTGCCGGTGCCGCCGTACATCTTGTCGACGAAGGCCTGGAGGTCGTAGGTCATCTTCGCCTGCAGGCGGATCGAGGTCATCTCGTCACAACTGCGGTCCTTGAACGGGTAGACGGAGCAGATCATCCCGTTGGTGACGAGGTCGTTGACCAGCACTCGCTGACCACCGCGCCAGGCCCGCTCCACCCAGGCGTAGTAGTTCGCCTGATGGGTCATCGAGTCGTACGCCGGCCAGTCCTTGAAGGTCGGCCAGCCGGTCGGGTCGTGCTTGCCGTCGCCGCCGTGGGTGATGTAGTCGAAGAGCGCGAGGGAGCCGTCGGGGTAGTGCTCGGGACAGTCCTTGAGCGCGTCGGCGACTCCGGCCTCGGAGAACACCTTGCCACAGATCAGCCGCCCGCCGAAGGCCTCGTTGGAGAAGAGGTGGTTGTGGGCGTCGATGAACCCCCGTACTTCTCCTGCCGAGTTGGTGCCGGTGAAGGGCGCCCCGGTGACGTTGACCTGGGCGTCGGGGGTGGGCCTGGCCGTCGGGGTCCACCAGTCGGTGGCCGCCGAACTCTGCGTGGGGCCCAGGATCGTGGCCAGCACCAGGAGGAGCAGGGAGGTGAGAGTGATGTTCTTGCTTCTGCGGCAGGTGCGTCCGGCCATGGCCCACGTCCCTCGGTCGGCGGGAGGCGCCGTCGACCGAGGGCGTTTTGACTGCCCTTGGATTTGTCATGACCGGCGCAATAGATGCGTCGAGGATCGCGACCGAGCGCGCTCCGAGTCAAGAGTCCGGGACAGTTGACCTGATACCTGGGGTACATCAACCGTTCACGCAGGCCGCTCCGTTGAGAGTGAAAGCGGCGGGCGCGGTGTTCTTGGCGCCCTTGCTGCCGATGAAGCCGACGGTCACCGAACCCCCGGCGGGGATGGTGTTGGTGTAGCTGGCCGGGGTGACGGTCACCGAGCCACCGCTCTGCGCGGGCGTGCCGCCCCACATGTTGGAGATGGTCTGCCCGTCGGCGAAGGCGAAGCCGAGCTTCCAGCCGCTGACCGAGGCGGTGCCGGTGTTGCGGATGGCGATCTCGCCCTGGAAACCGCCCTGCCACTCACCGACCACGCGGTAGCCGACGGAGCAGTTCCCGGCGGGCGTGGTGGCGGTGGTGAGGCTCACCGGCGCCGAACGGGCCGACCGGTTCCCGGCCGCGTCACGCGCGTACACGGCGAAGGAGTACGCCGTGTCGGCCGTCAGGCCCGTCACGGTCACCGAGTTCGCCGTCGCGGCCGCCACCTTCGTCTCGGTGCCACCGTTCACGCGGACGACGTCGTACCCGGCGACGCCAACGTTGTCAGTGGACGCCGTCCAGGTCAGGTGGGCGGAGGTCGCCGTCACCGCGGAGGCGGTCGGGGCGCCCGGAGCGGTCGGAGCCTGGGTGTCGCCGGAACCGCTGCCGAAGACGGTGGCTTCCTTGGCGGTCTGCGCGATACCGTTGGCGCCGTGGAAGATGCGCTGACCCCATGACGTCATCTGCGCCGGGTCGAAGTTGAGCACGAGGTCGAGGATCGGGTCGGTGTTGCCGCTCCACGACCAGGCCAGGTAGCCGATGTGGAGCTGCTCGGCGGTGGCCATCATGGTGTCCTCGTCAGGATCACCCCACTGGTCGGCGGGGCCGCCGAACTCCCCGATCACGATGGGCAGTTTGGCGCTCACGAAGGCGTTCAGATAGTCGGTGACCTCCGCCGCGGTGTCGAAGACGCTGTACATGTGGATCGAGAAGATCAGGTTGCCGGTGGTGTCGGCGGCGTACACCGACTGGGCGTTGGTGCGCATGACCTGCTGCCAGTCCTGGCCCCAGTTGGGCGCGTCCACCATGATCGTGTGCTCGAAGCCGGCGCCCCGCAGCTTCTGGATCGCGGCGATGGTCGGGGCGGTCCAGCCGGCCGGATCGGTGTTGCCCCAGGGCTCGTTGCCGATGTTGATGACGATGTAGTCCTCTTGGCCGGCAAGGACGCTCTTCAGACCGATCCAGTAGTCGGCGGCCTGGTCCAGGGTGCCGGCCGCGCTGTCCTCTCCGTACCCGGTGGTGTCGTGCACCTCCAGGACGCAGATGAGCTTGTTGGCCTTGCACTGGGTGACAACGTTGGCCACGTCCGAGGCGCTGTTGGCGGTCCAGCGGTGGCCGTCCGCGAGGACCACGCGGACGGTGTTGGCGCCCTGCGCCTTGATGTCGGCCAGCGAGTCCAATTCGTTCGGATACCAGGTGTGGGCGTGGTTGACGCCACGCATGACGAAGTCGTTGCCGTTGCCCTCGACCAGGCGGCCGTTGCTGATGTGCAGACCGGTGGCCTGGGTGCCGGGTTCCTGGGTCGCCTGGGTCGCCTGGGCGGCCTGGGCGGCCTCGGCCGTGCCGGGACACAGGACACCGAGCACTACCAGCCCGACGAGGGCCGCCAGCCGGGCCAGGAGGTTGCTCAAGGGGCTCTTTCTCGTTCTTCTCACTGCGGCTCCAGGGGTGGGTGAGGCAGTCGGAAGGAGTATGGGAGCGCTCCCATGGAAGCCGCCATGCCAAGTACACGTCAAGACAGCTGACGGAAATGGGCCGTGCTCCCGGGCAACTCGGCGGGGCCGGCGCTCAGATGAGCTTCCGAGCCTCGACCACCACACCCGGGAGACACGTCGACCACGCGACCACCCGCCCCCTCAAGCCCGTCGACCCCTCACCCCCGTCGACCACGCGACCCCTCAACCCCATCGCCCCCTCGACCCCTGGACCCCTGGGCCCCTCGGCCCCTCGGCCCCGACTCTGGCCGGTAGTTCCGGCTGTCAGAAGTTGCACAGCGGAATTGCAGCAGGTTCGCAAACGGCGAGACTCAGCGGCCTCCTAGAAGTCATGTGGCCACGTGAGATGGATGACCCGCCGGGAAATGCGCCAGCCGTCATCGGTGCATCGCAGGTCGTCGGCGTAGACGACGCTGGCGTACAGGTGATCGAGATGATCCCGCCGGGCGTGCGCACGACCCTGATGGGTCAGCAGGACAGCGAGCAGTCCATGCCGTTGGACGACTTCCTCACCGAGGTCCTCGATCTGCTGCGCGAGAAGCCCGACGCGAAGGAGCTGGTCGTCGAGCGCGCCAGGTTCCTCCGCAACGCGGTGGCCAACGGTTTCTACGACGACGTCCTCGCCATGATCAGCGCCGGCTGACCGACCTGAAGTGCCCGACGGGCGACAACAGCACGCAGGCCCCGGTCCGTTGGGCCACATCATGGACGAACGCGCGCACGACCCGTCTCGGAGAGGTCCTCGCCCAAGACGCGGAAGGGTCGTGAAGTGTTCGGCTTCGCCCCGGTCGTCGCGCTGGAAGCGACCGGTTCCGCCCTGAGCGCCGACGGGCACGTGAGCGCCGCGCGCCCCCTCGGTGTCGGCCGTACGAGCGGCTTCGCGCGGGCAGAGGAGGAGGGCTCAGCCATGGATCGGCGGTCTCTGGATAGCCGGGCGGGATGGGGCGAGGATGGCGGGCATGGACAAGAAGGAACTGGCGGAATTCCTGCGCCGCCGGCGTGAGACGCTGCGCCCCCGCGACGTCGGGCTGGTCGAGGGGGCGCGCAGGCGGACGCAGGGGCTGCGCCGCGAGGAGGTCGCCCAGCTCGCCGGCATGTCCACCGACTACTACGCCCGCCTGGAGCAGCAGCGCGCTCCGCAGCCCTCCGTGCAGATCACCGCGGCTCTCGCGCGGGCGCTGCGGCTGACCCTGGACGAACGCGACCATCTCTTCGTCCTGATCGGTCACAACGCCCCGGCCCGCTTCCACCGCTGCGAACACGTCAGCCCGACCCTGATGC
>NZ_JBHVYZ010000061.1:0-36152 GCF_042880295.1 Streptomyces sp. NPDC058307
CCTTCCGGGCGGAAACGTCCGGAATACTGAGACCTGACTACGGTCTCGGCAACGGTACGTCCCCTGGGCTCACCGCCGCTCTGACGCGCGCCGGCATGGCCGCCCTGCGCGCAAAGGCGCCGGGCGGGCGGGAGCGGTGGGAGCGGACGAACTACGCCGGGCGCACGGTCGAGTTGTACGCCGGGCCCGCGAGTGCGCTGGCCGTTTCGGTCGGGGCTTGGCGCGTTCGGCCCGCCGCCGGTGTGGCTGTCGCCGTCGCCGGGCTCTGTGGGGCCTACGACGACCTCGCCGGGGACCACCGGCGGGGGTTCCGGGCGCATCTGGGTGCGCTGCGGCACGGTGAGGTGACCAGCGGGGCCGTCAAGTTGTTCGGGATTTCGACGGCGGGGCTGGTCGCGGGCGCGCTGATGAAGGAGCGGCTCGTCGACAAGGCGCTCGCGGGTGTGGTCATCGCCGGGGCCGCGCATTTCGTCAACCTGGTGGATGTAAGGCCCGGTCGGGCGGCCGGCGCGGTGGTTGCGCTCGGGGTGCCGGGGATGGTGCGGTCGGAGTTGGCCGCGGTGGCCGTGGGTGCGGCGGTTGCTGTGTTGCCGGATGACGTCTCCGAGCGCGTGATGATCGGGGACGCGGGGGCGCATGCGTTGGGGGCGGCCTTGGGAGCGGCTGTCGTCGCCGGGAACGGGAGAGTGGGGCTTCTTGTGCACGCGGCCGCAGTTGTCGCCGCGGCTGTCCGTGGGGATCAGGTGAGTCGTGTGTCGGCTGCGGGCCGGTGGGGCCTCTCGCGCAGTTCCCCGCGCCCCTGAAGGCAGCTTGGGTACCGCTCCGTCACTCGTGTGAGTGACCCCGACTCGCCGCACACACCCGTCCCCTTCTCCGCATGCACGGAACACCCGTACGTCCTGGCATCCTTGGCAGAGAACCCATCACGCGTAGGAAGCGCGCGGTACACCCCTCCGCTCGACACCTTCTGTACGTTTCCTCGTGACCGCCCGACCCGAACCAGGAGCCCCGGCCACGTGACCCCCGTGAGCAGCCACTCACCGCACGGCCAGTCGCCGCTGCGCACCGTGCAGGTGCTGGGCGGAGGCAACGCCGGCAGCAGCGCACATGTGCGCTCCCTGACCTCGGGGCTCGTCGCACGGGGCGTGCGGGTCACGGTGTGCGCCCCCGTCGAGGCGGACCGCGCCTACGACTTCACCGGGGCCGGCGCCGACCACGTGCACGTGCCGCGCAGCAGCGATCCGACCTCCGTGGCCGTGCTGCGGGCGGCCTGCGCGGACGCCGATCTGGTGCACGCGCACGGACTGCACGCCTCGTTCCGCGCGGTGCTGGCGCTCAGCGGGCGCCGGACCCCGCTCGTCGTCACCTGGCACGACCGGGCGTACGCCGAGGGAGCGCGGGCCCACTTCGTGCGCCTGTTGGAACGCCGGGTCGTCAAGGCCGCTTCCGTGGTGCTCGGCTCCACCTCGGTACTCGTGGACCGGGCCCGCAGGACCGGCGCCCGGGACGCGCGGCTCGCCGCCGTCGCCCTGCCCGGGCCGCGCGGAGCCGTCGAGCAGGAGGACCCCGACCGACTGCGGCCCAAGGTGCGCGCCGAACTCGGGGCCATCGGCCGTCCGTTGCTGCTGGCGGTCGGCGCCCTGGAGCGGCACAAGGGCTACGAGACCCTGCTGGACGCCACACGCGCGTGGCGCCTCCTCGACCCCGTGCCGCTCGTCGTCGTCGCGGGCGAGGGGCCGCTGCGGCCGGTCCTGCAGAGCCGTATCGAGGAGGAAGGGCTGCCGGTGCGGCTGATCGGACGGCGCGACGACCTCTCCGACCTGCTCTCCGCCGCCGATCTCGCGCTCCTGCCCAGCCGTTGGGAGGTGCGCTCGGTGCTCGCCCAGGAAGCTTTCCACGCACGGGTGCCGCTCGTCGCGACCGAGGTCGGCGGCATCCCCGAACTCGTCGGCGACGCGGCAGAACTCGTCCCGTACGGCGACCCGGAGGCCCTCGCCGAGGCCGTCCTGCGGCTGCTCGGCGATCCCGAGCGGCGGGAGCTGCTGAGGGAGCGGGGGGCCCGGCAGGCGGCCACCTGGCCCACGGAGGACGAGACCGTCGCGCAAGTGCTGAGTGTCTACGACGAACTGACCCAGCCCAGGCCCCTCATCTAGGGCACGTGCCTGCGCGCCCGCAGCGCCAGGCTCAACGCCAGTACCGTCTGCGGGTCGTCGAGGTCCGTGCCCAGCAACTCGCCGATGCGGGCGAGGCGGTTGTAGAGGGTCTGCCGGTTGAGATGGAGTTCGCGGGCCGTCTCCGCCTTGCGGCCCGCGTGGGCCAGATAGGTCTGAAGGGTCGGCAGCAGCGGCGGCTTGGAGCGGTTGTCGTGGGCGCGCAGCGGTCCGATGGCGCGGTCCACGAAGGCCGCGAGGTCCGGGTGGTCGCGCAGCCGCCACAGGAGCAGGTCGATGTCGAGGCGGCGGGCGTCGTACCAGGGGCGGTCCGACAGGCCCTGCGCCGCCGTCGCCGTCTCGGCCGCGTGACGCAGGCCCGCCGAGGCCGCCGCCCAGCTGCCGGCGACCCCGACGACCACGACCGGCGGCTGGACGCCCGGCCGTTGCATCCCGGCCCGCTCCACGCCCGCCCGCAGCGCCGCCGCGACCCGGTCCGCGACCGCCGACCGCTCCGACTCCGAGCGCAGACCGAGCAGGACGAGCACACGGCCTTCGACGGGCCGTACGCCCAGCAGGGCCGGCACGCCGACCGAGGCCAGCTCCTCGGAGACCGCCCGGGCCAGGACCGCCCAGCCACCGCCGGGAGCGAGAGCGTCGCCGAGCCGCATCACGACCGGCAGCAGGGGGCCGGTGCCCGGCCTGAAGCCCAGCACGCGCGCCTGTGCCGGCGCGTCCTCCGGGGTGATACGGCCCTCGGCGAGGTCGGTGAGGAAGTCGCCCCGGCCGCGTGCCGCGAGCTCCTCCTCCTGGCGGGCCTGCATCAGGACGACGGCCAGGATGCCCGCCGCGCGCTCGGCCGCCATGCGGTGCACCGGGGCCAGCGGGGCCCGTACCGGAAGCAGGACCAGCCGCGCCCGTACCGACCCCGTGCCGGGTCCGCCCCCGGGCACGTCCACGAGGGCCGAGCCGGACGGCGGAGTGTCCTTGTGCTGGCCCCGCAGTCCCTCCCACACCTGGAGCGGGTCGGCGCCCTCGGGACCTTCCCCGGCGGCGTACAGGAGCTGCCCGTCCGTCGTCTCCAGGAAGACCGGGTTGCCGCTGAAGTCGGCCAGGATGCCGAGGACCTGCGGGATTCCGCCGCCGCCCAGCAGGGCCTCGGTGCAGCGGCGGTGCACCTCCTCGGCCCGCTGGAGCAGCGCGTAGTGGCCGTTGACGATCTCGGTGTGGATCTCCTCGGTGACGGCCACGAACGGCACCTCGCGGTGCAGCTGGACGAGCGGCAGGCCGCTCGCGCGGGCCGTGTCGACGAGGGCCGCGGGCAGCCGGGTGAAGCGGGGGCCGAGCTCGACGACCAGGGCCGCGATCCCGCGCTCGGCCAGGGTGCGCACGAACGCGCGCTGTTCGGCCGGACGGGTGCCTAGCCCGTAACCGGTGGTCAGCAGCAGCTCCCCGCCCTTCAGCAGCGAGGCGATGTTCGGCACCTCGCCCGCGTGCACCCAGCGCACGGTCCGCTGCAGCCGGTCCGCGCCCGCGAGGATCTCCGGGAGCCCGCTGCGCAGACCGGGCAGCTCCAGCGCGCGCCGCACGGTGATCCCGGCGCCCTGGGTGTCGAAACCGCTGTTCGTGCCGCTGTCCATGAGCCGGACGCTACCCGAGGCGTGCCCGGTACCGCGGCGGGGTAGCGGCCGGTGCGTGGACTTCAGCGTGGTGGCTGTGGCACGGGAGGACGACAGTGCGGTCGAGGAGCCGGTACGGGTGGCGGTGGCCGCCGACCGGCTCGGGTACGGGGAGGTGGGGGCGGGGGAGGGCCCGACCCGGGACTCCTTCGTCCTCGCCACCGCGATCGGGCAGGCCACCGAGCGGGTCGCGCTGACCGGGCCGGTGCCGATGCCGATGAACGTGCGTGACGCGTACACCACGGCCCGCGGTGCCGGGTTCGGGGAGGCGGTGCGGCTCGCCGTGGGCGGGGCGGATCGGGAGACGCCGGTGCGGGCCCTGGCCGAGCGGGCGCGGGCACCGTCGGGCTGGTGGACGACCTGGACGTCGTACGGGCGCGGACGGACGCCTACAGGGAGACCGGGCTCGACGAGATCGCTCTCCTGCCGGCCACGGCCGGGGACCCGGGCGGCGAACGCACGCTGACGGCGCTCAGGCCGGCCTGACGTTCCTGGCTCCGGAAGGGGGCGCGCCCCCTTCCGGGCAGGTGCTGCTCAGCCCCCGTACGCCCCCGACGCCGTCAGACGCAGGGCCGTGTCGATCAGCGGGACGTGGCTGAAGGCCTGCGGGAAGTTGCCGACCTGGCGCTTGAGGCGCGGGTCCCACTCCTCGGCGAGCAGCCCGAGGTCGTTGCGGAGCGAGAGGAGCTTTTCGAAGAGCTTCCTCGCCTCGTCCACGCGGCCGATCATCGCGAGGTCGTCCGCCATCCAGAACGAGCAGGCCAGGAACGCCCCCTCGTCGCCCGGGAGGCCGTCGAGGTTCTCCTCGCCGCCGGAGGTCGGGTAACGCAGGATGAAGCCGTCCGAGGTCGAGAGCTCCCGCTGGATCGCCTCGATGGTGCCGATCACGCGCTTGTCGTCCGGGGGCAGGAAGCCCATCTGCGGGATCAGCAGCAGGGAGGCGTCCAGCTCCTTGGAGCCGTAGGACTGCGTGAAGGTGTTGCGCTCCTTGTCGTAGCCCTTCTCGCACACGTCCCGGTGGATGTCGTCGCGCAGCTCGCGCCACTTCTCCAGCGGGCCGTCCGCGTCACCGGACTCGATGAGCTTGATGGTGCGGTCGACGGCGACCCAGGCCATCACCTTGGAGTGCACGAAGTGCCGGCGCGGCCCGCGCACCTCCCAGATGCCCTCGTCCGGCTCGTCCCAGTGGTCCTCGAGGTAGCGGATCAGCTTGAGCTGGAGCAGGGAGGCGTAGTCGTTGCGGGACAGGCCCGTCATGTGGGCCAGATGCAGGGCCTCGGTGACCTCGCCGTACACGTCGAGCTGGAGCTGGTGGGCCGCGCCGTTGCCGACCCGCACCGGCCCGGAGTTCTCGTATCCCGGCAGCCAGTCCAGCTCGGCCTCGCCCAGCTCCCGTTCGCCCGCGATGCCGTACATGATCTGCAGGTTCTCCGGGTCGCCGGCGACGGCCCGCAGCAGCCACTCGCGCCAGGCACGGGCCTCCTCGCGGTAGCCGGTGCGCAGCAGCGAGGACAGGGTGATGGCCGCGTCGCGCAGCCAGGTGTAGCGGTAGTCCCAGTTGCGGACGCCGCCGATGTCCTCGGGCAGGGAGGTCGTCGGCGCGGCCACGATGCCGCCGGTGGGGGCGTACGTCAGCGCCTTGAGGGTGATCAGCGAGCGGACGACGGCCTCGCGGTAGGGGCCGTGGTACGTACAGTGCTCGACCCACTCGCGCCAGAAGTCCTCGGTGGCCTCCAGCGACTGCTCCGGTTCCGGCAGTGGCGGCGGCTGCTTGTGCGAGGGCTCCCAGGAGATGGTGAACGCGATCCGGTCACCCGGGGCGACCGTGAAGTCCGAGTACGTCGTCAGCGCCTTGCCGTACGTCTCGCAGTCGGTGTCGAACCACACCGAGTCGGGGCCCGCCACGGCGACCGTGCGCCCCTCGTGCTTGTGGACCCACGGGACGACACGGCCGTAGGAGAACCGCATGCGCAGGGCCGAGCGCATGGGCACGCGGCCCGAGATGCCCTCCACGATCCGGATGAGCTGCGGGGCGCCGTCACGCGGGGGCATGAAATCGGTCACTCTGACCGTGCCGCGTGAGGTGTCCCACTCCGATTCCAGGATCAGGGAGTCGCCGCGGTAGGTGCGCCGGGCGGCGGTGGGGGGCTCGGCGTCGGCCGCGTGGGCGGGGCCCAGGCGCCAGAAGCCGTGTTCCTCTGTGCCCAGCAGGCCGGCGAAGATGGCATGCGAGTCGAAGCGGGGCAGGCACAGCCAGTCCACCGTGCCGTCCCGGCAGACCAGGGCTGCGGTCTGCATGTCTCCGATGAGTGCGTAGTCTTCGATGCGCCCGGCCACGTGCAACTCCAGTCGAACGGCCACGTCGCCCCCGGTAGGAAAGGGGGCTGTCGCTTGGTGCGGTCAAGGGGGTGGTTGTACTGCGTCGTTGAGCGGTGAAGCAAAACAGGCCTGCCGCTGTGAGGCAAAACGACAACTGCTGCTCAACGAACTGACGAGCTCTCGTTGTTCCGGCGCTCACGGGTGGGGTGGTCCCGAGTTTTCGGCCGGGCTCGGCAGTGAGTGTCCGAGCAGGATACGACGCACGTAGATGATCTGTGTGCCGCTCCGGACAACGCGGGTGGGCCGAACGGGTGAGCAACGGGTGAGAAACAGGCGTGTTCGTGCGGGTCCGTGTCGGCGTGTGTGCGGAGCGTGGCCGGAAGCCATCTCCCCGAGGCGCTGATACCCTGGTAGCCCGTGGACCGGTGGGCGTCTGACCCCCGAACCGCACCTCCAGATCGCGACCACGGGAGCCCCCTCTTGGCCATGACCGCTGCTTTTCGAAACAGCACAGCCACGACGACCAAGCACATCTTCGTCACTGGGGGTGTCGCCTCCTCGCTCGGCAAGGGCCTGACGGCCTCCAGCCTCGGCATGCTGCTCAAGGCGCGGGGCCTGCGCGTCGTGATGCAGAAGCTCGACCCGTACCTCAACGTCGACCCCGGCACGATGAACCCCTTCCAGCACGGTGAGGTGTTCGTCACCAACGACGGCGCCGAGACCGACCTGGACATCGGCCACTACGAGCGCTTCCTCGACCGGGACCTCGACGGCTCCGCCAACGTCACCACCGGCCAGGTGTACAACACGGTGATCGCCAAGGAGCGGCGCGGTGAGTACCTGGGCGACACCGTGCAGGTCATCCCGCACATCACCAACGAGATCAAGCACCGCATCCGCCGCATGGCGACGGACGAGGTCGACGTCGTGATCACCGAGGTCGGTGGCACGGTCGGCGACATCGAGTCGCTGCCGTTCCTGGAGACGGTCCGCCAGGTCCGTCACGAGGTGGGCCGGGACAACGTGTTCGTGGTGCACATCTCGCTCCTGCCGTACATCGGCCCCTCGGGGGAGCTGAAGACGAAGCCGACCCAGCACTCGGTTGCGGCTCTCCGGAACATCGGTATCCAGCCGGACGCCATCGTGCTGCGGTCCGACCGCGAGGTGCCGACCGCGATCAAGCGCAAGATCTCGCTGATGTGCGACGTCGACGAAGCCGCCGTGGTCGCCTGCCCCGACGCCCGCTCGATCTACGACATCCCGAAGACCGTGCACAGCGAGGGTCTGGACGCCTATGTCGTCCGCAAGCTGGACCTGCCGTTCCGGGACGTGGACTGGACGACCTGGGACGACCTGCTCGACCGCGTCCACAACCCCGACCACGAGATCACCCTCGCCCTGGTCGGCAAGTACATCGACCTGCCCGACGCCTATCTCTCGGTCACCGAGGCGCTGCGCGCCGGCGGTTTCGCCAACAAGGCCCGCGTCAAGATCAAGTGGGTCACCTCCGACGACTGCAAGACCCCGGCCGGCGCGGCGGCACAGCTCGCCGACGTGGACGGCATCTGCATCCCGGGCGGCTTCGGCGACCGCGGTGTGCTCGGCAAGGTCGGCGCGATCAAGTACGCCCGCGAGAACAGGATCCCGCTGCTGGGCCTGTGCCTGGGCCTGCAGTGCATCGTGATCGAGGCCGCGCGCAACCTCGCCGACATCCCGGACGCCAACTCCACCGAGTTCGACTCGGCCACCGGCCACCCGGTGATCTCCACCATGGCCGAGCAGCTCGACATCGTCGCCGGTGACGGCGACATGGGCGGCACCATGCGGCTCGGCATGTACCCGGCCAAGCTTGCCGAGGGCTCCATCGTCCGTGAGGTGTACGACGGCAAGGAGTACGTCGAGGAGCGGCACCGGCACCGTTACGAGGTGAACAACGCCTACCGCGCCGAGCTCGAGAAGAAGGCGGGCATCCTGTTCTCCGGCACCTCGCCGGACGGCAAGCTCGTCGAGTACGTCGAGTACCCGCGCGAGGTCCACCCGTATCTGGTGGCCACGCAGGCCCACCCCGAGCTGCGCTCGCGTCCGACCAGGCCGCACCCGCTGTTCGCCGGGCTCGTGAAGGCCGCGGTCGAGCGGCAGAGTTCCAAGTAGCACGACAGTTGTACGGTGGCCGGGGCACACGCATTCAAAGGCGAGTGCCCCGGCTTCTTTTGTGCACGTGGGGAAGGACAGGCAATGACGATCAAGGACGCCCCGGAGGAGTGGGAGATCCGGGCGACGAAGACCCCCTTCGTGGGCAACAAGACCTCCGTCCGCACGGACGAGGTGGTCATGCCCGACGGATCGGTGGCCGGTCGCGACTACCAGGTCCACCCGGGTTCCGTGGCCGTCCTCGCCCTCGACGAGGAGGACCGGGTCCTGCTCATCCGGCAGTACCGGCACCCCGTACGCCAGAAGCTGTGGGAGATCCCGGCGGGGCTCCTCGACGTGCCCGGTGAGAATCCGCTGCACGCGGCCCAGCGGGAGCTGTACGAGGAGGCGCACGTCAAGGCGGAGGACTGGCGGGTGCTGACGGACGTCTACACCTCGCCGGGAGGCTGTGACGAGGCGATCCGGATCTTCCTGGCCCGGGGGCTGTCCGAGGCCGACGGCGAGCGCTTCGAGGTCGAGCACGAGGAGATCGACCTGGAGTACGCGCGCGTGCCGGTCGCCGAGCTGGTCCAAGGGGTGCTGGCGGGCGAGCTGCACAACAACTGCCTAGTCGTGGGCGTGCTGTCGCTGGTCGCCGCGCGAGCCTCCGGAGGGTTGGACGGGTTGCGGTCGGCCGAGGCGGAGTGGCCTGCGCGGCCGTTCGAGGCGTGAGCCCGGACTTCGTGATCGTATGAACCGTTGATCCGATCGGGGGACTCTGTGGGCCCCGCCGCCGCGCTCTGCCGGGACCGTTGCACAGCGTGAACTAGGCTCTGAAAAGCCCGAACCGGGGTCACCGGCGGGCTTTGCGCGTGCGGTGGGACGGGAGTGTGGCCCGTGACGGATCAGGCGGTGGACCCAGGCGGCGTACGGCTGTCCGGCGGGGGCCAATTCCTGGGGCGGACGCGGGAGTTGAAAGAGCTGCGCGCCGACATCGAGCGGGCGGGACTCGACACGCTCTCCGGCAGGAAGGCACCCCGCGCGCGCGTGCTGCTCATCGCGGGGCGGCCCGGATCCGGCCGTACCGCACTCGCCGAGGAACTCGTCCGGTCGGTCGCAGACCGTTACGGACACGGGGTGCTCCGCGCCCGGCTGAGCGAGCCCGACGGCACCCCCGTACCGGTCGCAAACGCCGCCCGGGAACTGCTCACCGCGCTCGACGTACAGGCACCCGCCGGAGCCGCCGAGGACGACCTCACGGCAGTGCTGCGCGAGGCTCTCGCCGACCGTCGCGCGCTGGTGCTGCTGGACGACGCGGTGGCCCCGGAACAAGTGGACGCCCTGCTTCCGGACACGCCGGAGTGCCTGGTCGTGGCCGTGTCGGGAGGTCCGCTGACCGGGATCGCGGACGTCCGTCCGTGCACGCTCGGCGGGCTCGACACCAAGTCCGCGCTGGATCTGCTGTCCCGGCACACCGGGTCGGTCCGCATCACGGTGGACCCGCGTGCCGCCGAGGGGCTCGTCGAGGAGTGCCAGGGCCACCCCGCCGCGCTGATGCTGGCCGGGGGCTGGCTCGCCGCCCGTCCCAAGGCGGCCGTCGCCGATCTGGCCAAGCAGCTGCACACGGACAGTGATGAAGGGAGCCCCCTCAGCCGGGTCTTCAAGCTCGTCTACACGTCCCTGCCCGACGCGGCCGCCCGGACCCTGCGGCTGCTCTCCCTCGCACCGGCCGGCCTCCTCGACCCGCACACCGCCTCCGCGCTCGTCGGCTGCTCGGTGGCCGGCGCCCGCTCCACCCTGGACGACTTCGTCGCGCTCGGACTGCTGCACGCCGTGGACTCACCGCTGCCGCAGTACGAGGTACCCGGCTGCCTGTACCCCCTGCTCAAGGCCCTCGCCGACACCAGGGACCGCCCGGCCGAGCTCCAGCTGGCCCGCGCCCGCATGCTGGAGCGGACCGTGCGGCTGCTCCAGTCCTCCCGCGTGATCACCGAGACCGACAGCCCCGACGCCCGTGAGAAGCTCCAGGGCATGCCGCCCTCGGTGCGCTTCCCGAACCCCAGGGCGGCCGAGGACTGGCTGCGTGTCCGCCGGCCGGCCCTGCTCGCCGCGGCCCGCCTCGCGGTCGCCGACGGGGAGCTGGACACCCTGGCCCGGCGTCTTATGTCGCAGCTCGTGCGGGCGATGGTGGCCCACTTCGGCATGAAGGCCGCGGCCCCCGACCTCTACGGCATCCACGGCCTCGTCCTCGACGTGGCCGAGCGGCGCGCTCTGCCCCGGGAAAAGGCCGCCGCCCTGCTGAACCTCGCCGACCTGGACGCCCAGACCGGCCGCACCCGGGAGGCGCTGGCGCGCTATCGGGCAGCCCTGGACGCCGGACGGGAGGCGAACGACCCGTATGCGACCGGCCGCGCGATGGAATCCGTAGGCGGCGCGCATCTGGAGCTCGGGGACTACGACCGGGCCGCCGACTGGTTCGGCCGGGCCCTGGCCCAGCGGCAGGCCCGGGACGAGCGCGCGGAGGCCGCCCGGCTGTACGGCCGTATCGCCGCCGCGCACACCTACGCGGGCCGCTACGGCGAGGCGGCCAGGAACTGGCGGGCCGCGCTCGCCGGGCACCGCAAGAACGGCGATGTCGCCGCCCACGCACGCGCGTTGAGCGAACTCGCCCGGGTCCAGGAGTACGCCGGACACCCCGATGAGTCGCTGCGCACCTGCCAGGAGGCCGTGGAGTGGGCGCGGCGTGCCGAGGACGTCCGGCTGCAGGCCGCGCTCCAGCTGCGGCTCGCGGACACCCTGGACCGCCTCGGCGATCCCGCCGCCGCCCAGCTGCACCGCGGCGCCGCGGAACGTCTGCTGGGTGAGGAACTTTCCCAGGGGGAACCCGGCTCTCAGCAGGCCGAGGAACCGAAACAAGACGCTGACGCCTGCGAAATCCGTAGTACATCCGCAGAAGATTGATGCAATGGAAGGCTAGACAGCGGGAACACCTTCATTAGACTGGCTCTGCCGCACCTTCTCCTGCGGTCTCCTGGTGTGCTCATGCATGCCCGGGTATGTGTTGAATTGCCCCACACACTCTGAGCCAAGGACCGTGATCCACGTGAAGGTCGGCATCCCCCGCGAGGTCAAGAACAACGAGTTCCGGGTGGCCATCACCCCCGCCGGTGTGCACGAGCTGGTACGCCACGGCCACCAGGTGGTCATCGAGCGCGGCGCCGGCGTCGGCTCCTCCATCCCCGACGAGGAGTACGTCGCCGAGGGTGCCCGGATCCTGGACACCGCCGACGAGGTGTGGGCCACCGCCGACCTGCTGCTGAAGGTCAAGGAGCCCGTCGCCGAGGAGTACCACCGCCTGCGCAAGGACCAGACGCTCTTCACCTACCTGCACCTGGCCGCCTCCAAGGCGTGCACCGACGCGCTCATCGAGTCCGGCACCACCGCGATCGCCTACGAGACGGTCGAGCTGCCCTCCCGCGCGCTCCCTCTGCTCGCCCCGATGTCCGAGGTGGCGGGCCGGCTGGCCCCGCAGGTCGGCGCCTACCACCTGATGCGCTCGGTCGGCGGCCGCGGTGTCCTGCCCGGCGGTGTCCCCGGCACCCAGCCCGCGCGGGCCGTCGTCATCGGCGGCGGTGTCTCCGGCTGGAACGCCACGCAGATCGCCGTCGGCATGGGCTTCCACGTCACGCTGCTCGACCGCGACATCAACAAGCTGCGCGAGGCCGACAAGGTCTTCGGCACCAAGGTCCGGGCGATCATGTCCAACGCCTTCGAGCTGGAGAAGGCCGTCCTGGACGCCGACCTCGTCATCGGCGCGGTGCTCATCCCGGGTGCCAAGGCCCCGAAGCTGGTCACCAACGAGCTCGTGGCGCGGATGAAGCCCGGAAGTGTCCTTGTCGACATCGCGATCGACCAGGGTGGCTGCTTCGAGGACTCGCGTCCCACCACCCACGCCGAGCCGACCTTCCAGGTCCACGACTCGGTCTTCTACTGCGTCGCCAACATGCCCGGCGCGGTTCCCAACACCTCCACCTACGCGCTCACCAACGCCACGCTGCCCTACATCGTCGAACTCGCCGACCGGGGTTGGGTGGAGGCGCTGCGCCGCGATCCCGCGCTCGCCAAGGGGCTCAACACCCATGACGGCAAGGTCGTTTACCGGGAGGTCGCGGAGGCCCACGGCCTGGAGCACGCGGAGCTCGAGACACTGCTCGGCTGAGCCTGTGACCTGCTCCGACAGCTAAGTCACCTTTTCGTAAAGGCGATACGTCAACAAGGCGCGTCAACGAGTCACATGCGGCCGGACCTTGCCCCACAAGGTCCGGCCGGATGTGTGTATGGTCACTTTGCGACTCTCGGTCAACTCGCGTCGAACGTAACCCTTGAACCGATTCGTACACCGGCGAAACCTGCCGTGCGACTGCCGTACGCCCTTGACAGCGGGATGTTTCATTGCCGACACATCCTGCCGGGTCCGGCGGATTGTGTTGCTGTGAACACCCGACACGCCATAGAGTCGCCAACCGTCGGCATGGTGCCACGCTGACCTTGTCTAGAAGTTTCCTGGTCTCCAAGGAGGTAAGACGACTTGTGAATGAGTCGACATTTTCTCCCGGGGGTGGTCAACCAGGAATGCCTGCCGGGGCCCAGAGCCCCGCGGGGTTCGAGGCTGTCGGCTCCGTCGCGGTGCGCACCTTCGCAGCCCGTCAGAGTCCGCAGACCGTGCGGACAGCACACCAGAGCATGGATGGCCATCACGTGAACGCCATGGCCGGCGACGGAAGTGGCGCGCCCCACAACCACTTCGCCGACTACGACGAACTGCCCGAGGGGCACTTCTACGACCCCGACGCCGAGTACGAGCCGGATCCCGAGTACGCGGCGACGCTCGCGCCCGACGCGGCCCGCCAGCGCCGTGAGCGCGTGGGCCCGACCGGGCGGCCGCTGCCGTACTTCCCGATCCCGGGCCCGCTGACCGACCACGGCCCCGCGAAGATCATCGCGATGTGCAACCAGAAGGGCGGCGTGGGCAAGACCACGTCGACCATCAACCTGGGTGCCGCGCTCGCGGAGTACGGCCGGCGCGTGCTGCTCGTGGACTTCGACCCGCAGGGCGCGCTGTCGGTGGGTCTCGGTGTCAACCCGATGGAGCTCGACCTCACCGTCTACAACCTGCTCATGGAGCGGGGCATGGCGGCGGACGAGGTCCTGCTGAAGACCGCGGTCCCCAACATGGACCTGCTGCCGAGCAATATCGACTTGTCGGCGGCGGAGGTCCAGCTGGTCTCCGAGGTCGCCCGCGAGTCGACATTGCAGCGGGCACTGAAGCCGCTCATGGCCGACTACGACTACATCGTGATCGACTGTCAGCCCTCGCTCGGCCTCCTCACGGTCAACGCCCTGACGGCCGCGCACAAGGTGATAGTGCCTCTGGAGTGCGAGTTCTTCGCCCTGCGTGGTGTCGCACTGCTGACGGAGACCATCGAGAAGGTCCAGGAGCGGCTCAACCCGGAGCTGGAGCTCGACGGGATCCTCGCCACGATGTACGACTCGCGCACGGTCCACAGCCGTGAGGTCCTGGCCCGTGTGGTCGAGGCGTTCGACGACCACGTGTACCACACGGTCATCGGACGCACGGTGCGCTTCCCGGAGACCACGGTCGCCGGTGAGCCGATCACCACGTACGCCTCCAACTCCGTCGGTGCCGCCGCCTATCGCCAGCTCGCCAGGGAGGTGCTCGCCCGGTGTCACGCCGAGTGAGTCTGCCGGGGGCCGACGAACTGTTCCGTACGACAGGGGGGATGGCGCTCCAGGCGTCCACTCCCCGGCGGGGGACCAACGGCGAGGCCCGGGTGCCGGCTCCCGCGGGGGAGTCCGACGG
The DNA here is from genome assembly GCF_042880295.1 of Streptomyces sp. NPDC058307. Lineage (NCBI taxonomy): Bacteria > Bacillati > Actinomycetota > Actinomycetes > Kitasatosporales > Streptomycetaceae > Streptomyces > Streptomyces sp. NPDC058307. Next base: position 14,160 of record NZ_JBHVYZ010000061.1, read on the forward strand.
GGCCGGAGCCGAGGACGCGCCGCAGTCCGTGCCCGCGCAGGGCGGGGACGGTGAAGGGGCCGAGCATGTGGCGGCCGACGCCGAGTCCGTGGAGGCGGGCGAGTCCCGTCTGCGGGCCGCTGCCGCGGAGCGCACCGCGCGACGTCAGGAGGCGCAGGAAGGTTCTGCCCAGCCCTCCGGCGGTGCGCAGCCGCGCGGCAAGCGCGGCCGGTCGCCCTCTCGGCGGCCCAGTGGGCGCGAGCGGCACGACGAGAAGATCACCGTGTACGTCTCGGCCGAGGAGCTCATGGATCTGGAGCACGCCCGTCTGGTGCTCCGGGGTGAGCACGGGCTGGCGGTGGACCGGGGGCGCATTGTGCGTGAGGCGGTCGCGGTGGTGCTGGCGGATCTGGAGTCCCGCGGGGACGCGAGCATTCTCGTCCGTCGGCTGCGTGGGCGGTAGCGGTAGCCTGCGAGGTCTATGACCTCGAACGACGTTCCCCCCGGCTCCGGCGCATTTGCCGGTCGTCGGCGTGTGCTGGGGCGGGGGCCGGGGGCTTCGCGGGGGGAGCCGGTTGCGGAGCCGGGGGCGGTCTCCCGGCCCGAGACGGTCTCCGAGGCCCAGGTGGTCTCCGAGGTCGAGGTGGTCGCGGAGGCGGTGCCGGTCTCCGAGGGGCTGGAAATCGGGGTTCCGGAGCCCGGGACGGTTTCCGAACCCGAGGTGGTCTCCGAGGCCGCGTCGGTCCCGGGGCCCGAGCCGGTGGCGGAGGCGGTGCTGGTTTCCGAGGGGCCGGAAGCCGGGGTTACGGAGGCTGCGGCGGTTCCGCAGGCCGAGGTGGTCTCGGAGGCCGAGCCCGTCGCGGGGGCGGTGCCGGTTTCCGAGGGGCCGGCGACCGCGGCTCCGCAGCCCGAGGCAGTCTTCGAGCCGAAACCGGTTCCCGAGGCTGAGGCGATCCCGCAGCCCGAGACGGTCCCCGAACCCGACGCCGTTCCTCAGCCCGCGCCTCACGGTGACGGGGAGTCCGACGGGGTCTTCAAGGTCCGGCTTGCCAACTTCGAGGGGCCCTTCGACCTCCTCCTCCAGCTGATCTCCAAGCACAAGCTGGACGTCACCGAGGTCGCGCTCTCCAAGGTCACCGACGAGTTCATGGCGCACATCCGGGCCATGGGGCCGGACTGGGACCTGGACGAGACGACCGAGTTCCTCGTCGTAGCCGCCACCCTGCTCGATCTGAAGGCGGCCCGGCTGCTGCCCGCCGCGCAGGTGGAGGACGAGGCCGACCTGGCCCTGCTCGAAGCGCGGGACCTGCTCTTCGCGCGGCTGCTCCAGTACCGCGCGTACAAGCAGATCGCCGACATCTTCAACCGGCGGCTCGACGAGGAGGCCCGGCGCTACCCCCGTACCGTCGGACTCGAACCGCATCACGCCGATCTGCTGCCCGAGGTCGTCATCAGCATCGGGCCCGAGGGATTCGCCAAGCTCGCCGTGAAGGCGATGCAGCCGAAGCCCAAGCCGCAGGTGTACGTCGACCACATCCACGCGCCCCTGGTGAGCGTCCAGGAGCAGGCGGGGATCGTGGTCGCACGGCTCAGGGAGCTCGGCGAGGCCAGCTTCCGCCTGCTGGTGGAGGACGCCGACGGCACCCTGACCGTCGTGGCGCGCTTCCTGGCACTGCTGGAGCTGTACCGGGAGAAGGCCGTGGAGCTCGATCAGGAGACCGCGCTCGGCGAGCTGCTCGTGCGGTGGACCGGCGGTGAGGGAGAGGCCGAGCCGACGGTGACCGACGAGTTCGACCGGCCGCCCGAGCCGCCCAAGGAGGACAAGGCGTGAACGAGGAGACCACCGAGGCGCCGACGGGACTTGCGAGCGTCGCCGACCTCGATCTGAAGCCGGCCCTGGAGGCCGTCCTGATGGTCGTGGACGAGCCCGCGACCGAGGAGCACCTGTCGAAGATCCTGGAGCGGCCGAAGCGGCAGATCACCAGGGCGCTGCGGGAACTGGCGGGCGAGTACGCCGCTCAGGGGCGCGGTTTCGAGTTGCGGCACGTCGCGAACGGGTGGCGGTTCTACTCCCGGGCCGCGTACGCCCCGGCAGTGGAACGCTTCGTCCTGGACGGGCAGCAGGCCCGGCTCACCCAGGCCGCGCTGGAGACGCTCGCGGTGGTCGCCTACCGCCAGCCGGTCAGCCGCAGCCGGGTCTCCGCGGTGCGCGGAGTGAACTGTGACGGTGTGATGCGAACCCTCCTCCAGCGGGGTCTGGTCGCGGAGGCGGGCACGGAACCCGAAACAGGTGCGATCCTGTACGTGACGACGAACTACTTCCTGGAGCGGATGGGCCTGCGCGGTCTGGACGAGCTCCCGGAACTCGCGCCCTTCCTCCCGGAGGCGGAGGCGATCGAGGCCGAGACCCAGGAAGGCGTACCGTCGTTCGATCCGGACGCCCCGGATTCCGAGGGCGCAGACGACAAGACGGAACTTTGATGCGAAGCAGCAGCGGCAGGAACAGCAGCGGAAACAACGGCGGGAGCCGTGGTGGCAACAGCGGCGGCCGCGGCGGGAGCAGCGGTGGGCGCGGGGGGAGCGGCGGCGGCCGCGGCAACTTCCGCGGCGCCGGGAACGACCGCGACGACAAGCAGGGCGGCCGGCCGAAGAACCCGCGCCCCGAGGAGCGCCGCTACGACGTGGGTCCCGGCGGCACCCATGAAGGCCCCAAGACCGGGCGCGGTGCCTCGGCGCGCGGCGGCGCGAAGGGCGGCCCCAAGCAGGGGCAGGGCACCGGGCGCGGCCGTTCGGTCCCGGCGACCTCGCGTGAGTACGAGGCCCGGGCCGAGGAGCGCAACCGGGAGCGGTACGCCGGCAAGAAGGACGTGAAGCCGCCGAAGACCTTCCCGGGCGCCGAGCAGGAGGGCGAGCGGCTGCAGAAGATCCTCGCGCGCGCGGGCTACGGCTCGCGGCGGGCCTGCGAGGAGCTCATCGAGCAGGCGCGGGTCGAGGTCAACGGCGAGATCGTGCTGGAGCAGGGCAAGCGGGTCGACCCGGAGAGGGACGAGGTCAGGGTCGACGGCCTGACCGTGGCGACGCAGTCGTACCAGTTCTTCTCGCTGAACAAGCCCGCCGGTGTCGTCTCGACGATGGAGGACAACGAGGGCCGGCAGTGCCTCGGGGACTACGTCACCAACCGTGAGACGCGGCTCTTCCACGTGGGGCGGCTCGACACCGAGACCGAGGGCGTCATCCTGCTCACCAACCACGGCGAGCTGGCCCACCGGCTGACCCACCCCAAGTACGGCGTGAAGAAGGTCTACCTCGCGCACATCGTGGGCCCGATCCCGCGTGACCTGGGCAAGCAGCTCAAGGACGGCATCCAGTTGGAGGACGGGTACGCGAAGGCGGACCACTTCCGGGTCGTCGAGCAGACCGGCAAGAACTACCTCGTCGAGGTCACTCTCCACGAGGGGCGCAAGCACATCGTGCGCCGGATGCTGGCCGAGGCGGGCTTCCCGGTCGACAAGCTGGTGCGCGTCGCCTTCGGCCCCATCACCCTGGGCGACCAGAAGTCGGGCTGGCTGCGGCGGCTGTCCAACACCGAGGTCGGCATGCTGCTGAAGGAAGTCGATCTGTAGTCCCACCCGCGTCCCACACGTGTGTACGTGCGGCCGGTTCCGGAGTCCTCCGGAGCCGGCCGATGCGTTTTCGCCCTCCTGCCGGGGTCTGTATCGGTGACGGAGGGAGCGGGGGTGGAGGGAGCGGGGATGGACGCGAGGAACGCATGCCGTGACGAGACGGGTCCGGCAGCGCTGGAGGGCCCTGTGCCGCCTTCGCGGCCTGTCGGGCACCCAGGGGGGCAGGAGGCGCCTGTGAGGCCGCTGACGGCTTGCTGTGGCGGCCTGGCGGAGGTGCTGTCGTGAGCGCGGGGGAGCTTTTGGAGCGTTCGCTCGCCTACGCGCTGGGCAGCGTGGCGGGGGCGCGGCGCATGGGTCTCGGCACGGGTACGCCGTGTGCCGAGTGGGATCTGGGCGAGCTGCTGGGGCATCTCGACGACTCGCTGGACGCGCTGTACGAGGGGCTGAGCGGCGGGCGGATCGGACTCCTCCCGCAGGCCGACCGGGTCTGCGGCTTCCGCACGCGCGCGTGTGCCGTGCTCGGTGCCTGGGCCGCCGGGCCGCCCGACGGCGTGCTGGTGGGTGAACGCCCGCTGGACGCACGGGTGATGGCCGCCGTCGGTGCGGTCGAGATCGCCGTGCACGGGTGGGACGTGGCCCGGTCCTGCGGTCGGCCGCGGCCCATTCCGGAAGGCCTCGCGGCCGAACTCCTGTCCGTCGCCCAGTGCGTGGTGGGGGAGGAGGACCGGGGCGTACGGTTCGCCGAACCGGTCCCTGTGCCGTCCCGTGCGCGGCCTGAGACATGGCTTCTCGCCTTCCTGGGGCGGCACTTCTAGGGGCTTGTGGAACACCTTCGAGCTCTTTATAGTCATAAGGACTATTGGTCATCCTGACCATAAAGGGGGTGGGCGCGGGTGGACTACGACAAGTACGCCTACGAACCCTTCGCCGTCACCGTCGACCTCGCCGTCCTCACCGTCGCCGAAGGCGCCCTGCACGCGCTGCTCGTGGAGCGGGGGCAGGAGCCGTACGCCGGACACTGGGCGCTGCCCGGCGGGTTCGTGCACCCGGACGAGTCCGCGGAGACGGCGGCCCGGCGCGAACTCGCCGAGGAGACCGGGCTGTCGGATGTCTCCGGGCTGCATCTGGAGCAATTGCGGACCTACAGCGAGCCCGGCCGTGACCCCAGGATGCGGGTCGTCTCCGTCGCCTTCGCCGCGCTGCTGCCCGACCCTCCCCCAGACTCCGTCCGGGGGTACCCCCATCTCGCTCCGCTCCAGCCGCACGGCGGCAGCGACGCAGCCGAGGCCCGCTGGGTGCCGTACGACAAGGCGGGACCGCTCGCCTTCGACCACGACCGCATCCTGGCCGACGCCCATGAACGCGTCGGCGCCAAGCTCGAGTACACCTGCCTCGCCACCGCCTTCTGCCCGCCCGAGTTCACCCTCGGCGAGCTCCAGCAGGTGTACGAGACCGTGTGGGGCACCGCCCTGGACCGGCCCAACTTCCGCCGCAAGGTGCTCGCCACGCCCGGCTTCGTCGAGGCCGTGCCCGGCGCCGAGCGGCTGACCGGTGGCCGCGGCAAACCGGCCGCGCTCTACCGCGCGGGACCGGCCGGCACCCTGTACCCCCCTCTCCTTCGACCGTCCCCGGAAGGACGCCCCGCATGACCACGCTCGCTACCAGACGCGCCGCCACCGGAACCCTCGTCGGCCTCGCCCTCGGGGACGCCCTCGGCTTCCCGACCGAGTTCAACGACGTGCCGTCGATCCTCGCCAAGTGCGGGCCGTGGCGGGAGATGGAGCTGCGGACCCCGGCGATCGTCAGCGACGACACGCAGATGACGCTGGCGGTGGCCAGAGGGCTGCGGACGGCGATGGACCGGGGAGTGCTCGGGCCCAAGGGGCTGGCGCGGCCGCTGCGGGAGGAGTTCGTGGACTGGTACCAGTCGCCGGAGAACAACCGGGCGCCGGGAAACACCTGTCTGCGGGCCTGCTACCTGCTCAAGGACGACAACCTGCCCTGGCAGGACGCCAGTCAGATCGGTTCCAAGGGCTGCGGCGCCAACATGCGTGTCGCGCCGGTCGGACTCGTCCCCGGGCTCAGTGACGAACAGCGGGCGGGCGCCGCCCAGTTGCAGGCCGCCCTGACCCACGGGCACCCGACCGGGCTCGCCGCGTCCGACCTCACCGCGCGTGCCGTACGGCTGCTGGCGCAGGGCGCCCGGCCGGACGAACTCGTCGGGCTGCTGCGGTCGTACGCCCTGGTGAACCGGGGCCAATATCACGAGCGTTGGCTCGGCGACCTGTGGGCGAGGAGCCAGGACCCGACACCGGGGCAGTTCATCGCGCGCGGTTGGGACGAGTGCCTGGCGATCCTCGACCGGCTCGACCACGCCGTGCGCACCGCCTCCCCGGAGGAGGACCCCTGCCTGGCCACCGGGGCGGGCTGGATCGCCGAAGAGGCCCTGGCTACCGGGCTGTTGTGCTTCCTGCAGTTCCCCGAGGAGCCGCTGACGGCCCTGCGGCGGGCCGCGTGCAGCTCCGGCGACTCCGACTCGATCGCCTGCCTGACGGGCGCCTTCGCGGGCGCCCATCTGGGAGCGGACGCGTGGCCGGTGGAATGGGCCGACCGGATCGAGTACGGCAGCGAACTGGTGACGCTCGGGGCGCTCTGGGACGCCTAGAGCCCTTCTGCGTGCTAGGCGAGCTGGATCGAGTCCCCGCTGACCTTGATCTGCTTCTCGGGCAGCGGCTTGTCGGCCGGCGGATTGGCCACCGAGCCGTCGGTGATGTGGAACTTACTGCCGTGGCAGGGGCAGTTGATGGTGCCGCCGGACACGCTGGTCACCTGGCAGCCCTGGTGGGTGCAGATGTCCGAGAAGGCCTTGAACTCGCCCTTCTTCGGCTGGGTGACGACGACCTTCTCGTCCTTGAAGATCTTCCCGCCGCCGACCGGGATCTCGCTCGTCTTCGCCAGTTCGGTGCCGGCCTGCACCGAACTGGCCCCGGAGTCGCCGTTCTCGTTGCCGTACTCGCCGCAGCCGACGGTCAGCGTGGCCGCGCCCGTCGCGAGGAGGATCGTGCGCCGCGTCGGGCTGTGCGTCATGTCGTGACTCCGAAGGTGTGGAAGAACCAGAGGGCGGACGTCAGCCAGAGGATCGTGAGTGCGGTGAAGACGAGCCCGCCGACGATCGGCAGCAGCCATCCGGGAAGTCGCTCCGAGCGGAGCAGCAGCATCTTGGCACTGAAGACACCGAAGAAGAAGCAACCGAAGAGGGAGTGCCACAGAACGCGTGATTCGTACGACTGGAAGCCCAGCGCGTACAGGCAGTGCACCGCGACCGGCACCGCGACGAGGAACGCCACCCGGCCGGACCAGCGGTGCAGGGTGGCGGACCAGCTCGGGCCCGGGAGTTTGCCGTACACCATCAGGGCCGAGACGAGCTGGACGAGCACGAAGAAGAACGCGACCGTGGCGAGCCATGACTTCACCGCGCCGGTGCTGCTGAAGCCGGCGAGGTTGAAGGCCGTGCCCGTCGGGTCGTGGACCTTGCCGTAGGCGCCCAGGGCGACCGCCACCGCGGCGGCGACCAGGGCCGGGATCAGATAGCGGGCCGCGCCGGGGCGGCGCTCGGGTTCGGGCGAGGGCCAGCTCTGGGTGGCCGCGTTCGGGTCGACGGTCATGATCGGCTCCTTCGGGCAAGGGCCCTGGGGTCAGGGGGTTACCGGGCGGGCCGTGAGCTGCTGTCCGTCGACCGTCACCGCACCGGTCTCGGGGGCGATCTCCGGTGCCGGGGAGGGCTCGCCGTCGCGCCTGAGGATGCCGACCTGTTCGCCGTCCGGCAGGACGATCCAGCCGCCTTCGATCTTCGCGCCGGCCACCGTGCTGTTCGCCCGGTAGAGCCCGGACGACTTCTTGGCCTTGTCGATGGTGAAGGCGTAGTTCCCGCTGCCGACCTCGGCCGTGCCGCGGATCTCCTTGGTCCCCTTCACCTTTCCGTCCAGGCTCGCGCCGCCCTTGCCGGTGAGCCGCAGGCTGCCGTCGTCCCTCACGTCGCCCTGGAGCCACGACTCGATGTTGTGGCCGTCGCAGACGTACGCGATCGCCTTGTCGTCGCGCACGGTGATGGCGACCGCGGAGGAGTCGTCGTCGGTCCGGCCCGTGTAGAGGCCCTCGGGCACGGAGGTCCGGGTCGGGGACGGGCTGGGCGGCGCGGACGTCCGTGCCGGTGCGGTGCTCGGTGATGCCTTGGTACCGGGCGACGGCTTCCCGGACCCCGGCGGCTTCACGTACGACGATGTGGACTTCTCGCCCGTGGTGGCGTTGAGCGAGAGCATGAACAGGCCGAGCAGCAATCCCGCGAGCAGTGTCAGCAGCGGTCCGGAACGCTTCATGTGAGGGGCCTCCCCCGAGGCGAGTGTCCTGCCATCAGAGCGGACCCGGGGTCCCGCGTCCAGGGGCGCACGGGTGTGTTCTCACCCCAAGTAGCTGAACTGGGACATTCGGGTGACATTGCCACGGTCCGCAAGCCGTCTCAGGGTGCGGGCGCCGCGCCCCCGCCCCGCACGGGCTGACTAGGCTGGACGGACAGGAGCCGAACGCACATCAGCAAGGAGCAATGCCGTGGCGGTACGAGCGGTCCGGGGCGCCGTCCAACTCGAACAGGACGAGGCCGGCCACATGGACGAGCAGGTCGGGGCGCTGCTCACCGCCATCATGGAGCGGAACGAGCTGACCGCGGACGACCTGATCAGCATCTGGTTCACGGCCACGCCCGACCTGCACAGCGACTTCCCGGCGGCCGCGGCCCGCAAGCTCGGCATCGTCGACGTACCGCTGATCTGCGCGCAGGAGCTGGACATCGAGGGCGCCATGCCCCGGGTCGTCCGGGTGCTCGCCCACATCGAGTCCGACCGGCCCCGCGCCGACATCGCGCACGTCTACCTCGGCGCCGCGGCCGCCCTGCGCAAGGACATCGCCCAGTGAGGACCGCACTCGTCATCGGGACCGGGCTGATCGGGACGTCGGCCGCGCTGGCGCTGGCGGCGCGGGGAGTCACCGTCCACCTCGCCGACCACGACCCCGAGCAGGCCCGCACGGCCGCGGCCCTCGGCGCCGGCACGGACGAGGCGCCCGAGGGGCCCGTCGACCTCGCGATCGTCGCCGCGCCCCCCGCGCATGTGGCCGCGGTGCTCGCCGACGCCATGCGGCGGGGCGTGGCCCGCGGGTACATCGACGTGGCCAGCGTGAAGGGCGGGCCGCGGCGGGAGCTGGAGGCGCTGGGGCTCGACCTCTCCCCGTACATCGGTACGCATCCGATGTCCGGCCGGGAGAAGTCCGGGCCGCTGGCCGCCTCCGGGGACCTCTTCGAGGGGCGGCCCTGGGTGCTGACCCCGACCCGGGACACCGACACCGAGGTGCTGAACCTCGCCCTGGAGCTGGTCTCGCACTGCCGTGCGGTGCCGGTGGTCATGGACGCCGACGCCCACGACCGTGCCGTGGCACTCGTCTCGCACATGCCCCATCTGGTCTCCAGCATGGTCGCCGCGCGGCTCGAGCACGCCGAGGAGGCCGCCGTACGGCTGTGCGGCCAGGGGATCCGTGACGTGACCCGGATCGCCGCGTCCGACCCCGGGATGTGGATCGACATCCTCTCCGCGAACCCGGGTCCGGTGGCCGATCTGCTCACCGATGTCGCCGGGGACCTCGAGGAGACGGTGCGGGCGCTGCGGGCGCTCCAGTCCGCCGACGAGGCCAAGCGGGACGAGGGCGCGTCCGGGATCGAGGACATGCTGCGGCGGGGGAACGCCGGGCAGGTGCGGGTGCCAGGGAAGCACGGGTCCGCTCCCCGGGTGTACGAGATCGTGGCCGTGCTCATCGACGACCAGCCGGGGCAGCTGGCCCGGATCTTCGCGGACGCGGGGCGGGCCGGGGTCAACATCGAGGACGTGCGGATCGAGCACGCGACAGGACAGCAGGCCGGTCTGGTGCAGCTGATGGTGGAGCCGTCGGCCGGCCCGGTGCTGTCGGCGTCGTTGCGGGAGCGGGGCTGGGCCATCCGGCAGTAGGGCGGACGGGCCGGGAGCGCCCGGCCGGCGTCGGTCGGCCACGCGTCCGGACGAGTGACGCGCACCCAGTAACCTTGTGCGGGGCACAGTCGCGCCCCCACACCACTCGCCAGACCGCACCCGAAAGGTGTCCCCCCGTGGAAAACGGCGCCCAGCCCGTGATTGTCGCCATCGACGGCCCCTCCGGCACGGGCAAGTCGAGCACGTCGAAGGCTGTCGCCGCGCAGCTGGGGCTGAGCTACCTGGACACCGGGGCGCAGTACCGGGCGATCACCTGGTGGATGGTGACCAACGGGATCGACATCGACGACCCGTTCGCGATCGCCGCCGTGGCGGGGAAGGCGGAGATCGTCTCCGGCACCGACCCGGAGAACCCGACGATCACGGTCGACGGTACCGACGTGGCGGGTCCGATCCGGAGCCAGGAGGTCACCTCCAAGGTCAGCGCCGTGAGCGCCGTCCCCGAGGTGCGGGCCCGGATCACCGAGTTGCAGCGCTCGCTCGCCGCCTCCGCCGAGAAGGGCATCGTCGTGGAGGGCCGGGACATCGGTACGACCGTGCTGCCCGACGCCGACCTCAAGGTCTTCCTCACCGCCTCGCCGGAGGCCCGCGCCGCCCGCCGCAGTGGCGAGCTGAAGGGCGCCGACGTACACGCCACCCGCGAGGCCCTGGTCAAGCGGGACGCGGCCGACTCCAGCCGGAAGACCTCGCCGCTCGCCAAGGCGGACGACGCGGTCGAGGTGGACACCACCGAACTCAGCCTCGCGCAGGTCATCGAGTGTGTCGTCACCCTTGTCGAGGAGAAGCGGGCCGGGAAGTGACCGTTCCTTCCGAGAAGGGTGCCGAGGTCGGCCGGCGCATCGGCGTCGGGCTGATGTACGGGCTGTGGAAGCCGCGGGTGCTCGGCGCCTGGCGGATGCCCGCGACCGGGCCCGTGATCCTCGCCGTGAACCACTCCAACATCCTCGACGGCCCGATGGTCATGGGCGTGTCACCCCGGCCGACGCACTTCCTGATCAAGAAGGAGGCGTTCATCGGACCGCTGGACCCCTTCCTGATCGGCATCGGGCAGGTCAAGGTGGACCGCTCGGGCGCCGACCGCGGTGCGATCACCCAGGCGCTCGACGTCCTGAAGACCGGCGGGGTCCTCGGTATCTTCCCGGAGGGCACCCGGGGCGAGGGCGACTTCGCCTCCCTGCGGGCCGGGCTCGCGTACTTCGCGGTGCGCACCGGGGCGCCGGTCGTCCCGGTCGCGGTGCTGGGAAGCTCCGAGAAGCCCGGGCGGTTGATAAAGGGGCTGCCTCCGCTGCGCAGCCGCGTCGACGTCGTGTACGGCGACCCCTTCGAGGCGGGCGACGGCAGCGGACGGCGCACGCGCAAGGCGCTCGACGAGGCGACCGAGCGCATCCAGAAGCAGCTCAGCACCCACCTGCACAACGCCAGGCGCCTGACCGGGCGCTAGGCGACACTGAGTAGTGGACCGATCCGGCGAAAGGGCCGGGCGGTCCACCGATCACCACGATGAACGAGGTACGGACTTCATGAACGACCACATCCACTCCGAGGGCTCGGGCGAGGAGCACGACCACGGGGCGCTTGGCGATGCCGAGTTCGCGGAGTTCATGGAGCTCGCCGCGGAAGAGGGCTTCGACCCCGAGGACATCGAGGGTGCCATCGAGGCGGCCGGCCACGGTCCGCTGCCCGTGCTCGCCGTCGTCGGGCGCCCGAATGTCGGCAAGTCGACTCTGGTGAACCGCATCATCGGGCGCCGCGAGGCCGTCGTTGAGGACAAGCCCGGCGTCACCCGCGACCGCGTCACCTACGAGGCCGAGTGGGCCGGGCGCCGCTTCAAGGTCGTCGACACCGGCGGCTGGGAGCAGGACGTCCTCGGCATCGACGCCTCCGTGGCCGCGCAGGCCGAGTACGCGATCGAGGCCGCCGACGCCGTCGTCTTCGTCGTGGACGCCAAGGTGGGTGCCACCGACACCGACGAGGCGGTCGTACGACTGCTGCGCAAGGCCGGCAAGCCGGTCGTGCTGGCGGCCAACAAGGTCGACGGCCTGAGCGGCGAGTCCGACGCGGCGTACCTGTGGTCCCTGGGCCTCGGCGAGCCGCACCCCGTCTCCGCACTGCACGGCCGGGGCACCGGCGACATGCTCGACGCCGTCCTGGAGGCGCTGCCGGAGGCGCCCGAGCAGACCTTCGGCACCGCGATCGGCGGCCCCCGCCGGATCGCGCTGATCGGCCGCCCGAACGTCGGCAAGTCCTCGCTGCTGAACAAGGTGGCCGGTGAGGAGCGGGTCGTCGTCAACGAGATCGCCGGCACCACCCGTGACCCGGTCGACGAGCTGATCGAACTCGGTGGTGTCATCTGGAAGTTCGTCGACACCGCGGGTATCCGCAAGCGGGTCCACCTCCAGCAGGGCGCCGACTACTACGCCTCGCTGCGCACCGCCGCCGCCGTCGAGAAGGCCGAGGTGGCGGTCATCCTGATCGACGGCTCCGAGTCCATCTCGGTGCAGGACCAGCGGATCGTCACCATGGCCGTCGAGGCGGGCCGCGCGATCGTCCTCGCCTACAACAAGTGGGACACCCTCGACGAGGAGCGCCGCTACTACCTGGAGCGGGAGATCGAGACCGAGCTCGCCCAGGTCGCCTGGGCGCCGCGGGTCAACGTCTCGGCGAAGACCGGCCGTCACATGGAGAAGCTGGTCCCCGCGATCGAGGCGGCTCTGGCCGGCTGGGAGACGCGGGTCCCGACGGGGCGCCTGAACGCCTTCCTGGGCGAGCTGGTCGCCGCCCACCCGCACCCGGTCCGCGGCGGCAAGCAGCCGCGCATCCTCTTCGGCACCCAGGCCGGCACCAAGCCGCCGCGGTTCGTGCTGTTCGCCTCCGGGTTCATCGAGGCGGGCTACCGGCGCTTCATCGAGCGCCGACTGCGCGAGGAGTTCGGCTTCGAGGGCACCCCGATCCACATCTCGGTGCGGGTGCGCGAGAAGCGCGGCGCGAAGAAGAAGTGACGTACACGCAGTGACGTATTCACCGTGACGTACACATGAGGAAGGGCGGCCCCCCACCGGGGCCGCCCTTCCTCATGTGTCAGAGCCCTCTGCGCGGGCCGGGTGGCAGCGCCGCCGGGACGTGCTGCATGCCGGTGTGATGCGTCCCGGTCTGCTGCTGTCCGATGTGTCCCACCCGCTGCCACTGCGACTGCTGGCGGGCGCTGAACGCCCCCGCGCTGTAGGCGCTGTACGAGCTGCTGAACGAGCCCGAGGCGTGCGGGGTGTTCCCGAACGCGGTGAAGCCCAGCTCCTCCTCGCCGCTGCGGTCACCCGGCAGCGAACGGAAGGTCTTGACGTACTCGGAGTAGAGCGCGTCGTAGATCGGCGTGGCCGATGGTCCGCCGGGAAACCGGCGCGGAGCGTCGTATGGGTGCACGTATGTCCAAACGACACCGGGACCCCGGGGATGCGGTCCGGCGTGAACGGCGTGATCCATGTGCTCCTTCAGCCGGTCCTCACGTCCCCGCGAGCGGCATCGCGGCCGCGACCAGCTTGCCGTTCGCCGCGGCCTTGTCGAGCGCGTCCCGCAGCAGGTCCTCGCGGGGCTGCCGTCCGATGGAGCCCACCGGCGCGGCGAACATCAGCACCTGCTGGTGCTTGTTGGCGGCGGCCCGCCAGCTCTCCGTCACCTGGAGCGGCTGGTGCGCCTGCCACCAGGCCACCGGCTGCCCGCCGTTCGCCGAGGGCTGCAGCACCGCGTGCAGCTGCCCCACCGCCAGCAGCACCGACCACCCGTGCAGCACGGACGGCACCGACTCGATCGCCGTCAGCGGCATGAACCCCTGCTCGATCAGCAGCGGCAGGAAGTCGTCGCCGCCTCCCGTCGCGCCCGGCCGCGCGATCGGCCCGGTCGGCTCCACGACCAGCGCCGGGTGCAGCTCCCCGGCGATCAGGACGAGCCCGCTGGTCACGCCGAGCACCGCCTGCTCGGGTACGACCTTGTCCGGGTCCAGGTCGACGGTGTCGCCGGTGATGGACTTCACCGCGCCCTGGAGCTGCTCCTCGGTGACCTGGACGACCTGGGAGGGCAGGCAGGAGGCGTGGGCGAAGGCCAGGACGGCGGTCTCGTCGCCGATGAACAGGACGGTGCTGGTGCGCTCCTGTTCGGAATTGCCCTGGGTGCGGCAGGACGTGCAGTCGTAGCTGCCGGGGGCGTTGTCTCCGGCGAGCAGCCGGTCGGCTTCTTCGTCGCCGATCTCAGCGCGTACCTCGTCGCTGACGTCGAGCATGCGCGGCACGGGTGGCTCCCTCGGGAAGTGGTGCGTGGCGGGACCGGGTGGCTCCCGGCCCGTGAACCGGGCGGGTCCCGGGCTCATGAAGAAGACAACGGGCGATCCGCGGCGGGAGTCACGCCCCAGGGCGAACGGAATCGAACCAACCGCAGCGCGGGGTCACAGGTCGTGCGGAACCGGGAGCGCACTGCCAATTACCGGGATGGGCAGGAAAGTTGGTTGCGTGAAGTGGGTGGCCGAAAATCAACGGTACCCTCGCCGATGCCTCAGCTCCGCCGCCTCCCCGCTGAACGCGACCGCGCCGCGCCGCAGTTCGTACACGAGCGCAGTCCGGCCGAGCAGCGCGGGCGGGAGCCGTTGCTCGGCCACGACCACGCACGCGTCCAGTGCGGCGAGGAGTCCGTACGTGCGGGCCGCGACCGTGGGGGACATGCCCTGCGCGGGTTCGTCGACGAGGACCACGCGCGCGCGTGCCAGGAGGGCGCGGGAGAGGGCCAGCATGCGCTGCTCGCCGCCGGAGAGGGTGCCGGCGCGGCGCGGGAGCAGGGGGGCCAGCTCCGGGTAGGCGTCCAGGGCCGGGTCGGGGGCGGGGGCGGCGAGTGCCAGGTTCTCGCGGACGGTGAGGGAACCGAACACCGCCTGGCGCTCGGGGACCAGGCACAGACCGCGCCGGGCCCGCTCGTGCGCCGGCACGCGGGTCACGTCGGTGCCGTCCCACACCACGCTGCCGTCGGTGAGCGGCACTGTCCCGGCCAGGGCGCGCAAGGCCGTCGTACGGCCGGAGCCGTTGCGTCCCAGCAGGACGGTGAGGCCGGGGCCGGGGGCGGTGAGGGTGACGCCGTGCAGGGCCTCCAGGGGGCCGTAGCGCACGCGCGCGTGGCGCAGGGAGACGGCCGTCCTCGCTGTCATACGGCGGTCTCCCGGGCGTCGAGTGTCTCCAGTACGTGGGCCGGTGGGCCGGAGGTGATGATGCGACCCCCGGTCATCACGTGCACGACGTCCGCGAGGCCGGCGACCAGGTCGAGATCGTGCTCGACCACGAGGAGGGCGGTGCCGTCCGCCGCGAGGGCCCTGAGGACGTGGGCCAGGGCGCTCACCTCGGCGGTGTCCAGGCCGGCGGCGGGTTCGTCGAGGAGCAGGACGTCCGGGGAGCCGGCGAGGGCTCTGGCGAGTTCCACCCGGCGCAGGGTGCCGGTGGGGAGGTGGGCGGCGGGGGCGTCGCGCAGGGGGCCGTCCAGACGGAACAGCCGCAGAGCGCGGTCCACCGCCGCCGGGTCCGGGACATGGCCCTGTTCCGCGCCCACCTGGACGTTCTCGGCCACCGTCAACGTCGGGAAGACGGCGAGTTGCTGGAAGGTGCGGGCGATGCCGAGGCGGGTGCGGGCGTGGGGGGACAGGCGGGTGATGTCGCGGTCGCCGTAGCGGACGTGGCCCCGGGTGGGGCGGATCGTGCCTGCCAGGCAGTGGAACAGGGTGCTCTTTCCCGCGCCGTTGGGGCCGATGATCGCGGTGATGCGGCCGGGCGGGACGGTGAGGTCGACTCCGTCGAGGGCGGTGAAACCGTCGTAGCGGGCCTGGAGGTCGCGGGTGGTGAGGACTGCCCGGCCTGCGGTACCACCCGTGCGGGGTTCGTGGTCGGGTGCGGGTGCCTGGGGCGGAGCCGGTGCCTGGGGCTGCGCGAGGCCAGGTGGGTGCAGGCGTTGTCTCACCCGCGCTCCGAGGGGGGTCAGAGCCGTCGGCCGGGGCGGTGGCAGTCGCCCCGCCACCGCCCGCACCGCCTCGTACGGCCCCCCGGGAAAGCGGCCCACCAGGACCGCCAGCACTCCGATCAGCGCCGCCGCCACCCCTCCCCGTGCCCCCGCGTCCAGACCCACCAGCAGGGCCGCCGCTCCCAGGGCGCCCAGAGTGCTGTCGGCGCCCAGGACGACCACCGCGGCGAACCAGAGGAGGCCGCGGACGGGGTCGTAGGCGGTGGGGTCGAAGGCGCGCAGGCCCATGCCGAGCATGCCGCCGCCCAGGGCCGCCAACGCGGCGCCCGCCACGAAGGCGAGGAGTTTCAGGGCGGGGACGCGGACGCCTGCCGCCGAGGCGCCGGACTCGTGGTCGCGCAGGGCGGCCAGGGCCCGGCCCGTGCGGCCTGTGCGCAGCGCGTAGGTCGCCAGCAGGGCGAGCGAGAGCAGGGCCAACTCCAGGACGTAGTACGCGCGGTCGCCGTCGAAGCTCTCGGGGCGGTCCAGGGACAGCCCGGACGTGGCGTACGGCTGGGCGAGGACGAAGCGGCTCACGCCGACGCCGACCGCGAAGGTCGCCAGGGCCAGCGCCAGGCCCCGGCGGGTGATCGCGGGCCAGCCGGTCAGGAGGCCCAGGGGAGCCACCAGGACCACCGCCAGCGCCAGCGCGGCCAGTTCCGGCAGACGGGGCAGCCCCGGGAAGCGGCCCGCCGCCAGCAGGGCCGTGAACAGGGCGCCCAGGCCCGCGTAGGCCGCCTGGCCGAGAGAGATCTGCCCGCCCCGGCCCGTCACGACCACCAGGGACAGCAGGACCACGCCCAGTGCCGGGACCTGGACCGACGTGTGCAGGTCCGGCCCCGCGAAGCCCAGCGGGAGCAGGAACAGCACCATCGCGACGATCCACGCGCCCTGGGGCGTGGGCACGCGCGCGGTGGCCGTGCGCGGGAGCGCGTCCCGGGTGCCGATGCGGGGGAGCACCGACGAAGCGATCAGCAGGGCCACCACGAACAGGTTCGCCCCCACCGCCTGGAGCAACGACTCGCCGCGGCCCGACAGGTGCAGCCGGGTCAGCTGGCTCTGCCCCACCCCGATGGCCAGCGCCACCACCACCGCCACCGGCAGGCTGCGCATCCGCGCGGCCACCGCGACCGCCACCACCTCCATGACCAGCAGGGGCAGCCCGTACGGGTCCAGCCGGACGAAGGGAGCCAGCAGAACTCCCGTCAGGCCCGCGGTGAACGACCCGAACGCCCAACCGGCCGCCGCCACCCGGTCGGCGTCGATCCCGCCGAGCACGGCCAGCCCGCGGTCGTCCACGACGGCCCGCAGTTCCCGTCCGAAGCGCGTCCAGCGGATCACCGCGCTCACGCCGGCCGCCAGTACCAGGACCACTGCCAACTGCCCCCACGGATCCGCCGACACCAGCTCCGGAGCGTCGTCCCGGGCGCCCTGGCCCCACAGCAGCGCGGCCCCGCCCACCAGCAGCACGAAGACGCCGATGGAGGCCACCAGGGTCTGGGCCGGGTCGCCGCCCAGGACGGACAGGGGCCGGAAGACGAAACGCTCCAGCACGACACCCAGGGCCGGCGCCAGGATCAGCAGGGTCACCACCGCCCCGGCCCACAGCGGCCAGCCCCACTCCGCCACGCACTGCCGCAGCACGTACGCGCACACCATCGCGATCGCCCCGTGTGCGAAGTTCAGCACCCCGGTCGCGCGGTACGTCACGATCAGGCCGACGCCGGTGAGCGCGGCCGCGCTGCCGACCGACAACCCGGCGAGGGTGAGGTCGTAGGTCAGCGACGACATCAGTCGGTTTCCTCGACGGGCTCGCAGATCGGGCAGGGGCCCAGCTCGCCGCTCGCCAGGAGCTTCGCGTCGACCGGGACCGACTCCACCTTCCCGGCGACCAGCGGACAGTCCGCGCGATGCCAGAGCGTGCCGCCGGGCACCATCAGCAGGTCCCCGCTGACCGCCAGGGGTGCGCCGGCCGCCGCTGTGGACTCCTCGGCCCCGGTGGGCTCCGCGGCGACCAGGAGGCCGTACAGCTCCTCCACACGCGCGGCGGCGAGCGCGCCCCGGCCGTGGGTGAGCAGCACCGCCCCGGCGACGATCAGCGCGGCGCCGGGCACCGTGCAGGAGGCGAGGTAGGGCAACTGGCGCTCGGCATACCGCTCGCCCGAGACGCCGTACCAGCCGAGGACGCACAGCACCGCACCCGCGGCGAGCGCGGCCCAGCCGGCCCACTGGACGGGGTGCACGGTCCGCAGTCGGGCTGTCCGCATCTCCGGCTCCCCATGTCGCGTGCCTGTCCATGTAAGCCAATCGCTTGCACTATGCCTTCTGGAAGCTGACCCTGAAAGCGCCGGGCGCACGTTGGCCCGGACCGACACCCGGTGGTGAGCCAGATGGTTCTCGGGAGCGACCGCACGTGGGGGAACGGCAGCCGGGGGCTGATGGCGGTGGGGTTCGTCCTCGCCGTGGCCCTCACGGCGTGCAGCGACGACAGCGGCGGCGGCAGCGAGAGCCCGCCACCGACGCCGTCCGTGGAGCGGACCGCACCTTCCGCCGCCCCGTCGCCGGGCGGACCCGCCGACGCGGCCGCCGCGCAGCGGGAGATCAAGACGAACTGGGAGAAGTTCTTCGACCCGAAGACCTCCACCAAGGACAAGCAGGCCGTCCTGGAGAACGGCGACGAGATGGGCCCGGTGCTCCAGGCCTTCAGCGGTGACCAGCGCGGCGGACAGGTGCGGGCGAACGTCACGAAGGTCGGGTTCACCGAGCCGACCGCGGCCGACGTGACGTACACCCTGATGTTGAACGGCGCCACCGTCCTGCCGGACGCCTCGGGGACGGCGGTCAAACAGGACGGCACCTGGAAGGTGTCGGTCAACACCCTGTGCGCGCTGGTCCAGTTGAGCGGCAATGCCACGGCCTCGGCTCTTCCGGGCTGCTGAGGCCGCCCTCGCGGTCCTGCTGCTCACGGTGGGTACGGCGTGCGGCAGCAGGCTGCCGGAGAGCGACTTCGAGCACCGGGAGCGGGCGACCCCCGCCCAGGACAGCACTCCGATCCGGGTCGGCATCGTCACCAGTGCCACCAGCCCGGTCGGTGGCAGCGCCTTCACCGGTCCGCGCGACGGCGCCAAGGCGTACTTCGAGCGTCTCAACGCGCGTGGGGGCGTCGACGGCCGCCCGGTCGAGGTGCGCGAGTGCGACGACGGCGGCAGCGGGGTCGGCGACAACACCTGTGTGCACCGGCTGATCGACGAGGACAAGGTGGTCGCCCTGGTCGCGACCACCGCCCTCGACTACGCCGGCGCCTCCCGCGTCTCCCACGCGCGCGTGCCCGACATCGGCGGCCAGCCCATCGGCGCCGCCTACGACACCTGGCCGCACCTGTACGGCATCTACGGCAGCCTCGCGCCCCGGAACGGCACGACCGGCTGGGGCGGGAAGCAGTACGGCGGCACCGAGGTCTACCGCTACTTCAAGCGCGAGCACGGGGCCCGTACGGCGGCCGTCGTGTCGTACAACCAGGCCGCGTCCGCCGCCTACGCCCGGCTCGTCGAGCAGGGTCTGAAGGCCGAGGGGTACAAGGTCGTCACCGAGCAGGTCGACTTCGCACTGCCCAACTTCCGTGCCGTGGCCGCCGATCTGAAGGAGCAGGGCGCCGACCTGGTCTTCGACGCCGTCGACAGCCATGGCAACGCCCAGCTGTGCGAGGCGATGGACGCGGCCGGCGTCGAGGTCACCGCCAAGGTCACCAACGTGCAGAACTGGACGTCCACCGTTCCGGACGACTACAAGGACGCCCCGCGCTGCCGCAACGCCCTGTGGGCGACCGGGGCCAGCCGCAACTACGCGGACACCGGCAACGCGGCCGTACGGGAGTTCAGGAACGCGACGAAGGGCCTCGAGACGCACTCCCAGTGGCAGTTGGAGGGCTGGGCGGCCGCCATGTGGTTCACGGACGCCGCCAAGTCGTGCGCGGCGGCACAGGGCATCACGCGCGCGTGCGTCGACGCCTACGTGAACCGCACCCAGGACTACACCGCGCACGGCCTGCTCCTCCCCGTCCGGTTCGAGCGCCTGGCCGGGCCACCGAGGTCCCGCAGGACCTGCCTCTCGGTGGCCCGCTGGCAGGACGGCCGGGGCTGGATCTCCCAGGGCGACATGAACCGCACCTGCTTCGACGTCCCGCAACTGCCGTATCAGCAGTGAGTCACGCGTGCTCTTCATCGCAGTGAGCCGAAGAACTCCCTGACGTCACCGGCCAGCAGCTCGGGCACCTCCAGGGCCGCGAAATGGCCGCCGCGGTCGAACTCCGTCCAGCGGACGACGGTGTTGACCTGCTCGGCCCAGCGGCGGATCGCCATGTCCTCGCCGAAGTTGGCCACCGCGGTCGGCACCCCGGAGCCCGCCGTCGGGAACCAGTCCGGCACATGGCTGTTCTCGTAGTACATGCGGGCCGCGGAACCGGCGGTGCCGGTCAGCCAGTCCTGCTGTCCGCAAGCGCCGGCAGACTCGGAACCATGGTGGAGACCTCGGCACGACTGCTGCGCCTGCTCTCGCTCCTGCAGGCCCACCGCGACTGGTCCGGCGCCGACCTGGCCGACCGCCTCGGCGTCACCCCGCGCACCGTGCGCCGGGACGTGGACCGGCTGCGCGAGCTGGGCTACCCGGTCAACGCCAGCCCGGGCACCGGCGGCGGCTACCAGCTCGGCGCGGGCGCCGAGCTGCCGCCGCTGCTCCTGGACGACGAGGCCGTCGCGGTCGCCATGGGCCTGCGCACCGCGGCGGGACAGGGCATCGAGGGCATCGGCGAGACCTCGGTACGGGCTCTGGCCAAGCTGGAGCAGGTGCTGCCGAGCCGGCTGCGCCGCCGGGTGGGCGCCCTGAACGCCTTCACCGTGCCGATGCTGCGAGGCCCCCAGCCCGCCGCCGTCGACCCGGGCGTCCTCACCGAGCTCGCCAACCTCTGCCGGGACGCCGAGCGGCTGCGCTTCGACTACAGCGACCACGACGGCGCCGCCAGCCGCCAGCCGCCGTACCGTCGAACCGCACCGCCTGGTGTGCAGCGAGCGGCGCTGGTATCTGGTGGCCTGGGACGTCGACCGCGAGGACTGGCGGACCTTCCGGGCCGACCGGATCACCCCGAAGCCGCCGCACGGCCCCCGGTTCGCGCCGCGCACCCCGCCCACCGAGGACCTCGCCGCCTACGTCTCGCGAGGCGTCTCCACGCGCGTGTACGCCTCACACGCGGTCGTACGGCTGCTGGTGTCCAAGGAACGGGCCGCCGAGCGGATCTCGCCGAGCGCCGGGGTGCTGGAGGCGGAGGGGCCCGACAGCTGCCTCCTGCACACCGGGGCCTCTGGCCTCGACGTGATGGTGATCCACGTGATGATGATGGGCTTCGAGTTCGAGGTGCTGGAGCCGGCCGAGCTGACCGAGGCGATCAGGACGGCTCACGACCGGCTTGCTCGCCATGACCTCGCCGACCAGGAAGAACACGAATGACGTGATCAGATAGAGGTGACCGGTCTTCTTGTGGTCGGTGGTGGTCAGCCAGTCCACGACCGGCCGCCCCTGCTGTCCGGTCCGCACGGGTTCTGCCGTCGCCTGCACGGTCTGCGTCCCCATCGCTCGCCCCTCCCGCTCGGCTGACGCCATGATGCTCGCGCCGTCGTGCACGGCGACAGGGGACGTAAGGGGGTTCTGTGCCGGAACCGTGTATTTCCTATGCGGCGTCAGCTGGTGAGGCCGTGTCCGGAATCGGTCGGCAAAGGGGTGCCGGACCGGTTTTCGGGCAGGCCTTCTCACCGGGCATTCGGGGAAGTCGTACGACACACGGAAATTACGTTCGAATACCCGCGGTAAGGCCGGGGAAACGCCCGTCCGTGTGACGGAGTGCGAGGGAAACGGGTGGCGGGATCCTGTGACAGAAGCGTGACAGGAGGCGTGCCGGATCGGGACTTCCGCGACCGTCGGGCAGGGTCTAGCGTGGCGGTATGGCACCCATTCCGACACCGCCCGCCGACCCCCAGGACAGCCCGGACAGCTATGTGGGCCTCGACTCCGGCTCTGCCGAGCGGACCGCGCGTGAGCGGGGCTGGTCGACGGTCCGTTCGCTGCCGCCGGGGGCGATCATCACGATGGAGTACCGCGCGGGCCGGCTGAACTTCGAGGTGAAGGACGGCCGCGTGGCGCGGGCCTGGAAGGGCTGAACCGCATGACGTGGGCCCCCGATACCATGGGGGGTGCGGGGGCCACCGAATGTGCGGGGGGGTGGTTCGTAACGGCCCCCGCGGCAGGGAGGT
>NZ_JBHVYZ010000061.1:36162-52035 GCF_042880295.1 Streptomyces sp. NPDC058307
ATATTTTTTTCCCCCCGCGGGGGCGCGTTTTTCTTTTGTGTTTGCGGCGGGCGGGGCGGGGGGCGGCGCTGGGGCTCACCCGATTGGGGGGGCCCCGCTCGCCGTGGGGGGGCCGGGCCCCCACGTCATGTCCGGGGTGGTGGTGCGTACCGGCCCCGTCGGCTGCGAGGTGCGCGATCAGCCGCCGGCCACCGGCCGGCTGGCCGCGGACGGCGTACCGCGCACGATCCGGTCCGGGTGCGGCGGGCGGCGGCTGCCGGCCGGGGTGACCGGGGTCCGCTCCGAACGGGTGGTGTGCGGGCCCGGGGCCAGGTGGCCCGGGACCAGATGGACGGGTGACCTGGGGCCACGCGCCGGAACGGCGGCCTCGCGGGCCGCCGTCTCGTTCTGCGGGGCCGTGAGCGGCTTGAGGCGGGCCGGCGCTGCGACGGGGGTGACCGGGGCCGCCGGGGCCTTCGCGCCGCCGCGGGCCCGCCAGCGGTCGCGCAGGTCGAAGGCGTAGGCCTCGGTACGGGCGATCAGCGGCTCGAACCAGGGCAGCGCGAGCAGGATCAGCAGACCCGCGATCCAGCCCAGCACGACGTCGCTCAGCCAGTGCGTACCGAGGTAGACGGTGGCCATGCCGACGCCCAGCGACGTCACCGCGGAGATCGCGGACAGCCAGCGGCGGGCTCTCGGGGTGGAGGCCAGATACGCCAGGATTCCCCAGGTCACCACGGCGTTGGCGGTGTGGCCGCTGGGAAATATATCGCCGCCCAGACCCATCTCGTTCGAGCCGATCACGGTCGCGTAGTGCGGTCCGAGCCGTCCCATGCCGTACTTGGCGGCGCCGACCGTGATGTTCAGCAGCAGCAGCGAGGCGCCCAGGGTCAGCAGCGGGCGCAGCGTGTGCTGGCGCCAGGAACGCCAGCCCAGCCAGGCCGCGACCATCACCGCGGTGGGGCCGCGCTGGCCCAGCACCACGTAGTAGTCGACGAACCAGTGGATGGACGCCCACTGCTGGTACGGCCGGAAGAACATGACCTGCCAGTCCAGGCGGACCAGCCACGACGTGGTCACCACGAGCCACACGATCGCCAGGTAGAAGGCCAGGGCGGCGATCGCGAGGACGGTCCGGTGGCGGCTCGCCCGCGGCACGCTGAGGTGGGCCGGCCGCTCCGGCTCACGGTCCAGCCTGGCGAACACCCGGTCCAGACGGGTGGGGTTTCGTTCGGTACGCACCCAATCGACGTTACAGCGAGTGAGCTCTGATCCCTGGCGAATCAGCGGCTTTGTGATGACGATGTGATGTGGGATTCCTCTCAGGCGGGTGGCTATTTCCGGGGATTTTGCAAAGGCGGCGGCTGTGCCCTGCAATTGTTTTGATCATTCCGGGTTCCGGTTTTATGGCCCTTATGAATTCGTTCACCGAATCATGGGGTGGAATTCTCCGGGCGCTCATCGGCGCTCCCGAGTCGATCATGGTGGACCGGAACCGTTCAGCCAGAAGGCGCCGTACAGGGCGGAGGCGGTGGCGATCAGGGTCAGGAGCGCGGCTGACCTGCGGGTCCTTGAGCGGGCGAGGGCCAGGGCGAGGGGGAGCAACAGGGGGAAGGCGGGCATCAGCAGGCGGGGTTTCGAGCCGAAGTAGCTCGACGCGCACAGGGCGAGCGCGGTGACGACGCCGGCGTACACCAGGAGGGGCAGTGGCTGGCCCTGCCGTGCGCAGACGACGTACAGCCACACCACCAGCCCGACGCCGACGATCAGCCCGATCCCGGCCAGGGCCGAGGGGAACGACGTGAACTTGGCGGCGACGAAACGGGCGAAGGCGTACCCCCCGTCGAACCCGTTCCGCCAGCCCGCCTGCACGTCGAGATACCCGAGCGGCCCCTTCCCGGTGCGGTGACCGACCCACAGGACGTAGGCGGCGGTGCCGAGGGGGGCGAGAGCCATGCCGAGGGCGCGGCGGGGGGAGGGGCGGTCGGCGGGGGCGCGGGCGGGGTCGGGCGCGCCGGCCGTGTCCGCGACGCGCTCGGTCGTGGACGACGGGGTTCGGCCCGTGGGGGCGTGTGCGACGTCCGGAGCGCCGCTCGCCCCGGCCGTGCTTCGGCTCCGCTCGAAAGAGCTGTCGGCGGGGGAACACCGCCCGCCGAACCCGGAGCTACGGGTGTTCTCGGCGTCGCCCCGGCGCGGAGTCG
Organism: Streptomyces sp. NPDC058307; assembly: GCF_042880295.1. Classification (NCBI taxonomy): domain Bacteria; kingdom Bacillati; phylum Actinomycetota; class Actinomycetes; order Kitasatosporales; family Streptomycetaceae; genus Streptomyces; species Streptomyces sp. NPDC058307. The sequence continues at coordinate 38,343 of NZ_JBHVYZ010000061.1, forward strand.
ACGCGGGCCCCCACAGGGGCGGCGCGGCGGGTTCGGAGGTGCTCTGCGCTCGGATCCGGGCCCGTCGGTCGCTCAGGTGCGCCGCGATCGCCGCCACCCACACCGCCGCGACCACCGCCAGGCCCACCGGGCGGGTCAGGCCCGCCAGGGAGGCCAGGAGGCCCGCCGTCACCCAGCGGCCGGTCAGCACCGCGTACAGCGACCAGGCCGCCAGAGCCGTGAACAGCGACTCGCTGTACGCCATCGACTGGACGATTCCGACGGGCAGGACGGCCCACAGCAGGACCGCGCAGACGCCCGCCCGGCGGCCGTACACCTGGTCCGTCACCGCGAAGACGCCCCAGGCCGCCGCCAGGGAGGCGAGCAGGGCCACCGCGAAGCCCGCGTCGGCGTACGACAGCGGGGTCACCGCGGACAGCAGCCGCTCCAGCCAGGGCAGGAGCGGGAAGAACGCCAGGTTCGAGTGCACGTCGCCGTTGGGCAGCCGCACCTCGTAGCCGTAACCGAGTTCGGCGACCCTCGTGTACCAGAGCGCGTCCCAGCGGGCGGTCAGGAGGGTGTACGCGCTCTTGTCGCGCGCCCCGCTCCACAGGGCCAGCGTGAGGAGGCCCAGGGCGCGAACGGCCGCATAGCCGAGCAGCGCCGGGGCGGCTCGGCGCAGGGCCGGTTCGGAGCGCGTTCCAAGATCGGTCACGGGTCCGATTATCGACCGCCCGCCGAAGCCGCCCGCCGGGGCCCGGCGACAGGCGGCGAAAGTGGCGTACGCCACACGTGTTCTGCCGGAAGTCTGAGAGGTCCGCCACTGGGCCCACGCCCGAACTCGCGTACGCTGACGTGTCACCCGCCGTTCGCTGCGCGGGCCGGAGACCACCGCTCCTCTCCGGCCGAGATCATGGGGAGTCCCCACCCCGTGTGCCCGCCGAACGCCAGGGAACTTCTGGGAGGTACGTACATGTCCGGGACGACCACGGCCGCCGCGTTGCTGCGCCGTCGGGCGGCCGGGGCCGGTGCAAACCGCTGGGTCGTCCTCGTCGTCCTCTGCACGAGCCTGCTCCTGGTCGCCCTCGACGCGACCGTGCTGCACGTGGCGGTGCCCGCCGTCACCGAGGACCTCAAGCCCGGCGCGATGGAACTGCTCTGGATCGTCGACGTCTATCCACTCGTCTGCGCCTCGCTGCTGATCCTCTTCGGCACGCTCGGCGACCGCGTGGGCCGCAGGAGAGTCCTCCTCCTCGGCTACGGCCTCTTCGGCGTCGCCTCCGGTGTCGCCGCCGTCGCGGACACCGCCCAGGTGCTCATCCTCGCGCGGGCGCTGCTCGGCGTCGGCGGCGCGATGATCATGCCCGCGACGCTGTCGATCCTCCGCCAGGTCTTCCCCGACCGGCGTGAGCGGGCGCTCGCGATCGGCATCTGGAGCGCCGTCGCCGCGGTCGGCGCCGCGGTCGGACCACTGCTCGGCGGCTTCCTCCTGGAGCACTTCTGGTGGGGCTCGGTCTTCCTCATCAACATCCCGTTGATGCTGGTCAGCCTGCCGGTGGGCCGTCTGCTGCTGCCCGAGTCGAAGGGCAGCGGGGACGGTCCCTGGGACGTCGTGGGCGCGCTGACGGCCGCGGGCGGCCTGTTCACCCTCGTGCTCGGCGTGAAGCGGCTCGGCGGGGGAGAGCTCGACGTGTTCACCGCGATCCCGCTGGTCCTGGGCGCGGCGCTGCTCTTCCTCTTCGTACGGCGGCAGCGACGGCTCGCGCATCCCCTGGTGGACCTGCGCATGTTCGCGCGCCCGGCGTTCAGCACCTCGGTCGGCTGCATCGTCCTGGCGATGCTCGCTCTGGTCGGACTCGAACTGATCGCGGCTCAGTATCTCCAGCTGGTTCTCGGCCTGTCTCCGCTGGAGACCGGTCTGCGGCTGCTGCCGCTGACGATCGCCGCGATGGCGGCGGGGCTCGCCGGGGCGCGTCTGCTGCGGCGGTTCGGGCCGCGCCTGATGGTGAGTGCCGGGTTCTGCGTCACGGCGGTGGCCGTGCTGATGCTCACCGCGATGGGCGACGCGGACAACACAGCCCTGCTGGTGTTCGGGTTCGTGCTGCTCGGGTTCGGTCTGGAGACCACACTCTTCGGGGCGTACGAGTCGATGCTCAGCGAGGCCCCACCGGAGCAGGCGGGCGGGGCCGCGGCGATCGGCGAGACCTCGTACCAGCTCGGGGCGGGCATCGGGATCGCGCTGCTCGGCAGCGTGATGAACGCGGCGTACACGCCCGGCCTGTCGGGCGTGCCCGGGGTCCCCGACTCGGCGTCCAGGTCGGCCGGGCACTCCCTGGGCGAGGCCTACGAGGTCGCCGGACGCCTCGGTGGACCCGCCGGGGTCGCCCTGCGCCGGGCCGCGCAGGACTCCTTCGTGCACGGACTGCACGTGACCTTGCTGGTGAGCGCGGGGTTGTTGCTGCTGGGCGCGGCGATGGCGCTGCGGCTGCCGCGCACGATGCAGTGCGGTGAGGCCCCGGCGGCGGTGGGGCTTCCGGCACCCAGAGACGTGGCGGAGTCGCGCGTCTCCGCCTGACCGGCGTCTGGATGTGCGGCAGGGCGCGCTGTAACGTCGGCGACGGAAGCTAAATTAGCGGTGCTAGTTTCTGATCGCCGTCCAGTCGCCGTCCAGTCGTCGCCCGCTGTTTCCAGTCGCCCGCCCGCTGGAGCCCTTCTTCCGGAGGATGTGCCATGCCCCCGTTCGACCCCGCAGACCCCCTCGGCATCGACGACCTGCTGGAACCGGAGGACCTCGCGATCCGCGCAACCGTGCGGACCTGGGCCGCCGACCGCGTCCTGCCCCATGTCGCGGACTGGTACGAGAAGGGCGAGCTGCCGGGGATCAGGGAACTCGCCCGGGAACTCGGACAGATCGGCGCCCTCGGGATGTCGCTCAGCGGCTACGGGTGTGCCGGCGCCTCCGCCGTGCAGTACGGGCTCGCCTGTCTGGAGCTGGAGGCCGCCGACTCCGGGATCCGGTCCCTCGTCTCGGTGCAGGGCTCGCTCGCCATGTACGCCGTCCACCGCTTCGGCAGCGAGGAGCAGAAGCAGACCTGGCTGCCCCGCATGGCCGCCGGTGAGGTGATCGGCTGCTTCGGGCTCACCGAACCCGATCACGGCTCCGACCCCGGCGCCATGCGGACGTACGCCAAGAAGGACGGCACGGACTGGGTCCTGAACGGGCGCAAGATGTGGATCACCAACGGGTCGGTCGCCGGGGTCGCCGTCGTGTGGGCGCAGACCGACGACGGGATCCGCGGGTTCGTCGTGCCGACCGGCACGCCCGGTTTCTCGGCGCCGGAGATCAAGCACAAGTGGTCGCTGCGGGCCAGCGTCACCAGCGAGCTGGTCCTCGACGACGTACGGCTGCCCGCTGACGCGGTGCTGCCGGAGGTCGTCGGGCTCAAGGGGCCGCTGAGCTGTCTCTCGCACGCCCGGTACGGAATCGTGTGGGGCGCGATGGGAGCGGCGCGGTCGTGTTTCGAGACCGCCGTGGACTACGCGAAGACGCGGGAGCAGTTCGGGCGGCCGATCGGGGGCTTCCAGCTCACCCAGGCCAAACTCGCCGACATGGCGGTCGAACTGCACAAGGGGATTCTGCTCGCCCACCATCTGGGGCGGCGCATGGACGCCGGCCGCCTGCGTCCCGAGCAGGTCAGCTTCGGCAAGCTCAACAACGTCCGCGAGGCCATCGAGATCTGCCGTACGGCGCGGACGATCCTCGGTGCCAACGGGATCTCCCTCGAATACCCCGTGATGCGGCACGCGACGAACCTCGAGTCGGTGCTGACGTACGAGGGCACCGTCGAGATGCACCAGCTGGTGCTCGGCAAGGCGCTCACCGGACTGGATGCGTTCCGGTGAACCCCGCTGGGGGCAGGGCCGATGAGCGGCCCTGCCTCAGCTCTGGTTGAAGAAGCCGTCCGTGCGGTGCTGCCCCGGATCGCCGTTCACGATCTCCGTGTTGGCGGGGGTCAGCAGGAACACCCGGGTGGACACGCGCTCGATGGAGCCGCGCAGTCCGAAGATCAGCCCCGCCGCGAAGTCGACGACGCGCTTGGCGTCACCGGCCTCCATCGCGGTGAGGTTCATGATGACGGGAACGCCGTCGCGGAACAGTTCGCCGATGGCGCGGGCGTCCCGGAAGCTGTCCGGGGTCACCGTGCCGATGCGACGGCCCTTCTCCTCGGCGACGTCCGAGGCCACCTTGACCCGCGGGTCGGTGACCCAGGCATCCCCGGGCTCGGTCCCTTCGGAGTATCCGTCGTCGTCGTAGTAACGCTCGTCATCGTTGTCGTCAACGAGGCCCAGCCAAGCACTAGCCTTGCGCACCGATCCCATGGACGCCTCCTCTCACAGCGGTTTCTCTTGCTTCTGTATCCCTATGGTCATCCATGATGCGGATCGCGCGCCAAGTGAATAGCCGCCGCGCGGGGGGTTTGTGACGGTACTGGTGCACGGCGAATACGTCGAGAGCCCAGGTACCCCAAGGGTCGTATCCCATACGGCTGCTGACTGTGAGTGAAATATGATTCTTCGCGGCGTATGGGTGAGGGCTGGAGCGTCCGGGTGAACGGGGCGGGGAGAGGAACCCGCTGCTCAACGCCGTGCCCGCGCTGGGATCTGACGGCGGCTCAGGCCGCTCCGCCAAGAAATTTTCCCTTCCGGGGGGAGATCCGGGACGTGGAAATCGCTTCACGTCCTGCTCTGGAGTGAGGAACAGATCGGCTCGGGTGGCGAAGCGGCGGCGAAGAAGGGATCGCCTCGAAGCCCTCCTGCTCGGTTCTCAGTCCGATGCTGAGGACCTTGGCGCCGCGTTCGCGAAGCCGGCGTCCTGGCCGGCGAGGGCGACGGCGAGGGTTTTGCCGTCGTCCAGGATCGAGGCGCCGGGCGGCAGGAGCCGGGCCGTCGCGGTGCCGTCCGTGCCGGAGCCGCATCGGGTCAGCAGCAGAGTGCCCGCCGTGATGAGGATGAACGGGATGATGAGCCCGTTTCGGGCGCGCGGGGATGTGCGCATGGTGGAGCGGTCTCCTGGAAACGAGAAAGCGCTGGGTGAGGGGAAGGCGCGTGTGAAGGCGAAGAAGGCGAAGAAGGCGAAGAAGGCGAAGAAGGTGAAGAAGGCAAAGAAGGTGAAGAAGGGGGAGAACGCGAAAGGCACCCTGTGCATCAGGGCGCGCAGTGGGTCAGCTCAACAGGAAGAGGACCACACGCGACCGAGGTCGATGTGGGAGCGCTTGACCAGCCACTGCTGTGGATGCATGGGGCAAGTGGAACAGGCATCCGGTTTGCCGTCAACCGACTTGAGACGTACGGCTCACAGTATGGACAGCCTTGACAGCGAGCGGAAACGCACCCGTAGTCTCAGAGGGCGGCCCTGCTGAGGGGCTCGGCCGCATCCGTGTGAAGGCACCCGTCCGAGTTCGACCGACTCGCTGCCACGGAGCCCTCGCATGTCCTCCGACACCCTCGCCAAAGCCCCCGCCGCACCGGACATACCGGAACACGCGGACTCTCTTCGCATCGCCCCGCAGCGCCCTCCCGGCCAGTGGGCGGCCGCCGTCGCCGTTCTCGTGCTCCTGGGCCTCGCCGTCAACTCCGTCCTGCGCAACCGGGCGTTCCCGCAGGGCGTCGTCGCGGACCACTTCACCTCGGCCGCGGTGCCGCGCGGCCCCTGGCTCACGCTCTGGCTGACCGCGGTCGTCATGGCGCTCGGCTTCGCGCTGGGCGCCCTGCTCGCGGCGGCCCGGCTGTCCGCCAACCCCGTGCTCAGCAGGGTGAGCGCCGGGAACCTGTACCAGGGCATCCCGCCGCTGAGGGTCGCCACCGTCCGGTACACCGTCGTCACCTCGGTGCCCGGCGTCGGCCAGTACTGCGTGGAGAAGCACTACGCCCGCGGTTCGGAGCGCACCCGATGAGGCACTCACTGGTGATCATAGGAGCCGGGCCGCGGGGGACCGGTCTCATCGAGCGGATCGCCGCCAACGCACCCGAGCTGTACGACGGTTCGGGCCTGGACCTGCACCTGGTCGATCCGCATCCGCCCGGCGCCGGACGCATCTGGCGCGAGGCGCAGTCACCGCTGCTGTGGATGAACTCGCACGCCGAGGACGTCACCATGTTCACCGACGAGACGGTGGAGATGGAGGGGCCCGTACGCCCCGGCCCCACGCTGCACGAGTGGGCCGGCATCGACGGCCGCACCTTCGCGGACCGGCAGCTCCAGGGCGCCTATCTGCGCTGGGTGCACGAGCAGGCGGTGGCCGCGCTGCCGTCGTCCGTGTCCGTCCACCATCACCCGCGACGTGCCCTGCGGGTGAGCGGAGCGCGCGAGGGACGCCAGCAGGTCTGGCTGGAGGGCCGTTCCCGCCCGCTCCTCGCCGACCTGGTCGTCCTCAGCCTGGGCCACCTCGACGCCGAACTCGACGACGAGCAGCGGGACCTGGCGGCGTACGCCCGCACCCACGGCCTGGCCCACCTGCCGCCCGACTTCACCGCCGACAGCGACCTGTCCGCGCTCGCGCCCGGCGAACCGGTCCTGGTCCGCGGGTTCGGGCTCGCCTTCGTCGACCTGATGGCGCTGCTGACCGAGGGCCGGGGCGGACGGTACGACGGGGACACCTATGTCCCGTCCGGGCGTGAACCGGTCCTCCTCGTCGGATCGCGGCGCGGAGTGCCGTACCACTCGAAGATCGGCTACGACTGGACCGGTGAGCGGCCGCCGCTGCCCCGCTTCCTGGGCCCGGCCGAGATCGACGGGCTGCTCGCGCGGCCGGAGGGCTTCGACTTCCGGCGGGACGTGTGGCCGCTGGTGGAGAAGGAGCTCGGGTTCGCCCACTACCACCGGCTGTTCACCGTGCATCCGGAGCGGACCGCGATGTCCTGGACGGACTTCGAGGAGAAGTACGCGGCCACCGAGGATCCCGCCGAACGGGAGGCCCTGGCGGCCTCCGCTGTGCCCGATCCCCGCGACCGGCTCGACCTCGCCCGGCTGGACCGGCCGTTGGAGGGCGTGCGGTACGCGACCCACGAGGAGTTCCAGGAGGGCCTGCGGGAGTACGTCGAGGCCGACCTGAGCCGCCGGCATGATCCCCGGTACAGCCCGGACCTGGCCGTGTTCCTCGGACTGCTCTCCGTCTACGGGCAGTTGTTCCGGCTCGGGGACATCGGCGGATGGTGGCACGGGTTCTTCAGCTATCTCGCCTCGGGGCCGCCCGGCCCCCGGCTGCGGCAGCTGCTCGCGCTGTCCCGGGCCGGAGTGCTCAGGTTCGTCGGGGCGGACATGGAAGTGCGCGCCGAGGACGGGGTGTTCAAGGCGTCGAGCCCCACCGTGCCGGGCCACTGGGTCCAGGCGCGGGCGCTGGTCGAGGCCCGGCTGCCCGAGCCGACGGTCCGGCGGGCCCTCGATCCGCTGCTGCGCGAGCTGTACGCCGAGGGGGCCGCCGAGAGCCCGGACGGGCTGCTGCGCGTGGACCGTGCCGACGGACGGCTCCTGGACCGGTCCGGCCGGCCGCACCCCCGGCGCTTCGCGCTCGGGCCGTACACCGACGGACGTACACCCGGCGCCTTCACCCGGCCGCGCACCGGCGGGCCCGCGTTCCGGCAGAACGACGCGACCGCACGGGCCGCGCTGCGGTTCCTCGGCGAACTCGCCGCCCGTGCGGCCGCCTGAGTCACCTGGAAGGCAGGGAAGTGCACAGATGACCGTCATGGCCGACGTCAACCACCTGGAGAAGGACCTCGTGCACCAGGGCACCACGATGATCGTCGAACAGGGCCCGCCGACCGAAGTACTGAACGCTCCTCGCGAAGTACTGGACGCTCCGCCGCAACGAGCGGACCAGGGCGTTTCTCTCCAAGGTGCGGTGAGCGAGATGGCCGCCGGTCCGCGCGGTCGTGGTTGCTTCCCGCCGCTGCGGGCCGGATTCTCCCCCGAAAGGACTCCCCCCACATGGCTTCCTCGCACGGCCGGGGCCTGGTGCACCTGGCCGCCGCCCTCGATCAGCCGTCGGCGTACGACGCGCGTCCCTACACCGAGGCGGCCCGGCTCGCCGAACGCGGCGGTCTCGACTTCCTGACCCTGGACGACACCTTCGCCCACCCCGGCCTCGACGCGCTCGACGTGCTGACCCAAATCGCGTCCGCCACCGGCCGGATCGGCCTGGTGCCCACCGCCACGACCCCGCACCGCGACCCCTTCCACGCCCGGGCCGCCGTCGCGACGCTCGACCGGGTCAGCCGGGGCCGGGCCGGCTGGTGGATCGACGCGCCGACCACCGACCACCACCTCGTGGCCATGTCGGCGGCTTCGCCCGGGTCGGCCGGTTCCGGGATACGGAACGCCGGCTTCCCGGGCACGCCCTTCTCCGTCCAAGAGCCTTCGGTGGTGCCGCGTCCCCCGCACGGCCATCCGGTCCGCGTGGTCGACGCCACCGACGGGCCCGCCCGCAGGACCGCCGCCCGGTACGCCGACGTGGCCCTCGTCCGCGCCGCGAGTGCCGCGCAGGCAGCCGCCGTACGGGACGAACTCCGCTCCCTCGCAGCGGAGTTCGGGCGCGGACCCGACGAACCGCGGATCCTCGCCGGCCTCCTCGTCGACCTCGGCGGCGGGGAGCACGCGGCCGCGCCGGGGCACGGCGGAGGCGGCCCCCGGCAGACCGCGCAGGGCCCGCTGTACCGGGGCGGACCCGTCGACCTCGCGGAACTGATCGCCACCTGGCACGGCGAGGGCATCGTCGACGGCTTCCACCTCACCCCCGCCGAACCGCTGCGCGACCTGGAACGGCTGGTCAACGGCACGGTGGCGCTGCTCCAGCACCGCGGACTGTTCCGCACCTTCTACCCGGGCAGCACGCTCCGGGAGCACCTGGGCCTCGGCAGACCGGCCACCCAGTGCGCCGGGACCGGACGGGCGTCATGAGCCGTGACAGACGTGTCTGTTCGCGCGCTTTCCGGGCGGCCGACCGTGGGCTGTTTTCGGCGATCCGGCGAGCGGGGACGGAAGGTGTGTTTCCGGTGCGCGTCCCCGTCCGCGCCGGACGCCGACGGGCGTAAGACGGCCGGTCGCGGGGGAGAGGGACGCGAGCCGAGGCGTGGCGGTTCCCTCGGAAACACAAAAGTCTTTCAAAGGTTGACGGCCGAAAGGCGCCCTTGCGCCGACCGTCCGTTCGGCCGAATACTCCCCCTCAGCGCTTGTCAGGAGCACGGCTTGTCCGAAAACCGGACGACCGGGCCGCTGACTGCGCCTCACGGGCCCCGACCCCACGCGGGCCCCCGACTTCCCCTGGGAGGGAACGAAACGTGAGGATCAGGCGCACCAACCCCCGCAGTGGCATTACGAGACGGACCCGGCTGATCGCCGGTACCACCGGCCTCGTGGCCGCGGCCGCGATCGCGGTCCCCAGCGCGAACGCGACCGCTGCGACCCCCTTCAGCACCGCCGAACTCAAGGGCGCCAGCAGTTCGGTGCTCAAGGCCGACATCCCGGGCACCGCCTGGGTTGTCGACAGCAAGACCAACCGTGTGGTCGTCACCGTCGACAGCACGGTCTCGCAGGCCGAGATCTCCAAGATCAAGGAGCAGGCGGGCAGCAACGCCGACGCGCTCACGATCAAGCGGACCCCGGGCAAGTTCAACAAGCTGATCTCCGGCGGGGACGCCATCTATGCGAGTAGCTGGCGCTGCTCCCTCGGCTTCAACGTCCGCAGCGGCAGCACCTACTACTTCCTGACCGCCGGTCACTGCACCGACGGCGCGGGCACCTGGTGGTCGAACTCCGGGCACACGACCACGCTCGGTTCGACGGCCGGGTCCAGCTTCCCGACCAACGACTACGGCCTCGTCAAGTACTCCAGCAGCTACCCGACCTCGTCGATCTCCGGCACCGTCGGCAGCGTCGACATCACCAGCGCCGCCACCCCGAGCGTGGGCACCACGGTCTACCGCCGCGGTTCCACCACCGGCATCCACAGCGGCCGGGTCACCGCGCTGAACGCGACCGTCAACTACGGCGGCGGTGACGTCGTCTACGGCCTGATCCAGACCACGGTCTGCGCCGAGCCCGGCGACTCCGGCGGCCCGCTCTACTCCAACAGCGGTATCGCCTACGGTCTGACCTCCGGCGGCAGCGGCAACTGCTCCTCCGGCGGCACGACCTTCTTCCAGCCGGTCACCGAGGCCCTGAGCGCCTACGGCGTCAGCGTCTTCTAGACCCGGCGGCGGCCCTGAACCGCAGCCGGCACCTGGTGAGCCCCCGTACGCATCCGCCGTACGGGGGCTCGTCGTGATCACGGCAGGGACCGCTCCGGTGGTGCGCAGAGCCAGTCCAGTACGGCCGGCAGGGCCTCCAGGGCTCCGAAGCGGCCGGTGTCCTGCTGCAGCACGGGCCGGACCCGGGGGATGCGGTCCGCCAGCCAGCTGAAGTGGCCGACCGGCGTGAGCGTGTCCTGGGCGCCCTGCCACAGCAGGACGGGCCGGGTGACGGCCGCCGGGTCGAAGCCCCAGCCGCTGAGCAGGGCGAGATCGTCGTCGAGCCAGCCGTACGACGACGCGCGCACCGCCTCCCGGTAGGTGCGCAGCAGCATCTCGCCGACCGCCGGGGCGGAGACGGTCCGCCGGTCGGAGTCCGTGAGCCCGTCGCGCAGGAAGACGAGCAGCTGGGCGGGGTCGCGGCGGATGTCGGCGGCGCGGGCGGCGAGGCGCTCGGCGAAGGCGAGCGGGTCGGTGAGCGCCCGGGTGAACTCCTCCACCTGGGACGCGGCCATGCCGTCGAACCAGTGCAGATCCCTCGCGTCCGGGGGTGCGGGGGACGCCAGCGCCGCCGCCCGCCGTACCCGGGACGGCAGCAGCGCGGCGCAGGCCAGGGCGTGCGGGGCGCCGCCGCCGTGGCCGAGCACCGAGAAACGGCCGAGCCCGAGGGCGCCGGCCAGTTCCGCCACGTCCCGGGCGGCGTCGGCCACGCGGCGGCCCGGCAGCCGGTCCGAGTCGCCGTAGCCGGGGCGGTCGTAGGAGATGAACCGGATGTGCGGGTGCGCGGTCACGACGTCCCGGGGCACGACGCCGAAGCGGCAGCCCGGGGTGTCGTGCAGCAGTACCACCGGGCTGCCGTCCGGGTCGCCGTACTCCTCGACCGTCAGCCGGCGGCCGTCCTGCGTCCTGATGCCGTGGACCACCTGTGTCCTCCGTCTCCCCTTCGTGTACACCGCGGAGTTACCGTCGAAGTACACACCTTGAGCGCCTGGTTCGGACCCTGGGGGTCGCGATGGTCGAGGAGCTGGTGGCGGCGGGCGTAGCGCTCGTGTCGGCAGGAGCGGTGTACGTGATGGCGGCCGCGCGGGTCGTCAAGCAGTACGAACGGGGCGTGGTCTTCCGTCTCGGGAAGCTCCGGCCGGACGTGCGCGGGCCGGGGTTCACCCTGATCGTTCCCGGGGTCGACAAGCTCCGGAAAGTCAACATGCAGATCGTGACCATGCCGGTGCCGGGGCAGGAGGGCATCACCCGTGACAACGTCACGGTGCGGGTGGACGCCGTCGTCTACTTCAGGGTGACCGCGCCGGCCGAGGCGGTCGTCCGGGTCGAGGACTACCGGTTCGCGGTCGCACAGATGGCGCAGACCTCGCTGCGGTCGATCATCGGCAAGAGCGAGCTGGACGATCTGCTGTCCAACCGCGAGAAGCTCAACCAGGGGCTGGAACTGATGATCGACAGCCCCGCGGTGGAGTGGGGCGTCACCATCGACCGGGTCGAGATCAAGGACGTCTCCCTGCCGGAGACCATGAAGCGGTCCATGGCCCGGCAGGCCGAGGCGGACCGGGAGCGCAGGGCGCGGGTCATCAACGCGGATGCGGAACTGCAGGCGTCGAAGAAGCTGGCCGAGGCGGCCAAGGAGATGTCCGAGCAGCCTGCCGCACTGCAACTGCGGCTGCTGCAGACGGTGGTGGCGGTGGCGGCGGAGAAGAACTCGACGCTGGTGCTGCCGTTCCCCGTCGAGCTGCTGCGGTTCCTGGAACGGGCGGCGCCGACGCCTCAGCAACCGGTGCAGCAGGCTGTGCAACCGGTGCAGCAACCGGTGCAGGAGCAACGTCCGCCTCTTGAGTCCCTGCCGGATCCGGGTCCGGAAGGGTCGAATTCAGGACAGGACTAGACCTCACGGCCTCCCTTCGCCGCGCCCGGTCATCGTTATCCGTTCGAGACCTCGCGGTGCTCACGCTGTGCTTGGGGCGGCCGTTACATTTGCGGCTCCTGGGGCATCAACTTCCTTTTGACCAACGGAAGTTGATCTTCCGTCAGGTTCCTTCACAGCCGATCGTCACGGGGGAGTGCTGTGCAGAAGATCCAGTTGACCTATTGGTGGAACGGGCACGAGCCCGGTGACGTCGTGGACGTCGACGACGAGACCGCGCGGGGACTGCTCGATGTCATCGCGCGGTCGGCCGAAGCCTCGGAGGACTCCGAGGACTCAGGCGGCTCCGACCGCTCCGAGAACGGCGGCGAGGAGCCGGGGCCCGGGCGATGAGCGAGCCGTACGTCACCTTCCCGGACGTGGAGCAGCTGATCGTCGATCTGCTCAAGGACCGCAGCGAACTGGCGGGTGTCGTCGTCGACGTCGCACCGCCGGCCGGGTTCGACGGCTCGCAGCGCGCCGTACTGGTCTCCCGGATGGGCGGCGCCTGGGCGGAGGACCCCCGGCTCGACAACCCGCTCGTCGACCTGGACGTCTACGGCCCCTCCAAGGCCGCGGCCCACACCGTCTCCCTCGTGGCCCGTTCCCTGATGCTCCAGCTCCGGGGCGTGCGCTACGCCGGGGCGACCGTCGTGGACGTCGTCGAGGAGGACGGGCCGCGCTGGCTGCCCGACTACCGGCACGCCAGTGCCAATCGCTACGTCTCGACCACCCGCCTGGTGGTCCGCCCGGCCTGAACGGCCGTGGTCCCGGCGGGACTTCCGACGTCTTCGCCGTACTCCCACCGCAGTACGTCATGTCCATCTTCCAGCAAGGAGCAGTGATGGCCGGAACGAACGCCAAGGAGATCCGGGTCGCGGGCAATGGCCGTGTGCTCATCGCCCCGCTCGCCACCGCACCGCCCGCCGACACCGCCGCGGCGTGGGGTGCCGGCTGGAAGGACCTCGGCTACACCACCACCGACGGGGTCAAGATCTCCAAGAAGGACAAGCTCGACCCCGTGGACACCTGGCAGAGCGTCAGCTCGGCGCGGTTCGTCTACTCCGACCGCGATCTCAGTTTCAAGTTCCAGCTCCTCCAGCTGAACGAGGACACCCTGCCGTTCTTCTTCGGCGGCGGGCAGGTCAAGGAGACGGCGACCGGGTCCGGCCTCTACAAGTACGAGCTGGCGGCGGAGCCGAAGTTCGACGAGCGGATGCTCGGGCTGGAGTTCGCCGACGGCGACGAGGTCAAGTACCGCATGATCATCGCCCGCGGCCAGGTGACCGAGACGGAGGAGCTGGCCCTCGTCCGCACCGCCCCCGTGAAGCTCGGTGTCACCTTCACCGCGCTGGCCACGGTGGACGGCGCCCCGCTGGCGACCTTCCTGATGAAGGACCCGAGCTTCAGCGCGGCCTGATCCCACTGTCCCGTCCCGCAGCGAGGAGTTCCACCGACATGGCCCCGTTGCCGAGACCGTAGTCAGGTCTCAGTATTCCGGACGTTTCCGCCCGGAAG
>NZ_JBHVYZ010000062.1:0-51930 GCF_042880295.1 Streptomyces sp. NPDC058307
CGTGCACACTGTCAAAGCGACGGCCGCTGCCGTCACCGCAGCCCTGGCCGCCGGCGCGGCCGGAATCGTCGCCGGGAGGATCGCCGGCGACGCCGGACTGAAGGTGTCCCCGGGCCGCCCGCTGCCCGGCGAACCCCGGCTCACCGTCCACTCCACCGCAGCCGGCCGCATCGCCCTCACCCGCGACCTCGCCGCCCTCCGCCCCGGCACCTACGGCCTCGCAGGCGACGCCTCCCACGCCTCCCACGCCGTCGTGGGCCCCGTCCTCGCCGCGGAACGGCACTCCGTCGACACCGTCGTCCGCCGCCTGGAACGCGTCACCCACGGCACCCTGAAACCCGGCGACAAGGTCTGGCTCACCCCGAACACATACGTCGGCGACCCGAAGTCCGCCCTCGGCCTCGATCACACCGACGTCGACATCCCCGGCGAACTCGGCCCCCTGCCCGCCTGGTTCGTGCCCGGCGCGCGGGACACCTGGGTCATCGCGGTGCACGGCCTCGGCACGACCCGCGAACACGCCCTGAACATCATGGAGTTCCTGCACCGCCTCCGCTTCCCGGTCCTCACCCCCGCCTACCGCGGAGACACCGGCGCCCCCCGCCCGCCGGACGGCCTGAACCACTTCGGCGAGACCGAGTGGCGCGACCTGGACGCGGCGATGCGCTACGCCGTCAGCAACGGCGCCCGCCAACTCGTCCTGCACGGCTGGTCCACCGGCGCCACCATGGCCCTGCGCGCCGCCGCCCGTTCGGGCCTGCGCGACCGCGTCAAGGGGCTCGTCCTGGACTCCCCGGTCCTCAGCTGGGAGCGGACCCTGCGCGCCCTCGCCGCGGCCCGCCACACCCCCGGTGTCCTCCTCCCGCTCGCGGTGCGCGCGGCACAGGGCCGCACCGGCCTGCCCAGCGACCACGCCGGCCTGTACACCCAACAAGACAACCGGACCGAGCACCGGACCGAGCACCGGACCGAGCACCGGACCGACGACATGGGCCCGGACCGGCTCCCACCGCCGACCCTGATCTTCCACGGCCCCGACGACACGCTCGCCCCCTGGGACCTCTCCCGCCGTCTCGCCGCCACCCACCCCGACCGGATCACCCTCCACACGGTCCACCAGGCCCCCCACGCGGCGATGTGGAACGCCGACCCGAGCGCCTACGAAGAGACACTGCGCCGTTTCCTCACGCCCATGATGTGACCTGTGGGCGCCCCGGTCCCGCAGCTTCCGTTTAAGCCCGTACTACTGGCCTGATCTCGGCCTATGTCCCTCCACGTGGCCCCGGCACCGACCCTCCCCGGCGCCCGCGGTGACATTCCGTTTGGGTTTTCGGACCGTCAACCGGAAGACTGCACCCGTGACGTCCCGTATCCCGCGCGACTCCAGGCTCCGACTCGTCCGCCCGCGACCCCTGGCCGCCGCCCCCACAGCAGTGAACCAACGGCGCCCACGCCGCCCCGCGCCGCGCCCCCCGGAGGGCACACCGGCCCCCGCGGTACTGGCCAGAATGGCGCGCTCCGGTCTTGCCGACGCGGCCCGCGTCGCGCACTGGGCCGACGGCGCCCTCGGCCCCGGCAGGGACGGCGCGGGCTCCGACGGCAACGGCACCCTCTCCGACGAATCCGCCGCTCGCGCGGCCGCCGACCTGGGCCTGACCGTGGCTCAGGTCCGCGCCGACTGGGACACCGCCCGCCTCGCCGGCCTCGTCGAGGTGCACGGGGACAGCGCCCGCCCGGGCTGGCGGCTGCGCGCCTGGGACCGCGACGACAGTGCCGTACTGCGCGGCTGGGTCGCCCTCTTCGACGCCTGGTCGCTGGCCTTCCCGGAGCCCACCGACCGTGAGCCCGCCGCCGTCGCCGAGGTCGTCTCGGCCATGCCCCAGGTGCTCTCCTTCCTCCAACTGTCCGCCGGCCCCGTGCCCGTGGAGCAGCTCCTGGACCTTCTGGAGCAGCGCGTCACCGAACTGCGCACCGAGCGCTGCGAGATCCCCTACGGCCCGCAGCCGGAGCCCGTGGAGGAGCCCGAGGCGGCGGACCCACAGGACGCTCCTCTCGCCCCCCTCCTCGACTGGGCCCTGCGCGCCCTCGCCTCCGTCGGCGCCCTGACCTACGGTGACGGCCAGGCCACCCTCACCCCCCTCGGCAGCTGGGCGGTGTGGGTCAAGCTGGAGCAGATCTGCGTCGCCGCGCAGAGCCCGGCCGGCAACATCGAGGTCGCCGCCGAGGAGATGCTGCGCGGCTGCGCCCAGCTGCGTCCCAACGCGGCCCGCGCCGAGTACCGCGCCTGGCTCGCCGCCCGCCCCGTCGGCAGCGCCGTCACCGAGCTGCTCGACGCCGCCCGCGGTGACGACGCCCTGCTGCGCGGCCTCGCCTTCGAGGCCCTGCGGGTGGTGGGCGCCCCCGCCGAGCCCGACGTGCGCTCCGTGGCGGACGAGCCCACCCTGCGGCCGTACGCCCTGCTGTGGCTGGCCGAGCACGACGGGATCGACCCGGAGGACGCCCACGAGGTCCTCACCCGGCAGGAGGCCACCTGGCTGTGGGTCGACACCGCGGCCGCCGTCGCCGACCACGGCGAGGCCCCGATGCTGGTGCGCCACCTGGAGTCCGCGCTCCAGCCGACCGTCCCCCAACTGCTCGACGAGGTGCGGGCGGTGGGCCACCCGCGCACCGTGCAGGTCCTGGTCGCCCTCGCCGCCGCGCACCCCGACCCGGCCCTCGCCAAGGCCGTCCGCCGCGCCGCCTTCCAGGTGCACACCGGAGGGTGAGTCAGGCGGGTATCTCCGGCGCGTACGTCCCGAAGCTCCACACATTGCCCTCGGCGTCCCGGGCCATGTAGTCCCGGGAGCCGTAGTCCTGGTCCGTCGGGGGCGTCAGGATCTCCGCGCCGTGCTCCACGGCGCGGCGGTGGTGCCCGTCGACGTCGTCCACGACGATGTACACCCCGACCGGGCCCGCGTCCTTCATCAGCTTGTCGTAGGCGCTGCCGGTGCCCTTGGAACCGAGCATCACCGCGCCGTTGCCCTGTACCAGCTCCGCGTGGGTCACCAGGCCGTCCTCGCCCTCGTACACCGCGATCTCGGTGAAGCCGAAGGCCTCCGTCAGCTGCCTGATCGCCGCCTTCGCGTCCGCGTACAGCAGTGCCGGATAGATGCTCGGACGCCCACCGCTCGTGCCTGCCATGCCGATCACTCCCTTGTGACGAGACTGGTCAGAAGTCGCGAATCCCCTCTGCCGTCCAGTCTCCCAGCGGCCACTGACACCGGCCTCCCAGCAGGCAAAAGCCTCAGCGGAAGGTGTCGCAGCGGGCCATGTCGCCGGACTCGTAGCCCTGCCGGAACCAGCTCTGCCGCTGCTGCGCCGACCCGTGCGTCCACGACTCCGGCGTCACCCGGCCCTGGAACCGCTCCTGGATCCGGTCGTCGCCCACGGCCGCCGCCGCGTCCAGGCCGTCGGCGATGTCCGCGTCCGTGAGATTCGTGATGAGCGGCCGCCCCGTCGACTCGTCCTTCGTCGTGGTCGCGTGACGGGCCCACACCCCGGCGTAGCAGTCCGCCTGGAGCTCCACCCGCACCGCGTTGCTGTCCGCGCCCGTCCCTCCGTCCTGCGACCGGCTCAGCGTGCCCATCAGGTCCTGCACGTGATGTCCGTACTCGTGCGCCACCACGTACGCCTGCGCGAACGGCCCGCCACTGGCCCCGAACTTCGACCGCAGCTCGTCGAAGAACCCCAGGTCGAGATAGACCTTCCGGTCGCCCGGGCAGTAGAACGGCCCGACCGCCGAGGTCGCCGACCCGCACGCGGTGCCGACCTGCTCACTGAAGAAGTACGTGGGGGAGCTGGTGTACGTGGCGCCGCGCCGCTCGAACTCCTGGTCCCAGTAGTCCTGCACGCTGTTGACCACCGCCACGATCCGGCAGTCGTCGCGCGTGTTCGCGTCCTGCCCGGACCGGCAGCTCCGCTGGACCTCGGAGAGGCCGGAGGCCGTGGCCGCGGGCTGTCCGCCGCCGTCGGTGAGCCCGAGCTGGTCGGGACCGACGCCGAAGAAGAGCCCGACGAGCAGGGCGATCACCCCGACGATGCCACCACCGACCGTCGCTCCACCGCCCGGGATGCGGCTGCCGCGCACGTCCTGCACCTCGGACGTGTCCAAACTGGCGTCGTCGTCGAACTGCATGCGGACACCGCCCTCTGCGCTCACCGGCCCCCCGCGGGGCATCCTCGACGGGACCGACCGGATACCCGGAGCGAGACCAACCGAACACCCGGACCCAGAAAAAGTGCTTGCACGCCCCCGTTAGACTTGGCCCATGGCCATTCTCCTCGCGCACTAGACGGCGGGAACGTCCTCAGCCGCCCACCCGTCAATCCCGAACCCGCCCTGGAGTCTGTCCGTGATCTCCGCCTCCGGTATCGAGCTGCGCGCCGGCGCCCGAGTCCTCATCGAGTCCGCCACCTTCCGTGTCGCCAAGGGCGACCGCATCGGCCTGGTCGGCCGCAACGGCGCGGGGAAGACCACCCTCACCAAGTGCCTGGCCGGCGAGGGCATCCCCGCCGGCGGCCAGATCACCCGCTCCGGCGAGGTCGGCTACCTCCCCCAGGACCCCCGCACCGGCGACCTCGACGTGCTCGCCCGCGACCGCATCCTGTCCGCGCGCGGCCTCGACGTCCTGCTGAAGAAGATGCGCGACAACGAACAGCGCATCGCCAACGGCCAGGGCGCCACCCGAGAGAAGGCGCTGAGGCAGTACGAGCGCCAGGAGACGGAGTTCCTCACCAAGGGCGGGTATTCCGCCGAGGCCGAGGCCGCCACCATCGCCGTCGCGCTGAACCTCCCCGACCGGGTCCTGGGCCAGCCGCTGCACACCCTCTCCGGTGGTCAGCGCCGCCGTATCGAACTGGCCCGGATCCTGTTCTCCGACGCCGACACCCTGCTCCTCGACGAGCCGACCAACCACCTCGACGCCGACTCGATCATCTGGCTGCGGGACTACCTCAAGTCCTACCGCGGCGGCTTCATCGTGATCTCCCACGACGTCGACCTGGTCGAGACGGTCGTCAACAAGGTGTTCTACCTGGACGCCAACCGCGCCCAGATCGACGTCTACAACATGGGCTGGAAGCTCTACCAGCAGCAGCGCGAGGCCGACGAGAAGCGCCGCAAGCGCGAGCGGCAGAACGCCGAGAAGAAGGCCGCCGCCCTGCACTCGCAGGCCGACAAGATGCGCGCCAAGGCCACCAAGACGGTCGCCGCGCAGAACATGGCCAAGCGCGCCGACCGGCTGCTCGCGGGCCTCGACGCGGTGCGCCAGCAGGACAAGGTCGCCAAGCTGCGCTTCCCCGAGCCCGCGCCCTGCGGCAAGACCCCGCTGATGGCGGAGGGCCTGTCGAAGTCGTACGGCTCGCTGGAGATCTTCACCGACGTCGACCTGGCCATCGACAAGGGCTCCCGCGTGGTCATCCTGGGCCTCAACGGCGCGGGCAAGACGACCCTGCTGCGCCTGCTCGCCGGGACCGAGCAGCCCGACACCGGCGCGGTCGTGCCCGGCCACGGTCTCAAGCTCGGCTACTACGCCCAGGAGCACGAGACCCTCGACCCGGAGCGCACGGTCCTGGAGAACATGCGCTCGGCGGCCCCCGACCTCGACCTGGTCGAGGTGCGCAAGACGCTCGGCTCCTTCCTGTTCTCCGGCGACGACGTAGACAAGCCCGCCGGCGTCCTGTCCGGCGGCGAGAAGACCCGCCTCGCGCTCGCCACCCTGGTCGTCTCCTCGGCGAACGTCCTGCTGCTCGACGAGCCCACCAACAACCTCGACCCGGCCAGCCGCGAGGAGATCCTCGGCGCGCTGCGCACCTACAAGGGTGCGGTCGTCCTGGTCACCCACGACGAGGGCGCCGTCGAGGCGCTCCAGCCGGAGCGGATCATCCTGCTGCCGGACGGCGTCGAGGACCTGTGGGGCGCCGACTACGCGGATCTCGTCGCCCTCGCCTGACGGTCGGCGCCGCTTGATCGAACGCGTGATCCACGGCGTGATCAACGGCGTATGGATCATTCGGCCCACCGGTGATCCACCATCTGTGTGAGATCTCCTCGTACCGAGGTGTGTCCTACATCGATTTCACGGCCGAGTCCTTTATCGACAAGGGCTCGGCCGTCGCACGTCTCTGACCTGGCACTTCACAAAGGAACCCGTTCGGAGATACGAACGCGCCCGGGTGGAATCACAGATTCCGTATGTGGGGACCCGCTCCTGTCGTCAAAACCATGTCTTACGGACCTTGCCGAATGGGTGGCCATGAACGCCCGGAGGGGTGATCATGAGAGGACCAGAGCGCACTTCCCATGAGGAGGACCGGGTGGCCGAGACTCTGAAGAAGGGCAGCCGGGTAACCGGCGCCGCGCGCGACAAGCTCGCGGCAGACCTGAAGAAGAAGTACGACTCCGGTGCGAGCATTCGGGCACTGGCCGAGGAAACCGGCCGCTCGTATGGCTTTGTGCACCGGATGCTCAGCGAATCGGGCGTCACGCTCCGTGGGCGTGGCGGGGCGACGCGGGGCAAGAAGGCCGCGTCGTCCTGAACCGGGCGGCCCATCGGCTTCGATGGTGGCCACCCGGTCGGTCAGCTGACCGACCGGGTGGTTACTGTGCAGTCACTTAGCCGTGCCGTCCTGCGGCACGGAGGATGACCGCACTCATCGGAGGCGCCCCATGGCGACGTCCAGCCAGGACGGCCAGGAACTCGTTCCCCTGCTCGACAAGGACGGCGTACGGCTCACCGTCGAGGACACCCTCGCCACGGTGACGCTGACCAACCCGGCCAAACGCAACGCCCAGAGCCCCGCTCTGTGGCGGGCGCTCGCCGAGGCGGGCCGGCTGCTGCCGGGCTCCGTCCGGGTCGTGGTGCTGCGTGGCGAAGGCAAGTCCTTCTCCGCGGGGCTCGACCGGCAGATGTTCACGCCCGAGGGGATCGAGGGCGAGCCGTCGTTCATCGACCTCGCCCGCAGTGGTGACGCCGAACTCGACGCCGCCATCGCCCAGTTCCAGGAGGGCTTCACCTGGTGGCGGCGCAGTGACGTCGTGTCCATCGCCGCCGTGCAGGGGCATGCCATCGGGGCGGGCTTCCAGCTCGCCCTCGCCTGTGACCTGCGCGTCGTCGCCGACGACGTGCAGTTCGCCATGCGCGAGACCAGCCTGGGCCTGGTCCCCGACCTCACCGGCACCCACCCCCTGGTGGGCCTCGTCGGATACGCCCGGGCGCTGGAGATCTGCGCCACCGGGCGCTTCGTCACGGCCGAGGAGGCCGTGAGCACCGGCCTCGCCAACCTCGCCGTACGCCTGGACCAGCTCGACGGCGCCGTGAAGGACCTGGCGGGCGCACTCCTGTCCGCCCCCCGCGACGCGGTCATCGAGACCAAGGCGCTGCTGCGCGGCGCCCAGGACCGCACCTACGACGAGCAGCGCGGCGCCGAACGCGCGGCCCAGAGCCGACGCCTGCGGGACCTCGCCGGAGTCGGCGAGTAGATCCGGTCGGCGGGTGGATCTAGACGAGGGCCGTCACCAGCACGGCCACCGTCGGACCGTCCGGCAGCGCCGCTCCCACGGCGGCGCGGACCTCCCGGGCCACATCCAGGGCCCGGCGGTCCGCGCCCACCGCCAGTTCGACGCGGACATGACGGCGCGGCAGCGAGCCGTCCCCGGTCTCCCGGTCCTCGATGTGCACCGGCCGCCCCAGCAGACCCGTCAGCCCGGCCACCCCGGGCACCGCCAGCGCGGCGACCGCCGCGAGGGTCTCGTCGCCGAGCCCCGCCTCCACGGGACGCGGTGGCTCGGGCGCCCGTACGGGGGAGCGTTCGGCATCCTCGTCCAGCAGGGCCGTCACCCGCAGGTCCACCTCGCCGAGCTCCAGCCCCAGCAGCCCGGCCGCCGCCCCGGCGAGTGCCGTACGCAGCAGCTCCGCCGTCACCGGCAGCGGCTGCGCGGGCGTGGCCTCGAACTCCGCCGCGAGCCGCAGCGGCCCGGGCGGCAGCGCGCTCGGCGGCGCCGGGACGGCGGGCTCGTGCGTGTCCTCCGGACGGGCGAGCCCGATGCGCACCGTGCCCAGCCGTACGCCCCGAAGGTCCTCGGCGGCGGCCCGCAGCACCGCCCGGGCCGCCTCCTCGGAGATCCACGCGCCGTCGCGCGGCCCGCCCAGGGGCAGCAGCCTGCCCAGACCCAGCTGACGCCGCACCGTCCGTGCCCACTGCTCCGCCGTCATTCCTCCAGCCTGCCGCATCTCCGGCGCGCGATCGCGCCACCGCGCTTACGGTGGTCGAAGGAGGACGACCGAAAGGAGTGACGGCGATGACCGACATGACGCAGAGCACCGAGGTGGAGCCGCAGGCGCAGCTGCGCAAGACCACCAGGCGCGGCGGCGGCGACCCGGCGAGCCGTGGGCGGACCACCATCGCCGACGGGGTCGTGGAGAAGATCGCCGGACTCGCGGCACGCGATGTCCTCGGCGTTCACGCCATGGGCAGCGGGATGAGCCGCACCTTCGGGGCCGTACGGGACCGGGTGCCCGGCAGTTCGAAGTCCGCCACCCGCGGGGTCAAGGTCGAGGTCGGCGAGGTGCAGACCGCGCTCGACCTGGAGATCGTCGTCGACTACGGCGTCTCGATCTCCGACGTGGCCAAGGCCGTGCGGGAGAACGTCGTCGCCGCGGTGGAGCGGATGACCGGCCTGGAGGTCGTCGAGGTCAACATCGCGGTGAGCGACGTGAAGCTGCCCGACGAGGAGGACGAGGAGCCGGAGTCCCGGCTCCAGTAGCCACACCCACAGCTCGAGGGACCTTTAGGGAGCGCACGATGAGCATGGCCGTGGTCGGCATGATCGCCGGCATGGCGCTGGGCTTCGCGGGCTATTTCGGCGGGTTCGGGGCCTTCCTGCTGGTGGCGGCGCTGGGCGCCATCGGCTTCGTCGCCGGCCGGTTCCTGGAGGGGGACCTGGAGATCGGCGAGTTCTTCCGCACCCGTGACGAGCGTCGCGACCGGCGGCGATGACGACCGTGAGCAGTGTGGCCGGCGCGGCGGACGCGCTCCGCAGACCCCTGACCGCGACCGCCGTTCCACCCGGTGACCGAGGGGCGACGAGAATTGCCGACCGGGTGGTCGCGAAGGTCGCGGGACAGGCGGCCCGCGAGGCGCTCGGAGAACTCCCCGCCGCGGCGGAACCCCCGTACGCCACCGTCCTGGTGCACCACGGAAACGCCCGGATCCGCATGCACCTCGAACTCGGCTACCCCTGCGACATCGGTGAGCGCTGCGGCCGGGTGCGTGCACAAGTGGTCGAGCGGGTAGTCGCGTTGGTGGGCATGGAGGTGTCGGAGGTCGCGGTCCAGGTGGAGCGGCTGTATCCGGCACAGGCGCACGGCGCGGCACAGGGGAGGACGCGATGAGCGAGCCCCAGGGCTCGGAAGGCACCACACAACGCCTGCCGGTCATCGAGCGGGCGGCGGAACCGGACCGGCGCGACCGGCCCGCATACGGACCACCATCCGTCCCGGAGGCAGAGACGGGCGGCGGTGGACGCCGCTTCTGGTCGGCGCGCAGGGTTCCGGCCGGCCTGGTCGCCCTGCTGCTCCTGCTCGGCGCGGGCCTCTTCCTGTACGACATCGCGGCCGTCCGGGCCCACCGGCCGGCCATGCACTGGCGCCGCGAACTCTCCCGGCAGCTCGCCACGCGCCCCCTGGACGACACCTGGGTCCTGATCGGCGCCGGAGTGGCCGCGGCCCTGGGGCTGTGGCTGATCGTCCTGGCCGCCACACCGGGGCTGCGCCGCGTCCTCCCGATGCGCCGCACCCACCCCGACATCCGCGCAGGCCTCCACCGGGACGCGGCCGCCATGGTCCTGCGTGACCGGTCCATGGAGGTGGCAGGCGTCCAGTCCGCACGCGTACGGGTGCGCCGGGCGAAGGCCGACGTCCGCGCGGTCTCCCACTTCCGGGAACTGGACGACGTCCGCGACGACCTGGACGTGACCCTCACCGAGGCGATCAGGGGACTGGGCCTGGCCCGGCCCCCCGCCCTGTCGGTGCACGTGACGCGGACGACCCGGAAGAAGGGCTGAGGCCGATGCTGAGGACCGTCAACCGCGTACTGCTCGCCCTGGTGGGCCTGGTCCTGCTCGTCGTCGGCGGCTCGGTACTCGCCGTGGGCCTCG
Organism: Streptomyces sp. NPDC058307; assembly: GCF_042880295.1. Taxonomy (NCBI): domain Bacteria; kingdom Bacillati; phylum Actinomycetota; class Actinomycetes; order Kitasatosporales; family Streptomycetaceae; genus Streptomyces; species Streptomyces sp. NPDC058307. The sequence goes on from NZ_JBHVYZ010000062.1 coordinate 10,196, forward strand.
GCGTCGATCCGCCCTCCTGGTGGATCCACGACGGCAAGAAGGACGTCCTGCTGAGCGACGCGGAACGCACCCGCTGGGAAGGCGAGGGCTGGTGGTGGCCCACGGTCATCGCCGCACTGGCGCTCCTGGTGCTGCTGACGCTGTGGTGGCTGACGGCGGTACTGCGCAGGCGCCGGCTCACCGAGGTCCGCGTCAACACCGGAGACGGCGAGGGCGCGCTGCTGAGGGGGCGGGCCCTGGAGGCCGTACTCGAAGGCGACGCGGCCGAGTTGGACGGCGTCCACCGGGCCCACGCCCACCTGACCGGCCGCCCGGACGCTCCCGGGACCCGCGTGCGGCTCCTGCTGGAACCCCACGTGGACCCGGGAACGGCCCTGCATCACCTGACGACCGGGGCCCTGGACCACGCCCGCAGTTCGGCGGGCCTGGAGTCACTGCCGGCCGAGGTCCGCATGACCGGCGTCAAGCACAAGGCGGAAAGGGTCAGTTGAGGGAAGGGGCAGTTGAGGGCCCGCAGCTAAAGGGTCAGTTGAAGGCCCGGAGCCAAAGGGGCAGTTGAAGGCCCGCGGCTAGAATCCGTGCCGCATGCCCCCGTCGACGGGCAGCATGACCCCGGTCAGATAGGACGCGGCCGGGGACAGGAGGAAGGCCGCCACTCGCCCGAACTCCTCGGGCGTCCCGTACCGCCGCAACGGGATCCGGGACTCGTTCGCGGTCCGAGTGGCCTCCGGATCGGCCGACATCGCGTCCAGCTCGCGCACGCGGTCCGTGTCGATGCGCGACGGCAGCAACCCCACCACCCGGATCCCGCGCGGCCCCAGCTCATCGGCGAGGGACTTCGCGAACCCGGCGAGGCCGGGCCGCAGCCCGTTCGAAATCGTCAGCCCCGGAATCGGCTCGTGCACGGACGCGGAGAGCACGAACCCGATGACACCCCCGGCGTCCAGCTCCGCCGCGGCCGCCCGGGCCAGCCGGACCGCTCCCAGGAACACGGATTCGAACGCGGACTGCCACTGCTCGTCCGTGTTGTCGGCGACGAAGCCGGGCGGGGGCCCGCCCACGCTGATCAGCACCCCGTCGAAGCGACCGAAGTGCTCCCGCGCGGTGGCGATCAACCGCTCCGGCGCCGAGGGATCGGCGTTGTCGACGGCCACCCCCACCGCGTTCGGCCCCAACTCAGCCGCCGCGGCGAGCGCACCCTGCTCCTCCCGCCCGGTCACCACGACCTTCGCCCCGTCCCCGACCAGTTCGCGCGCGGCGGCGTTGCCGAGCCCACGGGTCGCTCCGGTGACGACGTACACACGGTCCTTCAGTCCAAGATCCATGCTCCCTATCCTGCCTCCTCGCCCCCGAAGAGAGTGAGGGCGGTGTTCACCAGCCCGATGTGGCTGAACGCCTGCGGGAAGTTGCCGAGCTGGGCGCCGGCCACCGGGTCGTACTCCTCGGACAGCAGCCCCACGTCGTTGGCCAGCCCCAGCAGCCGCTCGAAGAGGTCCCGCGCCTCTTTCGTACGGCCGGTCATGTGCAGTGCGTCGGCGAGCCAGAACGAGCACACCAGGAAGGTGCCCTCGTCGCCGGGCAGCCCGTCGACGGGGGTCTCCTCGGCGCTGTACCGCCGTACCAGTCCGTCGTGGTCGAGCTCCGCGCGGATCGCGTCAATGGTGCCGACGACACGGGGATCGTCGGCGGGCAGGAAGCCGGTGCGGGGGATCAGCAGCAGGGACGCGTCCAGTTCGCGTGAGCCGTAGTACTGGGTGAAGGTGTTGCGTCCGGGGTCGTAGCCCTTCTCGCAGACCTCGCGGTGCACCTCGTCGCGCAGCGCGCGCCAGCCGTCCGGGTCGCCCCGCAGATCCGGGAAGGCCTCCAGGGCGCGCACAGCGCGGTCGGCGGCGACCCACACCATGACCTTCGAGTGGACGAAGTCGCGGCGGCCGCCGCGCACCTCCCACAGCCCCTCGTCCGGCTGCCGCCAGGAGGACCGGAGGAAGTCCAGCAGGACGCTCTGCAGGGACCACATGTGCGGTTTGGCGGGCAGGCCCGCCCGCCGGGCCAGCGACAGCGAGTCCATGACCTCGCCGTACACGTCCAGCTGGAGCTGTTTCACGGCCTCGTTGCCGATGCGTACCGGTCTGGAGCCGCCGAAGCCGGACAGCCACGGCAGCTCGAACTCGGGCAGCCGCCGTTCGCCCGCGACGCCGTACATGATCTGGAGGTCCGCCGGGTCGCCGGCGATCGCGCGCAGCAGCCAGTCCCGCCAGGCCTCGGCCTCCTCCAGGTATCCGCACTGTACGAGGGCGCCCAGGGTGAGCGTGGAGTCCCGCAGCCAGCAGTAGCGGTAGTCCCAGTTGCGCACGCCGCCCATCTCCTCCGGCAGCGAGGTCGTGGCCGCGGCCACGATGCCGCCGGTCGGCCGGTAGGTGAGCGCCTTCAGGGTGATCAGGGAACGGACCACGGCGTCCCGGTGCGGACCCTCGTAGCGGCAGCGCGCCGACCACGCCTGCCAGTCGGCAACGCTGCTTTCGAGCGTCTCGAAGGGGTCGGTCAGCGGGGGGCGCGGCTCGTGCGAGGGGTGCCAGGTGAGGACGAACGCGACCTTCTCACCCGCCTCGACGGTGAACTCCGAGTGCGTCCCGAAGTGCTCGCCCCAGGTGTGCACGGGGGGCTCACTGCGCAGCCACGTGGCGTCGGGTCCCGCGATGGCCACCCGCTGCCCGCCGGACCTGCGCACCCAGGGCACGATCGAGCCGTACTCGAAGCGCAGCCGCAGCGTGCTGCGCACGGTGACCCGGCCGGTGAGCCCCTCCACGACGCGTACGACGTCGGGGGCGACGTCCCGCTGCGGCATCAGGTCGGTGACACGCACCGCGCCCTCGTCGGTCTCCCACTCGGTGTCCAGGACGAGGGTGCCGGGGCGGTACGCGCGCCTCGTGCACCGGTCCGCGTTCTTCTGGGGCGATCCGCCAGTGGCCGTTCTCCTCGTCCCCGAGCAGTCTGGCGAAGCAGGCCCCCGAGTCGAAGCGGGGCAGGCACAGCCAGTCCACGGAACCGTCCATGCCGACCAGGGCGGCGGTCTGCTCGTCGCCGATGAGGGCGTAGTCCTCGATACGGGGGTGCACGCAGTGGCGCTTCCCGGCTGGTCGAGGCGGCAATCAGGGGTGGGGCCGGGGGAGTGACGCCGCCGTGCCGGAGAAGATCACCCCCGGATGCGCGGGAATCTGGTTCAGCACCCACAGTCCGGTCAGCGTGGCAGGCGCGAACGTGAACGCGAACGCGACCGCGACGAGAACGGTGAGGACGAGCCGAGGGCCTCCTGGGATTCCCCGTGGCCGACCGGCAGCGGCAGATGTTCCTCGGGGCCGGCATTCGAGGGCGTCGCCGACCTCACCACCCTGGCCTTCCCACTGGTCCGGGTCGGTGGGGCGACGGGTCGCGCCGCAGCCGGTGCTGTTGGGGGCGGTCGGCGGGCCGGTGAGCTGGTGGGCCGGTGTGGCACGCCGAGATGTCACACCGCGGCCGGCTCCGCGTCTGTCGCGCCCTCCCGCTCCGCCTTCTCCCGGCGGTCGCGGAGTTCACGTCGCACCAGGGTGACCCACCCGATCGGAACGCCGACGGAGAACAGCCACCACTGGATGGCGTAGGCGTAGTTCAGCGCGGCGTCCTCCTTGCCGGGGTCGGCGCCGATCAGTTCCGGACTGTCACCCTTCGGCTCGGGTGCCGTCTGGGCGATGTAGCCGCCGAGCACCGTGGCGCCCAGCCGCTTGGCCTGCTGCTCGCTGTTGATCAGCATGATCTGCCGGTCCGGCAGCCCCTTGAGGTTCTTGATACCGCTCGCCGCGGTCGTCTCGTCGGGCATCAGCCGCCCGGTGACGGTGATCTCCCCCTTCGGGGGAGCGGGGATCTTCGGGAACACCGTCTGACTGGGACCGTTCGCGGGGATCCAGCCCCGGTTGACCAGCAGCACCTTGCCGTCGTCGAGGACGAACGGGGTCAGGACGTGGTAGCCGACCTCGTCGTCTGAGTTGGTGCGACGCCGGACCACGACCTCGTCGTCGGCGTCGAAGTGGCCCTTCGCGGTCACGCTGCGGTACCGGTCGTGGGTGGTGACCGTGTGCCCGGGCGAGGTCATCCGCTCCACGGGCACCGGCTTCGCGGACAGCGCCTCGGAGACCAGCTGGTTGCGGGCGGTGCGCAACTCGTAGCGGTGCATCTGCCAGATGCCCAGCCTGATCATCGTGGGGATGAGGAGGAGGGCGACCAGTGTGAGGATCACCCACTGCCGGGACAACAGGAAGCGGTACACCCCACGACCGTACAACTCGGACGACGGGGGGCTCGCACAGGGGTGTGGTCGGACCCTGTCGACGATGCCCACCCGACGGAGCGCTGTCGGCTTGCGGGTGCCGGCCCCGCCCCTGACGATTCGGCTTATGACACGTTGCGAAGTGTGTGGGAACGATTACGAACTGGCGTTCACCGTCGAGACCCGGGACGGGGCACGTCACGTCTTCGACTCGTTCGCCTGCGCGATCCACCGCATGGCACCCATCTGCGAGCACTGCCGGGTGCAGATCATCGGCCAAGGTGTCGAGGTGGACGGTCACTGGTTCTGCGGCGCGCACTGTGCCCGCGCGGAGGGCAAGGTCGGCATCGTGGACAAGATCGGCTCCGCTGTGTGACCGACGCCGAGGGGTGGCGGGGCGGCGGACCGCCGGGCCTGCTCGTGCCGTGGTGCGCCGGTCGCCTCGTCGGCCGCGGGTCCGGTGGCGCCCGGAGGGCATGCCGGGGATGACGGACGGGCGCGGCCACGGGCTGAGCACCGAGGCGGGGTCCAGCATCGGCCGAGGCCGTGCCAGGGGTGTTCGTGCGGGTTGTACCGACGACCGCGGCGACCGTCCTCGCGCGCTGGCTCGGCGCCGGGCAGATGCACAGGCGTCCCCTCCCGGTTCTCCAGCGCCCGGGCGGCAGCCGAGGCTCTCACCCCGGACCTCCTAGCCGACGTCTTCCGCGTCCGTGCACACGCCGAACGCAGGGGCCGGGGCCCCTGAAGTAGTTGTAGCCCTGGATGAGTTGGTTCCCCCTGCTCGTGAGCGAGAGGAAGCATCCGGTGCGCACCGGCGCACGGCCGCCCGGACCGCGCTCCCGCCGATCCGTACGCGGGCGCGTCGCGTCCTGCACGCGGGGTATGCCTTGGCCACGCCCGCACGACTGGCGGGCGGCACACATCCGACCGTCCGGCCCCCGTGAAAGGCAGTTCACGATGAGTGACACCAACGCACTGGAACCGCTGGCGACCTTCTGTGGCGAGTGCGACTGCGGCTGCCCGCAGCTGTTCGTCGACCCGAGCGCCCCCGCGGAGCGCCGCGTCCTGCTCACCGACGACTTCGGCCAGCGCGTCCAGATGAGCGCCGTCCAGTTCGCCTCGCTGGTGGAGGAGGCCAAGGCCGGAAAGCTGGACGCCATCGCCATCGCCTGACCGACCCGGCGCACCGGCCCCCACCGCCGATACAGCGGCCCCGGCCCGTACCTGTCCGTACGGTCATCCCCCCGACGCCGGCTCCACGTCCCGCAGGAGCTGCCCGAAGGCCGCCTCGTCGACGACCGGTGTGCCGAACTGCCGGGCCTTGACCACCTTGGACGTGTTCGAGTCCGGGTCGTTGGTGACGAGCAGACTGGTCAGCCGGGACATGCTGGTGGCTACATGCAGTCCGGCCTCGATCGCCCGGTCCTCCAGGAGGTCGCGCTCGGTCGAGGTGTCCCCGGAGAACGCGATCCGCATGCCCTGTTTGAGTGGTTTGCCGACCTCGTACCGCCCCGGGTTGGGGTAGGGGCACGCGGGCCGCTTGCGCGCGGGCCGCCAACTGGTCGGCCGGTAACCGCTGTAGCCCGCTGACTGCCGCGGCACCGCCCGGTCGGTCCACTCGGTCAGTGGCCGGCACTCGTGCAGCGGCAGTCGCACGCTTCGCGCGGCGGCCGCCCGCAGACTCGGCCGGAACGCCTCCGCGAGCACGCGCGCGTCGTCGAGGGCATGGTGCGCCCGCCGCTGTACGACGCCGAAGTGGGCCGCCAGCGACTCCAGTTTGTGGTTGGGCAGCGGCAGGCCGAGCTCCTTCGACAGGACGATGGTGCACAGCCGCTGACTCACCGGCGCCACCCGGCTCGCGCGCGCGTACTCACGGGCGATCATCTGCCAGTCGAAGACGGCGTTGTGCGCGACGAGCACGCGACCGTCGAGACGGGCCGAGAACTCGTCGGCGATGTCCTGGAAGAGAGGGGCGCCTTCGAGTGCCTCGCTCGTCAGCCCGTGGATCCACACGGGGCCCGGGTCGCGCTCCGGATTGACCAGCGTGTACCAGTGGTCCTCGACCTCTCCGCGGGCATCGAGTCGGTAGACGGCCGCGGAGATTATCCGGTCGTCGCGGGCCAGGCCGGTGGTCTCCACGTCGACGACCGCGTATCCCTGCGGATACGCGGCCGGCCACGCTGTGGGGGAGGACGCTGCGGTCGTCTGGTCTTCGAGCATGGTTCACGAGGATACGGGCCACGACTGACAGTCCCTCACGGCGGCGTCGGTGCCGGGCTCTCGACGACCGGGGTGCGATCCTCCGGGGATGACCGAAGAGGGTGTGAGCGGACCGGCGCACGACGAGGCACACGGCGGTGGGCTCGGCGTCCGCCTCAACTGGTTGCGCGCCGCCGTCCTCGGCGCGAACGACGGCATCGTCTCCACGGCTGGCCTCGTCGTCGGCGTGGCCGGCGCGACGAGCGACCGCGCGGCGTTGCTGACGGCTGGTCTGGCGGGCCTGCTGGCCGGTTCGATGTCCATGGCGGCCGGGGAGTACGTGTCCGTGTCGACCCAGCGCGACTCCGAGATGGCCGCGCTGGCCCTGGAGAGGCGGGAACTTCGCGAACGGCCGGAAGCCGAGCTGGAGGAGTTGACGGAGCTTCTGGAGGAACGGGGGCTGTCCCGTGACGTGGCCCATGAGGCGGCGGAACAACTGACGGAACGTGACGCACTGCGGGCGCACGCACGCGTGGAGCTCGGCATCGACCCGGACGAACTGACCAACCCCTGGCATGCGGCCTGGGCGAGCTTCCTGGCGTTCACGGCGGGGGCGTTGCTGCCGCTGCTCGCCATCGTGCTGCCGCCGGCGGGGTGGCGGGTGCCGGTGACCGTGGTGTCGGTGGTGGCGGCGTTGGTGCTGACCGGGTGGAGCAGCGCACGGTTGGGAGCGGCGCATGCGGGCCGGGCGGTGCTGCGGAACGTGGGAGGCGGGTTGCTGGCGATGGGGGTCACTTACGGGGTGGGGGTGTTGCTGGGAGCGGCGGGTGTCGGTTGACGGGCCCGGCGCGGCAACCGGCGTCACCGTCCGCGGGCATCCCTTGGCGGAGATCACCAAGAAGCAAGCGCGTACCACCGGTAATACTTGTCGGTAACAACGTCTAGCCCCGCCCGACCGGCGGTTCTACGGTGCACGCATGCCGAACCTCCCCGATGTCGTGGTCTGGTCCGTACCCGCCTTCGTGCTGCTCACCGTCATCGAGATGATCAGCGTCCGCGTCCATCCCGACGAGGACGCGGCCGGCTACGGGACGAGGGACGCCGCCACCAGCATCGGCATGGGGCTCGGCAGCCTCTTCTTCGACTTCCTGTGGAAGATCCCGATCGTCGCCGTCTACACCGCCCTGTACGAGTTGACCCCGTTGCGCGTCCCCGTCCTGTGGTGGACGGTCCCCCTGATGCTGCTCGGACAGGACTTCTTCTACTACTGGTCCCACCGCGGCCACCACGTCATCCGCATCCTGTGGGCCTGCCACGTCGTCCACCACTCCAGCCGGAAGTTCAACCTCACCACCGCGCTGCGCCAGCCCTGGACGACCCTGACCGTCTGGCCGTTCTACGTCCCCCTCGTCGCCGCCGGAGTCCACCCGGCCGCGCTCGCCTTCTGCTCCTCCGCGAACCTCGTCTACCAGTTCTGGATCCACACCGAACGCATCGACAAGATGCCCCGCTGGTTCGAGTTCGTCTTCAACACCCCGTCCCACCACCGCGTCCACCACGCCTCCCAGGGCGGCTACCTGGACCGCAACTTCGGCGGGATCCTCATCGTCTGGGACCGGCTCTTCGGCTCGTTCGTGGCCGAGACCGAACGGCCCGTCTACGGGTTGACCAAGAACATCAACACGTTCAACCCGGTCAAGGTGGCCACCCATGAGTACGTGGCGATCATCAAGGACGTCAGGAAAGCCCGGAGTTGGCGTGAGCGGACCGGGCGGGTGTTCGGCGGACCGGGGTGGCAGCCGTCGCCGTCGGTGGAATCGGCCCCGCCGTTGGAATCCGAACCGGCTTCGGCCGGAGGGGGCACGGTCGCGTGAGACCCCGGCCCTGGCGCAGGGCACACGGGCGCGTCCACACGGGACGGCAGGAGCAGGGGCGAGTTGACGGCGGACGGCGGGAGCGTGTTCGAGTTGACGTCGGACGGCGGGAGCGGGGGCGCGTGCACACCGGGCGGCAGGAGCGTGACCGGGGCCGTCCCGAGCGGCGGGCGTCCACACTCGTGCGTTCCGGGCGGGGCCCGCGCGTACGTTCCCTCGCCGCTCTTCTGCTCGCCTGCCTCGCCGTCGCGACCCTCACCGATCTCGTCTCCCTGGCCGTCGGCTTCGGCGGCGGCCATGCCGTCGCCAAGCCTCTGCTCATGCCGCTCCTCGCCGCCTGGACGGCCGTCCGCGGCGCACCGCGCCTCCTCGTCGTCGCGCTCCTGTGCGGTTGGGGCGGTGACATCCTCCTGCTGTCCGACACCGGCCCGGCCTTCCTCGCCGGCATGGCCTCCTTCGCCGCGGGCCACGTCTGCTACCTCGCGCTCTTCCGGCGTCACGGCACGCCACGCGCGCGTGCTCTCCTCCCCGCCCCCGCCTACGCCCTCTCCCTCGTCACCACGGTCGCCCTCCTGTGGCCGGACCTGCCGGCGGACCTCCGCATTCCCGTCGCCGGCTACAGCACCCTGCTCGTGACCATGGCGTACACCGCCGCCCGGCTCGGCCTCCTCACCGGACTCGGCGGCGCGCTCTTCCTGCTCTCGGACACCCTCATCGCGACCGGCGTCGCCGACTGGCCCCAGCTCCCACGACCCGGGTTCTGGATCATGCTCACCTATGTCGCCGCACAGGTCCTGCTGGCCAGCGGCGTACGACGAGCCCTCGAGGCGCGCCCGGGATCGACGGCGACCTACGGTGAGGTCCGCTCGACCACTGCCTGAGCGCAGGTGGTCCTACAGCGTCCGCATCACCCGCGCGGCGGCGGCGCCCGGCCTTCACCAGTGGATCGGCAGCGGCAGCGCGGTGAGCAGCCCCGACACCACGACCACCAGCCCCAGGGCGACGACCTCCGCGCGCGCGGGAGTGCAGGCGGTCAGCGGGTCGGGGGAGCGGCGCAGCCGGGTGCGGGCCCACAGGGCGAGCGCGGCGACGACCGCCACGAGGAGCACCTTGGCCAGCAGCGTGCGCCCGTAGGCCGTGTCCGTCAGCTGCTCCAGGACGGTGCCGGGCGGCATCCGGCGCAGTGAACTCCACACCCCGCTCGCGGAGATGGCGGCGAGCAGAACGGCCGCCACGCGCGCGTAGAGCCCGAGCAGCGCCGCGCCCGGCTCCGTGGGGCCCCAGTGGCGCAGCGTCCGCAGCACGCGCAGCAGTCCGCCCGCCCACAGCGCCGCGCACATGAGGTGAACCAGCGTCAGCCCGGCGCCGACCAGCGGGCTGTGCTCGGTCACGGGATGCGCGCGCAGGGCCTCCGCCGCCACCACGGCGGACAGGGGCCACACCTGGACGGCCGGGCGGCCCGAAAGGGCGCACAGACCGGCCACCACGAAAGCGTTGACCTCCAGCAGGGCCAACTTGCCGTCCCGCGACGCGTACAGGCCGCCGACATCGATCTCGGAGAGGCTGTGGGGCACCAGATTGCCGGTCGCCACGACCGACGCCAGACCCAGCGTGGCGAGGAATCCGGCGGCGGCCGTGTAGGGAGCCCAGGAGCGCGGAGCGTCCGGGGGAGCGCCGGGCACCGAGCGCACCAGCCGGCCCACGAACAGCTCGCCCATCGGCACGCACAACGCCACGAACAGCACGGCCCGCAGCAGGGCCACCCCACCGGTCCCGGGCGCGGCGGCCTCCCCGGTGCCGTGCAGCGCGGCGGGCGGCCCGAGCAACGGTATCGCCACGGCCAGTATCGCCAGGACGAGGACGGCGATCGCCCGGCCGGTGCCGGGGCGCCATGAGGGGCCGCTCGCGCCGGTCACCTCGGAGGGGGGTCTGGTCAACGTCACCGCACGATCTTGACCACAACGGACAGAACCGGGCAACTGCAGGGAAACAAGTGGTGGTAAGGCATTCCACCCATACACACGTTCCGGTACCGCTGCCGGTTCCCGCCGGGTCAATGCCAGCCCGCGATATCCGTCCCCCACGGCACCGGCGGCCGGTCCCAGTCCGTCGGGCCGCCCTCGAAGGAGACCGGCGACAGCGCGTACCGCAGCCGCCCGAGCGCGCTGTCCGCCTCCGACAGCCAGGGTCCGGGACCGTCGTAGGAGCCGCTCCCGGCGTCTCCCGCGGCCATGTGGCCCATGCCGTCCACACCGTCCGTCAGCCACCGGGCCGTCCGCGCGAGCGCCAGCCGCACGAACCGGCTCCCGCCCTCGTGCGACTGCTCGGTCAGCGCCCGCAACACGGCTGCCGCCAGCAGATAGCCCGTGCCGTGGTCGAGGGCCTGCGCGGGCAGCGCGCCCGGCCGCTCCGCCGAACCCTCCAGGACCGCGATCCCGGTGGCCACCTGTACGAGGCTGTCGAAGCCCCGCCGTTCCCGCCAGGGCCCGTACGCGCCCCACGCCGACAACTGCGCGACGACCACCCCGGGCCGCCGCTCCGCCAGCGCCTCGGCGGACAGCCCGAACCGGTCCAGCGCGCCCGGCCGGTACCCGGTGACGACCACGTCCGCCGCCTGGAGCAGTTCCTCGAAGGTCTCCCGGTCGGCCGCCAGGTCGAGCGTCGCCGACCGCTTCCCGAAGCCGGTGTCGGCGTGCTGGTCCGCCAGTTCGGGCAACTGGGGTGCGTCCAGGCGCAGGACGTCCGCGCCGAGCAGGGCGAGCGTGCGGGTGGCGACCGGGCCCGCGAGAACCCGTGTCAGGTCCAGGACGCGCAGGCCGGCGGCCGGCAGCAAGGGGGAGGTGCCGATCGGCGCGAAGGTGCGCGCGCGTGCCGTGTCCAGTCGCCCTCGTTCGACCAGCGGCCGTTTCGCCACCTCGGCCGCCTGTGGGTGTACGGCCCACTCCTCGGGAGTGCGCAGGGCGACGGCCAGACCCCCGGCCGCGTACACGGTTTCCTCGACCTCCAGGGCGGACCGCTCGGCGAGGGCCGCTTCGACGGCCGCCGCGTCCTCCGGCACCCCCAGAGCGTCGAGCAGCCGTGCTCGGTGGTGCGGGTAGTTCGCGTGCGTCCGCACCCAACCGTCCGCCGTCCGCCAGAACCGGGACAGCGGTGCGAAGTGCGAAGTTGACGGGTGCGCGACCATTGATCAACAGGTGACGCTCGCTCAGGAAGGCGGTGGCGACCGCCCCGTCGTCCACCCATGCCGCCGGCACCTCGGCGAGCCCGGCCCGCCGCGCCCCGAGGTCGGCGGCGGCCAGCACGCACTCGCGCACACAGGCCCGCGCCAGCACCTGCACGGGAAGGCGCCCCTGAAGAGCGCCCTCCCGCACCACAAACTTGATTGAAGTCATGACTGTACTATGCAGTATTGACTCAATCAATATATGGAGGAACCTTGATCACTCCGCACCGCTACTTCGTCACGGCGTCCAGTGCGTCCACCGTGCCCCAGCCGTAGAAACCGTTGCGGTTCTTGGACCCCTCGCACACCGCGTCGACCTTGCCGTCGCCGTTGATGTCGTACGGATCCGTGCACGGCGTGGCGTCCGCCTCGGCGTACAGCAGCGCCTTCACCAGGGCCGGCGGGGCGTACGGGTGCGTCGACTTGATCAGGGCGGCCACGGCCGCGACGTGCGGCGAGGCCATCGACGTACCGGCCATGTAGCCCCACTTGCCGCCGGGCAGCGTGCCCAGGATCAGACCGCTGGTCGCGGGCGGCGCGGGCGTCTGGTACGCCGTGGAGTCACCGCCGGGCGCGGCGACGTCGATGACGCCCAGGCCGTGGTTGGAGAAGGACGACTTGATGCCCTTGGCACCGGTCGCCGCGACCGTCACGACCCCCGGCAGCTGGGTCGGTATGTCGAAGCACACCGAGGGGTCGATCACCCGGTCCGAGGGCGTGCCGTCGTTCGGCGAGACCGGGTCGGTGATCTCGTCGGCCGCCAGGTCGTAGTTCTCGTTGCCGGCCGCGGCCACGTTGACCACACCGCGCTTCTCCGCGTACTGCGAGGCCCGGGTGACCGCGGCCACGAGGGCCTTCTGGTCCGGGTCGTCGGTGCAGTTGAAGTACCACGGGTCGGTGTAATAGCTGTTGTTGGTGACGTCGACGCCGTGCGTGGCCGCCCACATGAAGCCGCAGACCACGGCCTCCGTGTAGAAGTAGCCGTCGGTGGTCGACACCTTGATGCCCGCCACCTTCACACCGGGCGCCACGCCCGTCATCCCGACGCCGTTCTTGGCGGCCGCGATCTCACCGGCCACGTGCGTGCCGTGCGGGCTCTCCGCCGCGCTCGGCCGCCACGCCCCGTCGGTCGTGTCCGGCTTGCCCGTCACACAGTTGACCGACGCGGCCCGGTCGAAGTTCGCCGCGAGGTCCGGGTGGGTGTCGTCCACGCCGGTGTCGATCACGCCGACGGTCACCTTGCTGCTGCCGAGCGACTTCTCGTGCGCCTTGTCCGCCTTGATGGCGGGCAGGTCCCACTGCAATGACTCCAGCGGGTCCTGACCGGCGTCCGCGGCGGACTGCGCGGCGGCCAGCTGTGCCGAAGTGAGCGCCTTCGGCGTCCCCTCGTCGGTCGTCGACTGCGCGGGCAGCGGCGCGTTGCGCGTGTTGCCCGCCGACTCGACCCCGCGCACCTTGCGGATGGTCTTCGCGAAGTCGGGGTTCGACGAGTGGACGACGATCACGCCGATCTGGTCGTACGACGTCACGATCGTGCCGCCTGCCTGGGCGATGGCCTTCTTCACCTGGGCGGAAGGACCGTGCCCGGGGCGGACGTTGACGACGTAGCTGAGCGCCGTGCCGTCCGTGTCGGCGGCGGCGAGGATGTCGCTGACGGCGCCGGTGTCGGTGCCGGGCAGGCCGGTCGCGGACGCCGTGGCGCCCGGCAGGAACGCCATGGCCGTCGCGATGGCCATACCGAGCGGGATCGCGAGCGTGCGCCGATAGCGGGGGTGGGGCCCTGTCATGGTGTGAATCTCTCCAGTTCGTTCTCGGTACGAGCGGTCCGTGCGGGTGGTGCCGGGTCGGGCGAAGTCTCGCGCCTGAGGGGTCACTTGACCGCGCGCAGCGCGTTGACGATGCCGAAGCCGTAGAACCCGTTGGCCCGGGTGCCGCCCTCGCACACCGCGTCCTGCGTGCCGTCGCCGTTCTGGTCGTACGAGGCCGGGCAGCTCGTGGCGTTCGCCTCCGCCTTCAGCAGCGCCTGCAGCTGGGCCGGGCTCGCCTTGGGATGCGTCGACTTCAGCAGCGCGGCGACGCCCGCGGCGTGCGGCGACGCCATCGAGGTGCCCTGCAGGAAGCCGTACGCACCGTTCGGCAGGGTGGACAGGATGCGGCCGTTCTGCGACGGCGTGTCCGGGATCTGGTAGAGCCGGTCGCCACCGGGCGCCGCGACGTCGATGACGCCCTTGCCGTACGAGGAGTAGTACGACTTGAGGTTCTTGACGCCCGTCGCGCTGATCGTGACGACACCCGGAAGCTGCGTCGGCACGTCGAAGCACTCGTGCGGATCGACGGTCCGCTCCACCGGAGTCGAGTCGTCGGGGCTCGTGGTGTCGACGAGCGCGTCGGAGTCCAGGTCGTGATTGGAGTTGCCGGCCGAGGCCAGGCTCAGCGTGCCCTTCTTCTGGGCGTACAACTGCGCCCTGTTGACCGCGTCGACAATGGCCCGCTGATCTGGATCGTCCATGCAGTTGTACATCCACGGATCAACGTAGTAGCTGTTGTTCGTGATCTCGACGCCGTGGTCGGCCGCGAACACGAACGCGCAGACGACGCTCTCCGGGTAGAAGAGGCCGTCGCTCGGGTCGGTCACATTGATGGCCGACACCTTCACGCCGGGGGCGACGCCGGCCACGCCGATGCCGTTGCGGGCCGCGGCGATCTCCCCGGCCACATGCGTGCCGTGGTAGTCGTCCGCGGTGTACGGCCGCCAGGCGCCCGGGCTGGTGTTCGGCACACCACCGTCGCAGTTGGCGGACTGGGCGGCGGAGAAGTTCGGCGCTATGTCGGGGTGGGTATCGTCGACGCCGGTGTCGATCACGGCGACGGTCACCTTGCGGCTGCCGGGGTTGATCCTGGCCGCCTTGTCGGCGCCTATCGCGCGCAGGTCCCACTGGTCGGCCTCGAGGGGCTCGCTGTCCGGCGCGGCGGCCGAGGCCTTGGCGACCTTCGCGGCCTGCGCGTCCGACAGGACCTGGACCGCGCCCTCGTCCGTCGTGCCCGCCGGGGTCAGCGCCGACGTGCGGGTGGCGCCGGCCGACTGCACCCCGCGCACCGTGCGGATCTTCTGGGCGAAGTCCGGGGCGGCGGAGTGGACGACGATCACGCCGATCTTCTCGTACGCGATCACGACGGTGCCGCCGGCTATCGGTATCGCCTTCTTCACCGACGCGATCGTGCGGTGGTCCGCCTTGGTGTTGACGACGTACGACAGGTTCGTCGCGTCCGCGGCCCGAGCCGTGGCCTGCGCGGCGGGCGCGGCCGAGGCTGCCGAGGGCAGGAAGCCGAGCGAGGCCGTGAGGGACAGCACGACGGGCACAGCGAGCGCGAGACGGTGACGCGAACGTCTGGAACGCGGCTGGGACATGGGGTCTCCACATCATCCGGAAACGAAACCGGCCCGAGACACAGGTGTCGCTCGGGCAGGTACATGACGGGTGGTGCACGCCGAAGCTATCTCTCGAAGTCGCTGGCCAGCAATGACTTCCCCAAGGCGAGTTCGGAAAGAAGCAAAGTGAGTTGAACCGGTCCAGGCGCGGCGCCGTGACCTTGAACAGGGAACGCGAGGACACTCGCCCCCGATCCCCGTCACAACCGCAGCCGCTACGCGAGGAGACCCCGTGTCCACCGACGCACCGCCACCCGCGAAAGAGACCCACAAACTCCCCACCACCGAGGAGTTCACCGAGGTGCAGGAGAGCGCGGAGTTCGGTGAACTGCGCCGCTCCTACCGCTCCTTCGCCTTTCCGCTGACCGTCGGCTTCATCGCCTGGTACCTGCTGTACGTCCTGCTGTCCAACTACGCGGGCGACTTCATGGGCACCAAGGTCGTCGGCAACATCAACGTCGCGTTGATCATGGGCCTCGCCCAGTTCCTCACCACGTTCCTCATCGCCTGGTGGTACGCGCGGACCGCTGCCGCCCGCTTCGACCCCAAGGCCGAGGCCATCAAGTCCCGGATGGAGGGCGGCGCATGAGCCCCGCGATCACCCTGGCGGCCGGCGAGGCCAGCGAGCACCGGGGGCTGATCATCAGCCTGTTCGCGGTCTTCGTCCTCGCGACCCTCGTCATCACGGTCTGGGCCGGACGCCAGACCAAGGACGCCGCCGACTTCTACGCGGGCGGCCGCCAGTTCACCGGTTTCCAGAACGGCCTCGCCGTCTCCGGCGACTACATGTCCGCCGCGTCCTTCCTCGGCATCGCGGGCGCCATCGCCCTCTTCGGCTACGACGGCTTCCTGTACTCCGTCGGCTTCCTGGTCGCCTGGCTCGTCGCCCTGCTCCTGGTCGCCGAACCGCTGCGCAACTCCGGCCGCTACACGATGGGTGACGTCCTCGCGTACCGGATGCGCCAGCGCCCGGTCCGTACGGCGGCCGGCACCTCCACCATCGTCGTCTCGATCTTCTACCTGCTGGCCCAGATGGCGGGCGCGGGCGTCCTGGTCTCCCTGCTCCTCGGCATCACCAGCGACGCCGGCAAGATCGGAGTGGTCGCCCTCGTCGGCGTCCTGATGATCGTGTACGTCACCATCGGCGGCATGAAGGGCACCACCTGGGTCCAGATGGTCAAGGCCGTCCTGCTCATCGCGGGCGCCCTGCTGCTGACCTTCCTGGTACTGCTGAAGTTCGACTTCAACGTCTCCGACCTGCTGGGCTCCGCCGCCGACAACAGCGGCAAGGGCGCGGCCTTCCTGGAACCGGGCCTGAAGTACGGCGCCACGGGCACCACCAAGCTGGACTTCATCTCGCTCGGCATCGCCCTGGTCCTCGGCACCGCCGGCCTGCCGCACATCCTGATCCGCTTCTACACCGTGCCCACCGCCAAGGCCGCCCGTAAGTCGGTCATCTGGGCCATCGGCCTCATCGGCGCCTTCTACCTGATGACCCTCGCCCTCGGCTTCGGCGCCGCGGCCCTCATCAAGCCGGACGAGATCATCGCCTCCAACAAGGCGGGCAACACGGCGGCGCCCCTGCTGGCGCTGCATCTGGGCGGTGTCGACTCCAACTGGGGCGCGGTCCTGCTGGCCACCATCTCGGCGGTCGCCTTCGCCACGATCCTCGCGGTGGTCGCGGGCCTGACCCTGGCCTCGTCGTCCTCCTTCGCCCACGACATCTACGCGAACGTCATCAAGCGCGGCCAGGCCACCGAGAAGCAGGAGATGAGCGCGGCCCGCTGGGCGACCGTCGGCATCGGCGCCGTCTCCATCCTGCTGGGCGCCCTCGCCCGCGACCTGAACGTCGCAGGACTGGTGGCGCTCGCCTTCGCGGTCGCCGCCTCCGCAAACCTCCCCACGATCATCTACAGCCTCTTCTGGAAGCGGTTCACCACCGCCGGGGCCCTGTGGTCGATCTACGGCGGCCTCGTCACGGCGGTCGGCCTGGTGCTGTTCTCGCCGGTCGTCTCCGGCAAGCCGACCTCGATGTTCCCGGACGTCGACTTCCACTGGTTCCCGCTGGAGAACCCGGGCATCATCTCGATCCCGGTCGGCTTCCTGCTCGGCATCATCGGCACCTACCTCTCCAAGGAGGAACCGGACAAGGGCAAGTACGCGGAGCTGGAGGTCCGGTCCCTGACCGGCACCGGCGCCCACTGACACACCCCGTGAGGCGGCCGTGTCGTAGGTCTCTACGACGCGGTCGCTTCGTACGTCGTGGGATCGGGCACTGTCGTTGTCAGTGCGGTCACGTAGGCTCGCAAGTGACGGAAAACGATGGTGCAGGTACTGATCCGCTACGAGGGAGGGGGCCCACGTGCTCATCGACACCTATGGCCGGCAGGCCACCGACCTGCGAGTCTCGCTGACCGACCGCTGCAACCTGCGGTGCACCTACTGCATGCCCGAGGAGGGCCTGCAGTGGCTGGCCAAGCCGGATCTGCTCACCGACGACGAGATCGTGCGCCTGATCGACATCGCCGTCACCTCCCTGGGCATCGAGGAGGTCCGCTTCACCGGCGGTGAACCCCTGCTGCGCCCGGGCCTCGTCGGCATCGTCGAGCGCGTCGCGGCTCTGGCCCCGCGCCCCCAGATGTCCCTGACCACCAACGGCATCGGCCTCAAGCGCACCGCGAAAGCCCTGAAGGCGGCGGGCCTGGACCGGGTCAACGTCTCCCTGGACACCCTGCGCCCGGACGTCTTCAAGACCCTCACCCGCCGGGACCGCCACCGGGACGTCCTGGAGGGCCTGGACGCCGCCCGCGAGGCGGGCCTGACCCCGGTCAAGGTCAACTCCGTGCTGATGCCGGGGCTGAACGACGACGAGGCCCCAGACCTGCTGGCCTGGGCGGTGGAGCACGACTACGAACTGCGCTTCATCGAGCAGATGCCCCTGGACGCCCAGCACGGCTGGAAGCGCGACGGGATGATCACCGCCGGGGACATCCTGACCTCCCTGCGCACCCGCTTCGACCTCACCGAGGAGGGTGCGGAGGCCCGAGGCTCGGCCCCCGCGGAGCGCTGGATCGTCGACGGCGGTCCCCATGTGGTCGGCGTCATCGCCTCGGTCACCCGCCCGTTCTGCGCCGCCTGCGACCGCACCCGCCTCACCGCCGACGGCCAGATACGCACCTGCCTGTTCGCCCGCGAGGAGACCGACCTGCGAGCGGCCCTGCGCTCCGACGCCGGTGACGAGGAGATCGCCCGGATCTGGCGCGAGGCGATGTGGGGCAAGAAGGCGGGCGCGGGCCTCGACGACCCGACCTTCGTCCAGCCGGACCGGCCGATGTCCGCGATCGGAGGCTAGGCCCCTTCGGGCGCCTGCCAGTCCTCGAACTTCACGAACTCCTTGAGGAAACCCCGCACCCCGAGGAACTGCGACAGGTGCTCCCGGTGCTCCTCACAGGCCAGCCACGTCTTGCGCCGCTCCGGCGTGTGGATCTTCGGGTTGTTCCACGCGAGCACCCACACGGCGTCTTCGCGGCAGCCCTTCGCGGAGCAGATCGGGGTCTCGTCACTCACGGATTTCGTCTCACAAGCGGGGAGGACAAGCGGGGGAAAAGGCGACGCCGAGCAGCCACGGGGGGAGCTGCCCGGCGTCGGTCTGTCGCTCCGACGGGGGATGCGGAGCGCGTACGAAGTATGTCACGGGTAACCCTTGGCCCGGCACCGGAACAACATGATTGATCTGAGCTTTTCTTGAGCTTGGTGCTCAGAACACCCGTCACGTCCGCTCGCGCGGTTCACCCCGGGTACCCGACGCCGCCCCGTCCGCTCGTCCTTCCGGCACGGGTTCCGCGAACTCGTCCTCGGCCCGCGGCGGCATGATCATCGTCCGGACGGGAGCGGTCATGAAGGTCGACGGCAGCGAGGGCGCGTTCTCCCGCCCCGCGTTGGCGATGACGACGGCGATATAGGGCAGAACCGCCCCCAGCACCAGCGCGACGACCGCGACGTGCCGTTCGACGTTCCAGAGCGTGGCCGCGAGCACCACCGACAGCGTACGGACCGTCATCGAGATGACGTACCGGCGCTGACGTCCGCGCACGTCCTCCTGAAGGCTCGTCCGGGCTCCGGTGATCCGGAACACCTGGGCGCTGCCGCCGCCATGCTGCTTCCGCATCACATTCCACCATCCGCCCGCATCGGACCGCTCCCGGCTCCACATCCGCTCCGTACCCGGTGGAGGTACCGGGCCCGGCCGTCTTCCACGGTACGCCGCGTCTGCGCCGCCTACGAGACCGGGGCACCTCCCGCCAGGGCCGACGGCCTCACTCCCGGCACGTACGGCCGTACCCGACATGCGGCGTAGTGCGAACGGACCGACACTGGCCGAAATGCTCACGTAGAGCCGTACGAGGAGGCAGCCATGGGCTGGTTGTGGGCGATCATCGTGGGATTCGTGCTGGGCCTGCTCGCGAAGGCGATCATCCCCGGCAAGCAGCACAGTCCCCTCTGGCTGACCACCATCTTCGGCATGCTCGGCGCCATCGCCGGCAACGCCATGGCGCGCGGCTTCGGCGTGGACGAGACCCGCGGCATCGACTGGAGCCGCCACGTCTTCCAGCTCATCGCCGCGATCATCATCGTCGCCGTCGGCGACATGCTCTACATGGCGACGCTGGGCAAGAGGAAGTACCGGACCTGAGAGCCGTACGACGAAGGGGGCGCCCCCAACGGGAGAGGCGCCCCCTTCTGCCGTGCTCAGGACCTAGGCCGACGTGACCTCGACCGCGGCCAGGTTCTTCTTGCCCCGGCGCAGCACCAGCCAGCGACCGTGCAGCAGGTCCTCCTTGGCGGCCACCGCGTCCTCGGCCGCGACCTTGACGTTGTTCACGTAGGCCCCGCCCTCCTTCACCGTCCGCCGCGCGGCCGACTTGCTGGCCACGAGTCCCACCTCGGCGAACAAGTCCACGACGGCACCGAGCTCGGCGACGCGGATGTGCGGCACCTCCGAGAGCGCCGCGGTCAGCGTCTTCTCGTCCAGCTCCGCCAGCTCACCCTGCCCGAAGAGGGCACGGCTCGCGGCGATCACGGCGGCCGTCTGGTCGGCGCCGTGCACCAGCGTCGTCAGCTCCTCCGCCAGCGCCCGCTGCGCGGCCCGGGCCTGCGGCCGCTCCTCGGTCTGCTTCTCCAGCTCCTCCAGCTCCTCGCGGGACCTGAAGGACAGGATGCGCAGGTACGTCGAGATGTCCCGGTCGTCCACGTTCAGCCAGAACTGGTAGAACGCGTAGGGCGTCGTCATCTCCGGGTCGAGCCAGACGGCGCCGCCCTCGGTCTTGCCGAACTTGGTGCCGTCCGCCTTGACCATCAGCGGCGTCGCCAGGCAGTGCGCCTCGGCCTCGGGCTCCAGCTTGTGGATCAGGTCGAGCCCCGCCGTGAGGTTGCCCCACTGGTCGCTGCCGCCCTGCTGGAGCGTGCAGCCGTACCGCCGGTACAGCTCCAGGAAGTCCATGCCCTGGAGCAGCTGGTAGCTGAACTCCGTGTAGCTGATGCCCTCCTGGGACTCCAGCCGGCGCGCGACCGAGTCCTTGGTGAGCATCTTGTTGACGCGGAAGTGCTTGCCGATGTCCCGCAGGAACTCGATGGCCGACAGCCCGGCCGTCCAGTCCAGGTTGTTCACCATCACCGCGGCGTTCTCGCCCTCGAAGGACAGGAACGGCTCGATCTGCGAACGCAGCCGCGTGACCCAGTTCGCGACCGTCTCCGGGTCGTTCAGCGTGCGCTCGGCCGTGGGGCGCGGGTCGCCGATCTGGCCGGTCGCCCCGCCCACCAGCGCCAGCGGGCGCAGGCCCGCCTGCTGGAGCCGGCGCATGGTGAGGACCTGGACCAGGTGACCGACGTGAAGACTGGCCGCGGTCGGGTCGAAACCGCAATAGAACGTGACGGGACCGTCCGCGAGCGCCTTGCGCAAAGCGTCCTCGTCAGTGGACAGGGCCCACAGGCCCCGCCACTTCAGCTCGTCGACGATGTCCGTCACGGTTCTCGTATCTCCTCGAAAGGTCCTCGGGCAGTCGAGTGACTACCGGCTACGAGGTTATACGCCCTGACTGACAGAACTCATATTGAAATCCGGCACCCGCAGCGCCGGCATCGCGGCCCTGGTGAAGTAGTCGCTCCACTCCCTCGGCAGCGTCTTCTCCGTCCGCCCCGCCTCCGTCGCCCGCCCCAGCAGACCGACCGGCGACTCGTTGAACCGGAAGTTGTTGACCTCCCCGGTCACCTCGCCGTTCTCGACGAGGTACACACCGTCCCGGGTCAGCCCGGTGAGCAGCAGTGTGGCCGGGTCGACCTCGCGGATGTACCACAGGCAGGTCAGCAGCAGCCCGCGCGCGGTGTTCGCGACCATCTCCTCCAGGGAGAGGTCCTGGCCGCCGTCCAGGATCACGTTGCCGATCGCCGGGGCGACGGGCAGCCCGGTCAGGCCCGCGCTGTGCCGGGTGGTGGTCAGATGCGCCAGCGTGCCCTGCCTCATCCACGCGGTCGGCCCGACCGGAAGGCCGTTGTCGAACACCGACTGATCGCCGCCGGAGGAGTGCGCGACGACGAACGGCGCGGTCTCCAGCCCGGGCTCGTTCGGGTCGCTGCGCAGCGTCAGCGGCAGCTCGGTGAGCGTCTCACCGATCCTGGTGCCGCCGCCCGGCTGGGAGAACACCGTCCGCCCCTCGACCGCGTCCCGCCCCGACGCCGACCACAGCTGGTAGATCAGCAGGTCGGCGACCGCGGTCGGCGGCAGCAGAGTCTCGTACCGCCCGGCGGGCAGCTCGATGCGCCGCTCGGCCCACCCGAGGCGTACGGCGAGCTCGGCGTCCAGCGCCGCCGGGTCGACGTCCTTGAAGTCCCGCGTGGAGCGCCCCGCCCAGGCCGAGCGGGTACGGTCCGGCGACTTGGCGTTCAGCTCCAGCGTGCCGTTGGGCTGGTCGTGGCGCAGCCGCAGCCCCGTGGAGGTGCCCAGGTACGTCGAGACGAGCTCGTGGTTGGCGAAGCCGTACAGCTCGCGGCCGCCCGCACGCGCGCGTGCGAAGGACTCGCCGAGCGCCGGCGCGAAGTCGGCGAAGACGGCCGAGGAGGTCTCAGCCGGCGCGTCCGTGAAGTCCGGGGACTCCGGGACGCCCGTGACCAGCGGCTGGGCGTCCTCGGCGGGCCCGGCGCCGCGCGCGGCGGCCTCGGCGGCCCGCACCAGCGGCTCCAGATCGTCCTCGGTGACCGCGGACCGGGAGACCACCCCGGAGGCGGTGCCCTCCTTGCCGTCGACGGTAGCGACGACCGTGAGCGTGCGCCCGCGCGTGACGCCGTTCGTCGTGAGCGCGTTGCCCGCCCAGCGCAGGTTGGCGGTCGACTGCTCGTCGGCGATCACGACACAGCCGTCCGCCCGCGACAGCGCGAGGGCCCGCTCGACGATCTCGTGCGGCTTGTTGGTACGCGGGCTCATCGACCGGCCTCCTGCGTGGTGTTCAGAATGTTGACGCCCTTGAAGAGGGCCGACGGGCACCCGTGCGACACGGCCGCGACCTGCCCCGGCTGGGCCTTGCCGCAGTTGAAGGCGCCGCCGAGGACATAGGTCTGCGGGCCGCCCACCGCGGCCATCGAGCCCCAGAAGTCGGTGGTGGTCGCCTGGTAGGCGACGTCCCGCAGCTGCCCGGTGATCCGCCCGTTCTCGATCCTGAAGAACCGCTGGCCGGTGAACTGGAAGTTGTAGCGCTGCATGTCGATCGACCAGGACCGATCCCCGACGACGTAGATGCCGCGGTCCACGCTGCCGATGAGATCCTCGGTCGACATCCCGGCCGGGTCCGGCTGGAGCGACACGTTGGCCATGCGCTGCACCGGGACATGCCCGGGGGAGTCGGCGTAGGCGCACCCGTTGGACCGCTCGAACCCGGTCAGCCTCGCGATCCGCCGGTCCAGCTGGTAGCCAACGAGGGTGCCGTCCTTCACCAGGTCCCAGGACTGGCCCGCGACGCCCTCGTCGTCGTAGCCGATGGTCGCGAGGCCGTGTTCGGCGGTGCGGTCACCGGTGACGTTCATCAGCTCGGAGCCGTACCTGAGCTTGCCGAGCTGGTCGAAGGTGGCGAAGGAGGTGCCGGCGTAGGCGGCCTCGTAGCCGAGGGCGCGGTCCAGCTCGGTGGCGTGGCCGATGGACTCGTGGATGGTCAGCCAGAGGTTGGACGGGTCGACGACGAGGTCGTACAGGCCCCCCTCGACACTGGGCGCCCGCATCTTCTCGGCGAGCAGCTCGGGGATCTGCTCCAGCTCGCTCTCCCAGTCCCAGCCGGTGCCCGTGAGGTACTCCCAGCCGCGTCCGACCGGCGGCGCGATGGTCCGCATGGAGTCGAACTCACCGCTGGACTCGTCGACCGACACGGCGGTCAGCTGCGGGTGCAGCCGGACCCGCTGCTGCGTGGTCACCGTGCCCGCGGTGTCGGCGTAGAACTTGTTCTCGTGCACGGTGAGCAGCGAGGCGTCGACATGGTTGACGCCGCTCGCCCCCAGCAGCCGCGCGCTCCAGTCCGCGAGCAGCGCCGCCTTCTCCTCGTCGGGCACGGAGAACGGATCGATCTCGTACGACGAGATCCACGTACGGTCGGCGTGCACGGGCTCGTCGGCGAGCTCCACCCGCTCGTCCGACCCGGCCGCGCGGATCACCTGGGCGGAGAGCTTCGCCATGGCCACGGCCTGCGAGGCGACCTTGGCGGCGGCGTCCATCGTCAGGTCCACCCCCGACGCGAAGCCCCAGGTGCCACCGTGCACGACCCGGACCGCGTACCCGAGGTCGGTGGTGTCGGAGGACCCGGACGGCTTGGCGTCCCTGAGGCGCCAGGACGCGCTGCGCACCCGCTCGAACCGGAAGTCCGCGTGCTCGGCACCGAGCGCACGCGCGCGTGCCAGCGCGGCGTCGGCGAGGGCACGTAGGGGAAGCGCAGTGAAGGCTTCGTCGATGGTATGAGGCACCTGGGTCTCTTCCTGTCGGCGTGAGGGTGGGCGACGGCTGCTCCGATCATGTCGCGACGACCGGTGCGCGGACCACACGTTTGGGACCGCTGCCGGCATCTTTCTGTAGGGACCCGACAGCGAGTCCCGTAAGCCACTGTCGGTGCCCGAATGTCCGTGACGGCGACCGGCCCGATAGGTTTTCGGGGAAGCCGCCTGCCATCGAGGGTGTTCGGGCGGGTGTGTCAGACCCCAAGGGAAAGGGTGATCCGTTGAGCCGCTCGGTTCTCGTCACCGGAGGCAACCGGGGCATCGGCCTCGCCATCGCCCGCGCGTTCGCCGATGCCGGCGACAAGGTCGCCATCACATACCGCTCTGGTGAGCCGCCGGCCGGCTTCCTGGCCGTCAAGTGCGACATCACCGACACCGAGCAGGTGGAGCAGGCCTACAAGGAGATCGAGGCCGAGCACGGCCCGGTCGAGGTGCTGATCGCCAATGCCGGCATCACCAAGGACCAGCTCCTGATGCGGATGTCCGAGGAGGACTTCACCTCGGTCGTCGACACCAACCTCACCGGCACCTTCCGCGTGGTCAAGCGCGCCAACCGCGGCATGCTGCGCGCCAAGAAGGGCCGGGTCGTCCTGATCTCCTCGGTCGTCGGCCTCTACGGCGGCCCAGGCCAGTCCAACTACGCCGCCTCCAAGGCCGCCCTGGTCGGCTTCGCGCGTTCGCTCGCCCGTGAGCTGGGCTCCCGCAACATCACCTTCAACGTCGTCGCGCCCGGCTTCGTCGACACCGACATGACCAAGGTGCTCACCGACGAGCAGCGTGCGGGCATCGTCAAGCAGGTGCCGCTCGGTCGTTACGCGCAGCCCGAGGAGGTCGCCGCGACGGTGCGGTTCCTCGCCTCGGACGACGCCTCGTACATCACTGGAGCCGTCATCCCCGTTGACGGCGGACTGGGAATGGGTCACTGAACACCATGAGCGGAATTCTCGAGGGCAAGCGCGTCCTGATCACCGGTGTGCTGATGGAGTCCTCCATCGCCTTCCACGCCGCGAAGCTGGCCCAGGAGCAGGGCGCCGAGATCATCCTGACCGCGTTCCCGCGGCCCACGCTGACCGAGCGCATCGCCAGGAAGCTGCCCAGGCCCACCAAGGTCATCGAGCTCGACGTGACCAACGACGAGCACCTCGGCCGGCTGGCCGACCTCGTCGGCGAGGAGCTCGGCGGCCTCGACGGTGTCGTGCACTCCATCGGCTTCGCGCCCCAGGACGCGCTCGGCGGCAACTTCCTGAACACGCCGTTCGAGTCCGTGGCCACGGCCATGCACGTCTCGGCGTACTCCCTGAAGTCGCTCACCGTGGCCTGCCTGCCGCTGATGCAGAACGGCGGCTCGGTCGTCGGTCTCACCTTCGACGCCCAGTACGCCTGGCCGCAGTACGACTGGATGGGCCCGGCGAAGGCCGCCCTGGAGGCCACCAGCCGCTACGTCGCGCGTGACCTGGGCAAGCAGAACATCCGCTGCAACCTCATCTCCGCGGGCCCGCTCGCCTCCATGGCCGCCAAGTCCATCCCGGGCTTCAGCGACCTGGCCGCGGTGTGGGACAACCGTTCCCCGCTGGAGTGGGACCTCAAGGACCCGGAGCCGGCCGGCAAGGGCATCGTCGCCCTGCTGAGCGACTGGTTCCCGAAGACCACCGGCGAGATCATCCACGTGGACGGCGGTCTGCACGCGATCGGCGCCTGACGCCAGGCCTCTCGTGAAGTGCCGGGGCCCGTGTCCTTCGGGACGCGGGCCCTCACCCGTTCGGCCCACCACGTCGGGCGCGCACCTGCGACAACTGGGCACGCTGGATTACGCGTTCACCCGCGATTCCCTCCCCAGCACGGCCGAGGAGGTCCCCTTGTGCGCCTGTCCCGCAGTCCGGCCTCAGTGACCGCAGCCGTCTGTCTCGTGATGTACCTGCCGTACGAAGCGATGGCGCACACACGCGTGGAAGCGCCCGCAGCCGCCGCCGGGGAGCTGTTCGGCGCCTCCTGCCGCAGCAAGGTCACCGGCTCCCGTGTGACCACCTACTGCCACAACCCCTATCCGCGCACCGACGGCGTCCGCCTGCACATCGAGTGCGAGCGCTGGTGGGACCTCGACACCGACAGCGCCGAGATCGCGGCCGGACCCGCGCAGACCGTGCGGCTGACCGGCCGGTGCTGGAAAGAGGTCCGCTCGGTGTGGGTCAGCCACCGGAAACTGGCGCGCTGAACCGCCCCGGACGGCACTGCAAGGGGTAGCCGGCCGCCTCCCCGGCGGCCGCCGTCGCGTCGCCCGCGCGGATCGCGTCGACGAGCCGGGTGTGGTCCATGTACGTCTCCGGCGTCAGCTCGTCGCCGACGTCCTCGCGCAGCCAGTCCCGCAGCACCTCGCCGAGGTCGGCGTACATCTCGGTCATCACGTCATTGTGTGAGGCGGCCACCACGGCCAGGTGGAAGGTGGCGTCCGCGGTCACGAAGGCCTCCGCGTCGCCCGACTCCCAGGCATCCTCGCGCCGCACCAGGAGCGCGTCGAGCTGCTTGAGGTCCTTCTCGGTTCGCCGCTCGGCGGCCAGCCGCGCCGCGGACGACTCCAGGGTGGAGCGCAGCTCGGCGATGTGCCGGGGGTCCGCGTCGGCGAACCTGCGGTGCATCACGCCCGCCAGCTCACTGGTCGCCACGACGTACGTCCCCGAGCCCTGACGAATGTCCAGCAGCCCGTTGTGCGCGAGCGCGCGGACGGCCTCGCGGACGGTGTTGCGGGCGACCCCCAGCTGCTCGACCAGCTCGGGCTCGGTCGGGATCCGGGAGCCGACCGGCCACTCGCCCGAGGTGATCTGGTTGCGCAGCGCGGCGATGACCTGCTCGGACAGCGCCGAGCGGCGGGGATGGCTCAGGGGCATGGCACACCTTCGCACGGGCGGGACGACATCGGACGACCCGGGGATGGACAACCAATCATCCCATGATTCTATGATGGGGGCATGGCACGCGAGGAAACCCGGACAGCGAAGTCCACGACCGCACACAGTTCCGCGACCCCGCCCGACGGAGGACCGCTGGTGGCCGCCCCGCGCGCGTGGGCGGTGCGCCTGGTCGTCGTCGGCATCGTGCTGTCCGCCCTCAACCTCCGCCCGGCCATCACCAGCCTCGGCGCCCTCCTCGAAGAGGTGCGCGACGGACTCGGCATGAGCGGCAGCGTGGCCGGCCTGCTCACCTCGGTGCCCCCGCTGTGCTTCGCCGTCTTCGGCGTCATGGCGCCGCGGCTGGCCCGTCGCTTCGGCGCGGGCGCGGTGGTGTGCGCGGGCATGGTCGCCATCACGACCGGCCTGCTCATACGGCCGTACACGGGCTCCACGGCGGGCTTCCTGGCCGCCAGCGCGCTCGCCCTCATGGGCATCGCCGTCAGCAACGTCCTGATGCCGGTCATCGTCAAGCGCTGGTTCCCCGACCGGGTCGGTTCCATGACCGGCCTGTACTCGATGGCTCTCGCCCTCGGCACCTCGGCGGCGGCCGCCGTGACCGTGCCGATGACCGAGGCGCTGGGCGGGAGCTGGCAGTCAGGGCTCGCGGTGTGGGCGGGCCTGGCGGCCGCGGCGGTGCTTCCGTGGATCCCGCTCGTGCGGGACCGGGGGCCGGCGCCGACGGAGCCGAAGGCGGCCCGGAGCGTGCACACGCGTGTGGAGGGAGCCGGACCCGTCCGGCCCGTGCACGCGCGCGTGAAGTCCCCCGCGCCGCCCGCCCTGCGGATCACCCGGAGCCGGACCGCCTGGGCGCTCGCCGTCTTCTTCGGGCTCCAGGCCACCGCCGCCTACATCACCATGGGCTGGATGGCGCAGATCTTCCGGGATGCGGGCGTGCCCGCGGGCACCGCCGGGCTGCTGCTCGCGGTCACGATGGTGATGGGCGTCCCGCTCGCCTTCGTCATCCCGCGCGTGGCCACCCGGCTGCCGCACCAGGGCCCGATCGTGATCGCCCTGGGCGTCTGCGGTCTCGCCGGTTACGCGGGCCTGTACCTCGCCCCCGCCGCCGGTGCCTGGGCCTGGGCCGTCCTGCTCGGCATTTCCAACTGTGCCTTCCCGCTGGCCCTCACCATGGTGGGGATGCGGGCCAGGACCGGCGCGGGCGTCGCCCAGCTGTCCGCGTTCGCACAGAGCACCGGCTATCTGATCTCCATCCCGGGACCGCTCCTGGTGGGCGTGCTCTACCAGCACAGCGGCGGCTGGGGCCTGCCGATCGCGCTCATGATCGGCCTGATGGTCCCGCAGATGGCGGTCGGTGTGCTGGCGGGCCGCGACCGTACGGTGGAGGCCGAGGCGGCGCGCTGAGGTCACCCTGGCAGCCTTGGTAAGAGACCGGGGTGCGAGACTGGCCCCATGCCAGTGCTCGATCCGAATCCCCAGAACGGCCAGAAGAAGATGCTGCTGGTCTTCGGCTCGTTCTTCGCCATCTTCATCATCATCGCGATCATCGCCACGATCGCCTCCCCCTGACCCGGTCACCCGCTCCCCGGCCCGACGGTGGGGTTAACCCCCCGGTCCCCTAGGGGGCGAGTTTCAGGGTCAACTGGGTGGATCACCGGATGGGTTGAGGGGCCCAGGTTCCGTAGCTTCGAGATGTGACCGCGAGAGGCGGATCACGAGGCACTCGAAGACCAGCGGAGGCACTCATGTCGGCCCCTACGCACACCCCGCCCCACCCGGCGTCCCGGGGCGGCGTCGACATCCGGCTGCCCTGGTGGGCCCTCGTCCTGCCGACACTCGCCTTCGTGGTGCTCCTGGCCCTGATCCTCAATCCCACCGACGCGCACGCGGCCTCCGGCGACCCCGTCGTCACCCAGTTCCTGGAGCGCGTACAGCAGCTCATAGCGCGCTGAGCACCCGCGAAGCCGCCCGTCAACTCCCTGCGCCCCATGGCCTGTTTCATGCGAAGCTGGATCCCATGAGCGTCGCAGATCCCCGCAGGATTGTCCTTTTCCGGCATGCGAAAGCCGACTGGCCCGAGGTGACCGACCACGAGCGGCCGCTCGCCGACCGGGGCCGAAAAGATGCAGCGGAAGCCGGACGGCGGCTGGTCGACTCCGGTATCCCTCTCGACCTGGCCCTCTGCTCCACCGCGACCCGGACCCGTGAGACCTGGAAGCTCGCCGTGCAGGAGTTCCCGCACCGGCCGAAAACGGTCTACGAGGAGCGGATCTACGAGGCCTCTCCCGGTGAGCTGATCGCCGTTCTCAACGAAACCCCGGACGACGTGCACAACGCCGTCCTGATCGGTCACAACCCGGGTGTGCAGGGCCTCGCCGACATCCTCGCGGGCGCCGCCGAGGGGGAGGCCCGCCAACGGATGAGTGACCGCGGCTTCCCCGCCGCAGCCTTCGCCGTCCTGTCGTTCAGCGGCCCCTGGAAGGCCCTGGAGCCCGGCGTGGCCACCCTCGTCGACTACTGGGCGCCGTCCGACTGACGGACACCTTCCGCTCGCGTAGGACACGGCAGGGGCCCGGCACCGAGATGGTGCCGGGCCCCTGCCGATCCGCGTCTCCCGTGTCGTCGGGGGGTGGCCCTCTCCGCCGTCGAGGTCAGTCCTCCTCGTGCGCGTCCGCCGCCTCGACCTCTTCGCGGGTGACGCCCAGCAGGTACAGCACCGTGTCCAGGAAGGGCACGTTCACCGCGGTGTGCGCGGCCTCCCGCACCACCGGCTTGGCATTGAAGGCGACCCCGAGCCCGGCTGCGTTGAGCATGTCCAGGTCATTGGCGCCGTCGCCGATCGCCACCGTCTGGGACAGCGGCACCCCCGCCTCGGCGGCGAACCGGCGCAGCAGCCGCGCCTTGCCCGCACGGTCCACGATCTCCCCGGTGACCCGGCCCGTCAGCTTCCCGTCGACGATCTCCAGGGTGTTCGCCTGGGCGAAGTCCAGCCCCAGCCGGTCCTGCAGATCGTCGGTGACCTGGGTGAACCCGCCCGAGACGACACCCACTTGGAAGCCGAGCCGCTTCAGCGTACGGATCAGGGTGCGCGCGCCCGGCGTCAGCCGTACCTCGGAACGCACCTTGTCGACGACCGAGGCGTCCAGGCCCTCCAGCAGCGCCACGCGCGCGTGCAGCGACTGCTCGAAGTCCAGCTCGCCGCGCATCGCGGCCGCGGTCACCTCGGCGACCTCGTCCTCGCAGCCGGCGTGCGCGGCGAAGAGCTCGATCACCTCGTCCTGGATGAGCGTGGAGTCCACGTCCATGACGACGAGCCGCTGGGCCCGGCGATGCAGACCGGCGGCGACTACGGCCACGTCCACGCCGAGCTTGCCGGCCTCCGTCACCAGGGCGGTGCGCAGCCGCTCGGTCTCCACGCCGGACACCGCGAACTCGACGGCCGTCACCGGATACTTGGCCAGCCGGAAGATACGGTCGATGTTGCCGCCCGCCTTGGCGATCTTGGCGGCGATCGCGGCGGTGGCCTCCGCGGTGAGCGGGTGACCGAGCACGGTGACCAGGGAACGTCCCAGCCCGCGCGGCCGGTTGTCGCCGAGACCGGAGATGATCTCCGCCTGCATCTTGATCGACTCGGCCCAGCTGTGGACCGTCGCCCGCAGATCGCCCTCCAGCGGACGGGGCGGCGCGGTCACGAGCGCGCACAGCACCATTCGGCCACGCGTGACGACCTGCTCGATGTCGACCACGTCGACGGAGTAGGCGGCGAGGGTGTCGAAGAGGCCGGCCGTGATGCCCGGCCTGTCCTTCCCGAAGATCTTGACGAGAAGGGTGGGGACGTCGGGGGACGAGGTCTGCGAAGCGCTCATGGTGTTCCCACCGTATCCGGCACCCAGTGCCTGCCGCTCCCGCGGTCCGTCTGACGGACACGGAACACTGGGTGTCGGGCGGGTGGCGAGATCCTTACGGACGGGCCATGGGGGCACTGCGGTGGGTCAGCGCGGCCCCTTCGGCTGCCTGGGCGGTGGCGGTGGCGGTGGAGGCGGGGGAGGAGGCGGTGGCGGCGACTGCCGGCCCTCGTCCCCTGAGGACGGTCGTCGGGCGCCGGGCCGCTGCCGGGGAGGTGGTTGCGGTGCACGAGGGGGCTGGTCGATCGGGCGGGCCACCGTCGGGGCGCCGTAGACGGTGTCGGGCGGTGCTGAGCCGCCCGGCCGGCCCGGTCCGCTCGACTGGGCCGACGGCTGCGAGCGATCCTCACGGGGCCGCACGGCATCCTGCGGCGGGCCGCTGCCCTCGGACGAGCCCGAGCCCTCGCCCCGACGGTACCCATCGGACGACCGCGAGCCCCCGGCGGGCGGTACCCCACTCGACGCTCCCCGATGATCCCGGGGGCGCGACTCCTGACCGCCACCCCCGCGGCCCGACTCCCGCGGACCGGCTGGCCGCGGCTCACCACCAGGCCGCGCATCCTCCGGCCCCCGCAGCTCGTCCGGCACCCGCAGATAGGGGTTCGTAGCCGGATTGGGCGCCCGATAAGGCGTACCGGGCACGTACGGCCCGGCTTCACCGCCGCCCGTCCCTGCCGCAGTCTCCTCGTACGACCGCCCTCCGCTGTCGCCCGTCCGTGCCGCAGTCTCCTCGTACGACCGTCCCCCGCCGCCGCCCGTCCCTGGCACACCTCCGTCGTAGGACCGCCCCCCGCCTTCGTACGACCGCGACGCGCCGTCGTACGAACCACCGGCCCCCTCGTACCCTCCTGGGGCGTCCCCGGCAGCCCCGGCGCCCCCCTCGTAGATCCCGGCCTCATCCCCGCGCGCGCCGACACTACCTGCGTAGGGAGCACTCTCGCCCCAGTAAGCCCCGCCCCCACCTGCATAAGGTCCGACCCCAACTCCAGGGCGCACCCCCACCGCCCCCGCATCCACACCGGAACCCCCCGCCACGTCACCCCGTGCCAACCCCGCCGCACGAGACCCCGCCGCCCCCGTCGCCCGCGCCAGCAACGCCCCCGCGGCCCCCGCCCCCGCCCCCCACAGCGCCCCGAGCAGTACCGCGATCCCGAGTTGCCCCCGCAGCCGCACCCCCGCGCCGAACGCGTCGAACCCCAGCACCGACAGCGAGGCGTCCACCGACACCTCGGTCAGCCAGGCGAGCAACGGCAGCGCCAACGCCGTCGCGCCCCCCAGCCGCAGCGCACACCGCCCCGCGAAGCCGAGGGCTCCCGGATCCCCCGCCCCAGCGACCATCACCGGCGTCCGCACAGCGGTGAGCACCCCCGCCAGCAGCATCATCAGCGCCGCCGCCACCCCCAGCAGCCACACCCGCCCGTCCAGCTCCGCCAGGCGTCCCAGCGTCACCGACTGGTCGGAGTCGGAGGTGAGCAGCCGGTCCAGGGGATCCGGGAGGAAGTTCGTCAGTACGCCCGTCGCGCGGCCGTCGAAGGGGACGAAGAGGCCGACGGGGATGCCCAGCCACACCCCGTTCGGCGCCCCGAGCAGCGCCGCTCCCGCGATCCGCTTGGGGTGGTCGTCGCCGATCGCCGCGTACGCCGCCGCCGAGAGCCCCGCGGCCACCGCGACCAGCAGGACCGTCACGAGGGCGGACACGGCCGGCCGTACGACCCGGTGGACCGCCTCCCAGCCGCGCGGCAGCGGCGTTCGGCGGGACGCGAGCAGCGCGACCAGCAAGATCCCGGCCGACCAGCCGAGTCCGCCGAGCAGCGTCGGCGCGGTGTCCACCGTGAAGCCGACCGCCGCCTTCGCGTCGATGAGGTCGCCGACCCGACCGGGCAGCAGTCCGCCGATGTCCCCGACGTCCCCAAGGCCGGGGATGTCGAGACCGCCGCCGCCACCGCCCGCGCCGGGCAGCTTGTCGAGCCCCAGCGCGCTCCCGTCGATCGTGATGACGTCGTGCCCCGCCCAGGCCAGCCCGCCCATCATCGCGGTGAACAGCGCGACCACCGAGCCCGCTCGGGCGAGGAGTTCCAAGGGCGCGATCACCGCCCCGGCCCTCCGGAGGGACCGCAGGAAGAACCATGACAAAAGCACCGCACCGACCAGGCTGACGCCCAGTGGCGTGATCTCGATGGCGGTCGCCGCCTGCGCCCCCGTCAGCCCGAACGCGGACACGTCACCGGACGGCGTCACCGAACCACCCGCCGCAAGAGCCACAACAGCCGCTGTCATGGGACCCAGTGAGGCCGCGGAGTCGGCCCCCAGCAGATGCAGACCGAGCGCGGCGGCGCCTGCCATCCCGATCAACGCCCAGCTCACAGCCGTCATCGCGGACAGCAGGATGTCCCACCACGGCAGCCGCACACCGTGCTTCGTGGCCTCTGTGCTCATGGACGCACTCATGCCAGACCCCCCGATCCGCGGCGCGGCCAAGGCCGCGCTTGTCCCCCTCGTGTGGATTACCCACTCTCCGGGTCGGTTTCAACCCCGTCAACGGAACCGGCCGAAGCGCGCGAACGTGGTGTTCTCGGGGCTCGACTTTCGGTCAGGAGGGGGATCCTGAAATAGTTCCCGACGATGTTCGACATCCCTACACTCCCTGTGACGGGGGCAATTCGGGGGACTACTCAGTGGGGCTTGGAGTGCCGGAACTCGTACTGGAAGCGAACGGCCGTACCTGGACGCTGGATCCGGCCAGGTTGTACAGCCTCGGACGCGATCCGCAGGGGGACATCGTGTTCGACGACGCCAGGGTGTCCTGGCGTCACGCCACGATCAGCTGGGACGGGCGCGGTTGGGTCATCGAGGACCACAGCAGCACCAACGGCACGTTCGTGCACGGTCAGCGGATCCATCAGACGGAGATAGGCCCCGGGACGGCCGTCCACCTCGGCAACGCGAGCGACGGCCCGCTGCTGAGCCTCTCCGGCACCGCGGCCCCGACGGCCCGGCCCCAGCCGTACGCCGCGCAGAGCGCGAACCCCGGCTGGGCCCAGCAGACACCGCAGCAGGCCCCGCAACAGACACCACAACCGTCACCCCACGAGGCCCCCCGTCAGGCCCCCCACCAGTCCCCTCGGCAGGCCGCACCCCAGGCCGAGGCCTCGCACTCCGGATGGCCACAGCCTCAGCGGCAGCCGCAGCCGTACTCGCACGCGCACCAGCCGCCGCAGAAGATCCCGCACCAGCAGCAGGACCCCGGCGCGGGCAGCGGGAGCGCGGGCGCGCCGCCGGTCTACGGCGACCGCAGCCCGACCACGTTCCACCAGTTCACCATCGGGCGCATCATGCGCATCGGCCGTGCCCTGGAGAACGACCTGGTCGTCTCCGACCTGCAGGTCTCCCGCAACCACGCCGAATTCCACTCGATGCCCGACGGCCGCATGGAGATCCGCGACCTGGGCTCCCACAACGGCACGTACGTCAATGGTCAGCCGATCCCCAAGGGCGGCTCCACGCTGCTCGGCCCGAGCGACATCGTCGGCGTCGGCCACTCCACGTTCCGGATCGTCGGCGACCGTCTGGAGGAGTTCGTCGACACCGGTGAGGTGACGTTCTCCGCGCGCCATCTGACCGTCACGGTCGACGGCGGCAAGCAGATCCTCAAGGACGTCTCCTTCGGCGTGCCGGAGAAGTCCCTGATCGCGGTCATCGGACCGTCCGGTTCCGGCAAGTCGACCCTGCTCAAGGCGCTGACCGGCTACCGGCCCGCCAACCAGGGCGACGTCCTCTACGACAACCGCAACCTCTACAAGCAGTTCGCCGAGCTGCGCCAGCGCATCGGTCTGGTCCCGCAGGACGACATCCTGCACAAGGAGCTGACCGTCAGGAAGGCCCTCAAATACGCGGCGAAACTCCGCTTCCCGGCCGACACCACCGGCGCCGAGCGCGAGTCGCGCATAGACGAGGTGCTGCGCGAGCTGAAGCTCGACATCCACAAGGAGAAGAAGGTCACCTCCCTCTCCGGCGGTCAGCGCAAGCGTGTCTCGGTGGCCCTGGAGCTGCTCACCAAGCCGTCCCTGATCTTCCTCGACGAGCCGACCTCCGGCCTCGACCCGGGCATGGACCGCGATGTCATGCAACTGCTGCGCGGCCTCGCCGACGACGGCCGTACGGTCCTCGTGGTCACCCATTCCGTGGCCGAGCTGGCCCTGTGCGACAAGCTCCTGGTGATGGCCCCGGGCGGCGCGGTCGCCTACTTCGGGCCGCCCGAGGAGGCACTGAACTTCTTCGGCTACGACACCTGGGCCGACGTCTTCTCCTCCTTCGAGAACTACCGCGACTACGACTGGGCCGGCCGCTGGAAGGGCTCGCAGCACTACCAGATGTACGCCGCGGACATAGACGCCGTTGCGCCGCAGTCCGTACAGACGCCTCCGATGCAGGGCATGAAGCCGCCGAAGCCACAGCGCTGGACGGGCCAGTTCGCGACACTCGTGCGCCGCTATGTGTCGGTCATCGCGTCCGACAAGGGCTTCCTGGCGCTGACGGTGATCCTGCCGCTCGTCCTGGGCTCGGTCAGCCTGCTCATCGACTTCGGCGACAACCTGCTGCCCAAGCCGGTCGACCCGAGGACCAGGCTCCCCGAGCCGAACAGCACGGCCACCACCGTCCTGCTGATCCTCGCGGTCGGCGCGTGCTTCGCCGGCGCGGCGAATTCCGTCCGTGAACTGATCAAGGAACGGGTGATCTACGAGCGGGAGCGCGCCACCGGTCTGTCCCGCTCCGCGTACCTGATGTCCAAGGTGGTCGTACTGGGCGCGATCACCATCCTGCAGGGGCTGATGGTCGGCGTCATCGGCTTCGCCACCCGCGGGCTGCCGAAGGAAGGGCTGGTCCTCGGCAGCGCCACCCTCGCGGAGCTGACGCTGCCGATCATGGGGCTCGGGTTCACCTCGATGATGTTCGGGCTGATCATCTCCGCACTGGTGAAGACGTCCGAGAAGACCATGCCGCTGCTGGTCATGTTCGCGATCGTCCAGGTCGTCTTCACCGGCTGCCTGTTCACCCTGCACGGCACCGTCGGCGTCAACGAACTCTCGTATCTGATGCCGTCGCGCTGGGCGGTCGCCGCCGCGGGCGCCACGCTGGACTTCAACCAGGTCAACCCGCCCGTCAAACCGGGTGACACGACCGACCCGCTGTGGGACCACACGCTCACCACCTGGGGCCTGAACATGGTCGCCCTGATCGCCATCGGCGTCGTCTGCGGCTTCCTCGTCTCCCGCTTCCTGCGCCGCCACGAGCCCGAGGTCATGCGCAAGTGACCCCTGCCGTACGACGGCGAAGGGCGGCACCCCGACCGGGTGCCGCCCTTTTCGCGTACGAGAGGTCCGCGCGACCTCAGTACGCGCTGTTGACGTTGTCCATCGAGCCGTACTTGTCGGCCGCGTAGTTGGCGGCGGCGGTGATGTTGGCGACCGGGTCGTAGATGTTCCAGGACGTGCCCGGGACGTGGTACGCCCGGAACGTCGGCGGGATGACCTGGAGCAGGCCCTTCGACGGGATGCCGTTGATGGCGTTGATGTCCCAGTTGTTGATCGCGTTCGGGTTGCCCGAGGACTCCCGGATGATGTTGCGGTGCAGGCCGTTGTAGCTGCCCGGGATGCCCTTGGCCTTCATGATGTCCAGGGACTCCTTGATCCAGCCGTCAAGGTTGTTGGCGTAGCTCTTGTGCACCGCGGCCTTGAGCCTGGCGCGATGAGCGGCCCGGCTCGCGGCCTTGGCCTTGCGCGCATGCGCGGCCTTCTTGGCGGCGGCAGCGGCGGCGGCCTTCTTCTTCGCGGCTGCAGCGGCCTTCGCCTTGACCTTCGCAGCGGCCTTCGCCTTGACCTTCGCCGCGGCCTCGGCCTCGGCCTTGGCCTTCGCCTCGGCGGCCTTGCCCTGCAGGGCCTTGGCGGCGAGCTGTTCCTTGACGTCCGCCTGGAGGCCCTGGAACTGCTCGGAGGAGTACTTCACCGGGGCGGACGAGACGGCCGCCTCGGACGTCGTGGTCTCCGCGTTGCCCGGAACCGCGCTGAAGGCGACGGCGGCGGCGCCGAGCGTGGCGACTCCGGCGACAGCGATCTTGTGGCGCTTGGTCAGCACGCGACTGTGAGGACGGGTGAAAGGGTTCTTGGGCATGCGGAATGGACCTCTTCGAATAGCGCGGAGGTCGCTCGCTGTCCGGTGTCGGACACGGGTGCTTCCGGCACAAACGCCGCGGGCGGAACCCACGGCGCTGAGCGACGTTGGCCATTCTTAGCTGCCGCAAAACACCCGGGCAAAGGTGTGACGTACGATCCCGGGTAGTGGACCCGGGGAGGGCAAAACGGGACAGACCAACACGTCTGCCCCGTTCATGTCGGGAGCCTTTGTCTCCTATTTCGCCTAGTACGTGATCTGCGCCCTATGTGCGGGCTCACATCGCCCGCACAGCGTTCTCACCAGCAGTTGCGGCCGCAATGCTGTGCGTGAGGGTGCTCGTCGGGGAGAAGCAGATGCACGTCCCCGAACTCGTGCCACAGGTAGCGCCGGCGCAGGGCCTCCTCGTAGCCCCGGTCGATCGCCGCCCGCCCCGCGACCGCCTCCAGCATCAGCAGGTGCGAGGCCTCCGGCTCGTGCAGCCCGGTCAGCAGTCCGTCCACCACCCGCACCCCGCGCTCCGGGGTCACGACGAGATCCGTCCACCCCTCACGCGCGCGTACGACCCCGTCCGCCCCGGCAGCCGACTCCACGGCCCGCACGGCCGTCGTCCCGACAGCCACCACCCTGCCGTCCCCGGCCCGCACCGTGTTGATCAGCCGCGCGGAGGCCTCCGGCACCGAGAACCGCTCCGGATACGGCGGCTCGTGCGCCTCCGCCGAGGCCACGCCCGTGTGCAGCGTGACCGGCGCGAACTGCACACCCCGGCTCACCAGCTCCGCCACCAGCCGCGCGGTGAAGGGCCGTGCCGCACTCGGCATCTCCGCACTGCCCGACCCGTCGGGCGACGGCAGCGCGAACACCGTCTGGTACACGGACAACGGCTGGTCCCGCTCCGTGTAGGAGTACCGAATGGGCCGCCCGTGCTCCCGCAGTAGCCCGAGGACCTCCCCGCCACACACCCGCGCCCACCACAGCCGCCCGCTCACCGCGCCCTCCAGCACCAGCCGCAGGCCCCCGGGCAACCGCACCTCCGTCCCCGCTGGTCCACGCGCACGCGCACGCGTAGTGCCCTTCCCGTCGGGCTCCCGCAGCTCCACCGCCCACCGGCCGTCGTCCCCGCGTGTGGAGAAGTGCACCACCACACGCGTGTGCCCGATCCGACCGTCGACGGCCGCGGCCAGCGTGGGGGAGGTGTTCACAACCAGCAGGTCCCCGGCCCGCAACAACCGCGGAAGCTCCCCGAACGAGTGGTGCGACACCGCGGTCCCCCGCGACACCAGCAGCCGTACGGCACCCCGGTCGAGCCCGGGCCCGCGCTGCTCGGCCGGCACCCGCGCCGACAGCTCCTCCGGTACACGCACGGCGAGTGTCATGGCCCCTCCAGCAACGAGGCAGGCGTGTACCGCCCGCGTACGGGCCGTCCGGAGGGTGTCCTCGGTCGTCTCGCCGTCGCGTGAGCGGGCCGCCGGCCGGCGGCGCTTCCGGCGGCCTGTGCCCGGTCGAGCCCAGTCCTGTGGTGTTCGGCGGGCATCCGCGCCGACTCCTCCGGTACGCGCACGGTGGGTGTCATCGCCCCTCCACCAGCGAGGGAGCCCCGTACCGCCCGCTCACCGGCCGCTCGTCCAGCAGCCGCAGGAACGCCGGCACCACACTCGCCGGCTCCGGCCGCGGGTCCTCGTCGTCCGGTACGGCCGCCGCGTACAGGTCGGTCGCCATGTCCCCGGGATCGACGGCCCAGACCCGCAGCCGCGGCTCCTCCTCGCCGAGCACCGCCGCGAGGTGGTCCAGGGCGGCCTTCGACGCCCCGTAGCCGCCCCAGGTCTCGTACGCCTCGGCGGCGGCGTCCGAACTCACCGCGATCACCGTGCCGGCCCCCGACGCCCGCAACAGCGGCAGCGCCTCCTGGACCAGGCCCAGCGCGGCCACCACGTTCACCTCCAGCGCGCGGCGCAGCCCGTCCAGGGGCAGCTCCTCAAGGCGCGCCAGCGGCTCGACGCCCAGCGCGCTCGCGTTGTTCACCAGCAGGTCGACGCCGCCGAGCTTCCGGGCCGCCGCCACCAGCTCGGAGCGGTGCGCCGGATCCGTGACGTCCCCGGGCAGCGCCGTCACCCGGGTCCCGTACCCGGCGACCACGGCCGCCGTCTCCTTCAGCACCTCGGCCGTCCTCGCGTCGAGCACCAGGTCCCAGCCCCGCGCGGCCAGCGCCTCGGCGAGCGCCCGACCCAGCCCCTTCGAGGCCCCCGTGATGATCGCTACCGGCATGACACACGTCCCCTCGTCCTCCACGCCTCCTGATCGGCGTGCCCCCAACGTAGGAACGGCCTCCTCCCCGTCGCCTCGGACGCGGGCCGCAGAAGGGTGCGGCCCTTCGTCCTAGGTCGCCCGGCCTAGCGGGGAGCCGTCACAGGTCCGATCCGCACTGTCACAGCCCGCCCGTACGCTGAGGGCATGAGTCAAGGCCCCCGGTCCGGCCTCGCCGCGGTGAGTTCCGCGCTGCTGGCCATGAGCAGGCACCTCGAGGTGCGCGACGTCCTCAAGACGATCGTCGCCTCGGCCCGCGAGCTGCTCGACGCCCAGTACGCCGCCCTCGGCGTCCCGGACGATCACGGCGGCTTCGCCCAGTTCGTGGTCGACGGTGTCAGCGACGCCCAGTGGAAGGCCATCGGCCCCCTCCCGCGCCAGCACGGCATCCTCGCCGCGATGCTCCACGAGGCCACCCCCGAACGCCTCGCCGACGTCCGCAAGGACCCCCGCTTCGAGGGCTGGCCCTCCGCCCACCCCGACATGGTCGACTTCCTGGGCCTGCCGATCCGCGACGGCGACGAGGTCATCGGCGCGCTCTTCCTGGCCAACAAGAACAGGAACAAGAACTGCCCCGAGCCTGAAGGAGGCTGCGGCTTCACCGAGGAGGACGAGGAACTGCTCTCGATCCTCGCCCAGCACGCCGCCATCGCCCTTACCAACGCCCGCCTCTACGAACGCAGCCGGGAGCTCACGATCGCCGAGGAGCGCTCCCGCCTCGCCCACGAACTGCACGACGCGGTCAGCCAGAAGCTCTTCTCGCTGCGCCTGACCGCCCAGGCCGCCGCCGCCCTCGTCGACCGCGACCCCTCCCGCGCCAAGGACGAGATGCAGCAGGTCGCCACGCTCGCGGCCGAGGCCACCGACGAACTGCGCGCCGCCGTGGTCGAGTTGCGCCCCGCCGCCTTGGACGAGGACGGCCTGACCGCCACGCTGCGCACCCATATCCAGGTCCTGGACCGTGCCCACACCGCGCGCGTGACCTTCGCCGCCCGCAACTTCCGCGCACTGCCCGCCGCCCAGGAGGAGGCCATGCTCCGCGTCGCCCAGGAGGCCCTGCACAACGCGCTCCGGCACTCCGGAGCCGAACGTGTCGACGTGACCCTGGACCGGCGCGGCAGCGGAGCCGTCCTGCGCGTCACGGACGACGGCTCCGGCTTCGAACCGAAGGCGGTCCGCCGTGCGGGACGCCATCTCGGCCTGGTCTCCATGCGGGACCGCACCAGCGGGGTCGGCGGCACGCTGACCGTGGAATCGGCGCCCGGCAAGGGCACCACGATCGAGATGGAGGTCCCCGGTGGCTGACGCGATCAGGGTTCTGCTCGTCGACGACCACCAGGTCGTCCGCCGGGGGCTGCGCACCTTCCTGGAAGTGCAGGACGACATAGAGGTAGTGGGCGAGGCCGCCGACGGCGCCGAGGGCGTCGCGCGCGCGGAGGAACTGAAGCCCGACATCGTCCTCATGGACGTCAAGATGCCGGGCATGGACGGCATCGAGGCCCTGCGCCGACTCCGCGAACTGGACAACCCCGCGCGCGTGCTGATCGTCACCAGCTTCACCGAACAGCGCACGGTGGTTCCGGCCCTGCGCGCGGGCGCCGCCGGTTACGTCTACAAGGACGTCGACCCGGACGCCCTCGCCGGCGCCATCCGTTCCGTCCATGCCGGACACATTCTCCTCCAACCCGAGGTCGCGGGCGCCCTGTTGTCCCAGGAGGAGAACAACTCCGGTCAGGGAAGGGGTGGTTCGCTCACCGAGCGGGAGCGCGAGGTACTCGGACTGATCTCGGACGGCCGCTCCAACCGGGAGATCGCCCGCGCTCTGGTCCTCTCCGAGAAGACCGTCAAGACCCACGTCTCGAACATCCTGATGAAACTCGACCTGGCGGACCGGACTCAGGCGGCGCTGTGGGCGGTTCGTCATGGATTGGTCGGTTGATCCCGAGGCGCACGGCAATACGGAGGGTTCCGCTCCGGAGTGAGATTCATACCGTCGTGGGAATGTCCCCCGAATGGCGCATCCTTCGCAGGCGTCCGCCGTTCTTCAGTGCGTGCTGCGGCGACTGCCGCGGTAATCGCTAGGAGGGCTTAGAAGTGAAGAACCTGAAGAAGGTAGCGGCCGTGACGATGGTGGCCGGCGGGCTGGTCGCCGCCGGTGCCGGTATGGCCTCCGCCACCGACGCGCACGCCGACGGCAAGGCCGTGGGCTCGCCCGGCGTCGTCTCGGGCAACCTCATCCAGGCCCCGGTGCACGTCCCGGTGAACGCGGTCGGCAACAGCGTGAACGTCATCGGCGTGCTGAACCCCGCCTTCGGCAACCTCGGCCTCAACCACTGACGTCCCTCGCCGAGCAGGCAGTGACTTGGCGTCCCGGGTGCCTCGGGCACCCGGGACGCCCGGGC
>NZ_JBHVYZ010000063.1:0-50261 GCF_042880295.1 Streptomyces sp. NPDC058307
CGAGCGCCGGCCCCCCCTGGCGCGCCGGCCCTGCTGACGCTGGCCGGCGGGCCGCTCGAGGCCCGCGGCGGGCCCCCGCCGACCGGGGGGCCCACCGCCGGCCGAACCGCTGTGTTGTCAGGCGGCGTTGAACGTCGACGGGTCCGGGCCCAGGCGCCGGTCCTCGTCGAGCGCGCTGATCGCCGCCAGGTCCTCGGTGTCCAGGCTGAAGTCGAAGACCTCGATGTTCTCCTTGATCCGGGACGGTGTCACGGACTTCGGGATCACGACATTGCCGAGCTGGAGGTGCCAGCGCAGCACGATCTGGGCCGGGGTGCGGTCGTGCTTGCGGGCGATGGCCACGACGGCCGGGACCTCCAGGAGGCCCTTGCCGGAGCCGAGCGGCGACCAGGCCTCGGTGGCGATGCCCTGCTCCGCGTGGTACTCGCGGGCCGCGCGCTGCTGCAGGTGCGGGTGCAGCTCGATCTGGTCGACGGCCGGGACGACGGACGTCTCGGCGATCAGCCGCTCCAGGTGGTCGGGTTCGAAGTTGGAGACACCGATGGCCCGGATCCGGCCGTCCGCGTGCAGCTTCTCGAACGCCTTGTAGGTGTCGACGTACAGGTCGCGGGCCGGCGTGGGCCAGTGGATCAGGTACAGGTCCACGTAGTCCAGGCCGAGCTTGTCCAGCGAGGTGTCGAAGGCGCGCAGGGTCGCGTCGTAACCCTGGTCGCTGTTCCAGAGCTTGGTGGTGACGAAGAGGTCCTCGCGGGCCACTCCGGAGGAGGCGATCGCCTTTCCGGTGCCCTCTTCATTGCCGTAGATCGCCGCTGTGTCGATGCTGCGGTACCCGGCCTCGAGCGCCGTGGCGACGGCGCGCTCGGCCTCGTCGTCCGGAACCTGCCAGACGCCGAAACCCAGCTGGGGCATCTCGACGCCGTTGTTGAGGGTGATCGGGGGGACCTTGCTGCTCACGAGCTCTCGATCCTTACGGTTGTCGTCAGATGGCACTCCTATCGTCAACGATCACGAGCCGTGATGCATTCCTGACCATAGAATCCGTCCGAACTGACCCGCCAGTCAGTGGGCGATGGCTGAAATTGGCCGGAAATGCATCCGACCTCTTCGGTACAGACCATTGACCGTCGACGGTCCTGCCGCGACTCTGGATCGCGCCAAAGGGCGGAATCCTGAACTCAGTTCATGGATGTGAATCTCCCCATGGCTTTCATCCGATGTTTCCGTGTCTGTGTCTCCTGGCTCACGGAGAGGGAGGAACATGAGACGCCGTCGTCTTCGCACGGCTGCAACGACCCTTGCGCTGGCCGCCGCGACCCTGGTCACCCTGCCGGCCGCCGCACCCCCGCCCGCCGGCTCCCCGATCGGCCCGTCCGCGGACCGGGACTGGTCCGTGGCCATGGTCGATTCGACCATGGCCCGCTACACCCCGAGCAGTATCGGTGGCTGGTCCTACCCGGTCGGCCTCTACCTCTACGGCCAGTACCTCGCGTACGAGCGTACCCATGACACCCGCTACCTGGCCTACATCAAGGACTACGTCGACCGCTTCGTGAAGAGCGACGGCTCGATCGGCCAGTCCTTCAACAGCCTGGACAGCATGCAGGCCGGCCGGCTCCTGGTGATCCTGCACCACGAGACGGGCCAGGACCGCTACCGCAAGGCGGCGAAGAAGATCGTCGACCGTCTGGCCGCCTATCCCCGTACGAGCGACGGCGGCTTCTGGCACGCCGACACCGCGAGCCGCGCCCACCAGCTCTGGGCGGACGGCGCCTACATGGTGAACCCGTTCCTCGTCGAGTACGGAGAGGAGTTCGGCGACAGCTCGTCCACCGACGACGAGGCCGCGAAACAGCTCGCCGTCTACGGAAGCCACCTCCAGGTCGCGAACGGACTGCTCGAGCACGCCTACGACGAGTCGAAGAGCGCCGGCTGGGCCGACCCGCGCACCGGGCTCGCCCCCGAGCACTGGTGCCGTGCGGTCGGCTGGTACTCCATGGCGATCGTCGGCGTGCTGGACGGCATTTCGCAGAACCACCCGCGCCGGGCCCAACTGCTCG
Organism: Streptomyces sp. NPDC058307; assembly: GCF_042880295.1. NCBI lineage: Bacteria > Bacillati > Actinomycetota > Actinomycetes > Kitasatosporales > Streptomycetaceae > Streptomyces > Streptomyces sp. NPDC058307. The sequence goes on from NZ_JBHVYZ010000063.1 coordinate 2,058, forward strand.
GCGTCTTCCGCAAGCTGGCGGCCGGCCTGGAGAAGTACCAGGACCCGGCGACCGGCCGCTGGTTCCAGGTGATCGACAAGAGCGCCCGCGGCGACAACTGGACCGAGACGTCCTGCTCCAGCATGTTCACCTACGCCCTCTCGCGCGGCGCCCAGCAGGGATACCTGGACCAGCATTTCAAGGCCGTCGCACACCGCGGCTACCAGGGCGTGCTCGCCAAGCTCTCGATCGGCTCCGACGGGCGCACGAACCTCGCCGACATCTCCGTCGGTACCAACGTCGGCGACTACGCGTACTACATCGCCCGCGACCGGGCCACCAATGACTTCCACGGCCTGGGCGCCTTCTTGATCATGAACGAACAACTGCGAGGTGATTAGTGTCATGAACACATCCAGAAGGTCGTTGCTGGGCGCCGCGCTCGGCGGTGCCACGGCGGCCGCGGTCGGACTGCCGGCGGCGACCACCGCCCACGCCGCCTCCTGGCAGCAGAAGTGGGCCCCCTCCGCGAGCGGCGACGGCCTCGGCGCCTTCGAGACGGTCGAGGACGACCGCGCCGACTCGCACCCCGCCGGACAGCCGCACATCTACACCACCGGCGACAACTGGCGCTTCGACATGCACACCGTCGACCGCGACACCTCGACCGACCGCCAGCGCCAGGAGGTCACCGGGCTGCGCAACGGCAGCGGAAGCAACTACCTGAAGTGGACGAAGGGCCAGATCTGGCGGGTCACCTACTCGATGTACATCCCGAGCTCCCTGAAGGCGACCACCACCTTCACCCACATCATGCAGATGAAGCAGCCCGGCAACGGCACCTCGCCGATCGTCGTGCAGTCCCTGCGCCGGGTGAACGGCAAGCAGACCATCGAGCTGAAACTCGCCGTCGACGACATCCTCGTCGGCCGCACCGACCTGGACCCGCTGCACGACAAGTGGACCGACGTCGACTTCCAGATCAAGGTCGGCGACGGCTCGGCGGGTTCGGTCCGCTGGATCCTCACGTCCGGTGGCTCGACCGTCATCGACGCGTCGAAGACCGGCGTCGACACCTTCCTGGCCGACCGGGTCCGCCCGAAGTGGGGCATCTACCGCTCCCTCGGCGACACCTCCGGCTCCCTGCATAACACCTACCTGCTGCTCAGCAACCTCCGCGGCTACCAACTGGTCTGAGGAGCCGTCATCTTGAAACCCCCCACTGCCCCACGCTCCCGAGCGGCGGCGATCGTCCTCTTCGTCGTCGCCGTCGTCCTCGGACTCAGCCACCCGGCGGCCCCGGCCACCCCGCAGGAGTCACCCCGAGCCGCCACCGTCCTCGACGTACGCGACTACGGCGCCGAGGGAGACGGCTCCGCCAACGACAGCCCGGCCATCGACAAGGCGATCAGCGCGGCGAGTTCGGGTTCGGGCGGCGGAGTCGTCCGCTTCCCGCCCGGTGACTACAAATCCAAGAACACCCTCCACATGAAGAGCCATGTGACGCTCCGGCTCGACAAGGGCGCCACCCTCCAGGGCTCCAGCGCCGACACCTACGACAAGGCCGAGTCCAACCCGTACGACGACTACCAGGACTACGGGCACAGCCACTTCCGCGACGCGATGATCTACGGCGACAGGCTGACCGACATCGGCTTCGTCGGCCAGGGAGTCATCGACGGCCTGGGCAACCTGATCACCGGCAACCCGAAGTCCGGCGAGGCCGACAAGACCATCTCGCTGACCCGGTGCGACGGACTCACGATCGGCGGCGGCCTCACCCTCCGCCGCGGCGGCCACTTCGCGGCGCTCGTCAACGGCTGCAAGAACGTGACGTCGGACCACCTGACCATCGACACCGCGAGTGACCGCGACGGCTGGAACATCATCTCCACGACGAACGTCACGGTGACGAACGCGAACATCAGGGCCAACGACGACGCCCTGGTCTTCAAGAGCGACTACGCCCTAGGCGCCAAGCTCCCCAACGGCCATGTCCGCGTCAACGACAGCTTCCTGTCCGCCCGTTGCTGCAACGCCCTCATGTTCGGCTCGGAGACCTGCGGCGACTTCTCGGACTACCGGTTCGAGAACATCCGTATCGACGGCGCCGACAAGTCCGGCCTCGGCATGGTCTCGATGGACGGCTCGAAGATCTCCGACGTCCACTACCGCGACATCACAATGACGAACGTCCACTCGCCGATCATGCAGAAGATCGGCACCCGGAAGCGGTGCGGCAACAGCCCCGGGGTCGGATCGATCAGCGACGTCACCTACGACCACGTCACGGCGACCGGCAACAGCCCCTCCTTCAGCCCGACCCTGTGGGGCGAGTCCGGCCACCGCATCAACGGCGTGACGTTCGCCGACGTCGACATCACGGTCCCCGGCGGCAACGGCACCATGTCCACGGGCGTGCCGAGCAACGACTCGACCGACTACAACCCCAAGACCATCGGCACCCGGCCCGCCTACGGCTGGTACCTGCACAACGCCGACAACGTCCAGTTCACCGACAGCTCGGTGAAGTTCGCCTCGAACGACGGCCGGCCCGCGTTCATCGCCAACGCGGCCGACGGCGTCCAGTTCACCGACAGCTCGGTGAAGTTCGCCTCGAACGACGGCCGGCCCGCGTTCATCGCCAACGCGGCCGACGGCGTCCGGCTCACCCGGTTCACCGCACAGAAGGGCAACAACTCCCCGTTCGACGTGGGCTTTCAGGACGTCACCGGCGCCTGCCTCGCAGACAGCCACAGCACGTCCGGTGGTGCCCTGCGCGTCTCGGGAAGCCAGGACTGCGGTACGGCGGTCAGGCCCCCCGACCGTACGGCGGTCAAGCCCCTCGACCTGGACAACCCCCGCCAGGACTTCCTTCGCGCCTCCGTCGGCGGCCTCTTCCTGCACTGGGGCCTGCGCACCGCGCCCGCCCACACCAGCTGCACCGCCTGGGAGGACGACGTCACGAACGGCGGCTGGAACGCCGACTACTGGGTGAAGGAGGCCCAGAAGCTGCACACGCAGTACCTCGTCCTCGCCTCCTTCCACAGCCGCCTCGGTTACGCCCGCGCCTGGCCGTCGAAGATCCCCGGCTCCTGCTCCACCAAGCGGGACTTCCTGGGTGAACTGATCACCGCCGCGAAGGCCAAGGGCCTGAAGGTCATCCTCTACATGACCGACGACCCTCAGTGGCACGCCGAGGGCGGCCACGAGTGGCTCGACTCGGCCGCCTACTCCGCCTACAAGGGCAAGAACGTCGACCTGACCACCAACGACGGCTTCGGACAGTTCAGTTACGACAACTTCTTCGAGGTCATGAACCGCTACCCCGACCTCGGCGGCTTCTGGATCGACAACGACAACGCCTACTGGGAGAGCCACGACCTCTACCAGCAGATCTACGAGAAGCGCCCGAACTACACGCTCAGCAACAACAACGAAGACACGCCGATCATGGACATGATCAGCAATGAGCAGAAGACGGGGATGACGCCCGGGTACGACTACCCGCAGGCGGTCTACACGCCCCAACCCCGCCTCACCGAAGCCGACTTCAAGCTGCCCTCCACCGGCGCCTGGTGGTACGACGGCTCCGACCCGTCGGTCGACAAGATGCTCACCATCGGCCGCCTCGTCACTAACACCGGCTCGTCAGTGAAGGCGCTGATGGCCGAGACCGCCCAGGTCAACGGCACGTTCCCGGCGAACCAGGCCGCCTTCAACACCTTCGCGAACTCCTACCTCGGCCCCATCTGGGAGTCACTGCACGGAACCGAGGGCGGGGGCTACATGTACGGCGGCCTCAAACCCGGTTTCTGGAACGACGGCGCGCACGGCGTGACCACGATCAGCAAGACCGACCCCGACCGCCAGTACATCCACGTCCTGACCCCGCCCAGCACCGGCACCCTGCGCATCCGCGACAACGGCTACCGCATCGCGTCGGTCACCAACCTCCGTACTGGCGCGGCGGTTTCGTGGTCGCAGTCGGGTGGTGTACTCACCCTGACCGGTCTCGGTGCCTGGGACCCGTACGACACGGTGTTCAAGGTCACCACGGCCGGCCGCCAGGGCATCCTCACCGGCGTCAAGGTGAGCGCGAGCGCCTCGGCGAGCGGCCACGCGGGCTCGGCCGCCGGAGACGGTGACTACCGCACCTACTGGGACAGCAACAAGACCCTGCCCGTCAGCCTCACCTTCGACCTCGGCAGCGCGAAGAAGGTCCAGTACCTCGGGCTCAACCAGCGCGAGGACTCCGTCGCCTACGCCCGCTCGGACACCGAGCAGTCGGCGCGGATCAAGGACTACAAGGTCTACCTGAGCGCCGACGGCTCGACCTGGGGCAACCCGGTGAAGACCGGTCAGCTGCCGAGCCGCCGCGGCATCCAGGGCATCGACCTGACCGCCGCCAACGCCCGGTACGTCCGCCTCGAGATCGACTCCACCTGGGCCGCCTCCACCGACACGACCCGCTACCAGCGCCTGCGGATCGACGAGGCGTGGATCGGCACCTCGTACGCGACTCCCGCGAAGAGGGGACAGTCATGACAGGCATCACCCGTGTCACCCGTGTCAGATCACTGATCGTGGCCCTGGTCGGGCTGCTGATCGCCTCGGCCGTCCCGCTGCTGGCGGGCGCCCACCCGGCCGCCGCCTCCGACAACGGCCAGTCCGTCCGGCCCGCGATGGGTTGGAGCAGCTGGAGTTTCGTCCGCCGCTCGCCGACCGAGGCGAAGATCAAGGCCCAGGCCGACGCGCTCGTCTCCAGCGGGCTGAAGAACCACGGATTCGTCTACATCAACCTCGACGACTTCTGGCAGAAGTGCGACGACAACGGCTTCGTCGTCGACTCCTACGGCCGCTGGGCCGTCGACACCGCCAAGTTCCCGTCCGGCATCAAGGCGTTGGCCGACTACATCCACTCCAAGGGCCTGAAGTTCGGCTTCTACGTGACGCCCGGCATCGCCAAGAACGCCGTCACCAAGAACACGCCGATCGAGGGGACCTCGTACCACGCGAAGGACATCGCGGACACCTCGAAGACGGAGAAGAACTACAACTGCAAGAACATGTACTACATCGACTACGGGAAGCCCGGCGCGCAGGAGTTCGTGAACTCCTGGGCGCGGCAGTTCGCCTCCTGGGGAGTCGACTACCTCAAGATCGACGGAGTGGGCAGCCTGGACGTCCCCGACGTCCAGGCCTGGGACAAGGCGCTGCGCGCCACCGGACGGCCCGTCAACTTCGCGCTGTCCAACAACCTTCCGATCGCGGACGCCGCCACCTGGAAGAAGCTGGCGAACAGCTGGCGCACCCAGGGCGACGTGGAGTGCTACTGCGGTCCCGGCGCCAACGGCAGCGGCTATCCGCTCACCGACTGGTCGCACGTCTCCTCCCGCTTCAACACCGCGGCCTCCTGGCAGCCGCACGCCGGTCCTGGCGGCTGGAACGACCTCGACTCCCTGGAGGTCGGCAACGGCGACCGGGCAGGCCTGACCGCCGACCAGCGCCGGTCCCACTTCACCCTCTGGGCGATGGCCGCCTCGCCGCTCCTGCTCGGCACCGACCTGACCGATCTCGACCCGGTCGACAAGGCGATGCTGACCAACGACCGGCTGATCGGGGTCGACCAGGACGGGGTCGCCGCCAAGCGGATCGTGAACAGCGGGGTCAAGCAGGTCTGGAGCAAGAAGGAGAGCGACGGCCACTACGTGGTGGCCCTGTTCAACACCGGTACCTCCGGCAACGCGACGGTCGCCGTGAACTGGTCCCAGATCGGCTTCACCGGCTCCGGAGACGTCACCGACCTGTGGTCCGGCTCCCACAAGGGTGCGATCGCCGACTCCTACAGCGCGACCCTGCGTCCCGGCGAGACCCGGCTGATCCGCGTGAAGCCGGTCAACTCCCTCAAGAGCGCGGCCGCTTCACCGGGCATGGCCGTCGCCCCCTACGAGTACCTCGGCTGGGGCAACCCGCAGAACCCCACCTCGGTGATGTCGGCGACGGGCGTCAAGTGGTTCACCCTCGCGTTCATCCTCTCCGACGGCGGCTGCACCCCGAAGTGGGACGGCTCGCGCCCGCTGACCGGCGGCACCGACCAGTCGAGAATCGACGCGATCAGATCCGCCGGCGGCGACGTCATGGTCTCCGTCGGCGGCTGGAGCGGGAACAAGCTCGGCGAGAAGTGCTCCAGCGCCTCGGCGCTCGCCGGCGCCTACCAGAAGGTGATCAACGCCTACAAGCTGAAGGCCCTCGACATCGACATCGAGAACACCGAGTGGTCGAACGCGACGGTGCGGCAGCGCGTGGTCGACGCGCTGAAGACGGTGAAGGCCGACAACCCCGGCCTGAAGACCGTCATCACCTTCGGCACCACCACCAGCGGTCCCGACTCCACCGGCGTCGACATGATCAAGCGGGCCGCGAACTCCGGTCTGGCGAACGACGTGTGGTGCATCATGCCGTTCGACTTCGGCGGCGGCACCACGAACATGGGAGCCCTGACCACGCAGGCCATGGAGGGCCTCAAGGCCCGGGTCAAGTCGGCGTACGGCTACAGCGACGCCACCGCCTACGCCCACATCGGGCTGTCGTCGATGAACGGCACGACGGACGACTCCGGTGAGCGCGTGAGGGTCGCCGACTTCAAGACCATGCTCGCCTACGCCCAGCAGCACCACATCGGGCGCCTCACCTACTGGTCCGTCAACCGCGACCGCCCCTGCGGCTCGGGCACCGACGGCGACTCCTGCAGCGGTGTGACGCAGCAGCCGTACGACTACCTCAAGGTCTTCACCCAGTACACGGGCTGAAGGGAACATCCGTGAAAATCAAGAGAGTTCTGCCCTACGGCCTCGCCGCGGCCCTCGCCCTGCCCCTCACCGGCCTGAGCCAGGCCACCGCGCTCGCGGCCACCGACTACCAGGCGGAGGACGCGACCGTCGTACAGGGCACGGTGGCCACCAACCACACCGGCTACACGGGCACCGGCTTCGTCGACTACACCAACGTCAAGGGCTCCTATGTGGAGTTCACCGTCAGTGCCGCCTCCTCGGGCTCCTCGGCCGTCACCTTCCGCTACGCCAACGGGACCGCGACCGACCGCCCCATCGACATCTCCGTGAACGGCACGGTCGTGGCGTCGGCCGTCTCCTTCCCGGCCACCGCCGACTGGAACACCTGGGCCACCAAAACCGTCGACGTCCCGCTCACCGCGGGCTCCGGCAAGATCCGCGCGACCGCCACCACCGCCGCCGGAGGCCCCAACCTCGACCGCATCGGCCTCGGCGCGGCCACCGACTCCCAGGCCCCGAGCCGTCCCGGGCAGCCCAGTTGCTCCGACATCGGCGAGGACGGGCTCACCTTGGCCTGGGGCGCCTCCACCGACAACGTGGGCGTGACGGCGTACGACCTCTACGAGCACGGCAACAAGATCGGTGAGGCGCCCGGCGGTTCGACCGGCAAGGCACTCACCGGCCTCACCCCCGGCACCACCTACAACCTCACCGTCATCGCCCGTGACGCGGCCGGCAACACCTCCCCGGCGAGCCCCGTCGTCGACTGCACCACGAAGCCCAGCTCCGACACCACCGCGCCGACGAGACCCGGCACCCTGTCCGCGGCGGACGTCACGGCGAACAGCGCCGCACTGAGCTGGGGCGCCTCCACCGACAACCGGGCGGTCGTCGGCTACGACGTGCGCAGTGACACCACCGTCTACACGTCCGTCACCGCCGGTACCTCGACCACGCTGACCGGGCTCGCCTGCAACAGCCCGTACAGCCTGAACGTCGTCGCCCGTGACGCGGCCGGCAACGTCAGCCCGTCGAGCAACACGGTCACCTTCACCACCAAGGCCTGTGCCACCGACGGCGGCGTCCCCTCCTCCGTCGCCGGCCTCTCCTCCGGCTGGACCATCCCCTGGGGCGTCTTCTGGCTGCCCGACGGCAAGAGCGCGCTGGTCACCGAGCGCGACGACTTCCGGGTCTGGAAGGTCACCAAGGACGGCACGAAGACACAGGTCGGCACCGTCCCGAACGCCGTCACTACCAACGGCGAGGGCGGACTGCTCGGCGTCGCCGTCGACCCGAAGTGGGAGACCAACCACCACGTCTACTTCATGCACACCGCGTCCGAGGGCAACCGCGTGGTCCGCATGACGTACGACGGGACCACACTGAGCGACTACACGGTCCTTCTGCAGGGCATCAAGAAGAACCGCTACCACAACGGCGGGCGCCTCGCCTTCGGCCCCGACGGCTACCTCTACGTCTCCACCGGGGAGGCCCAGACACCCGACCTGGCGCAGGACAAGAGCTCCCTCAACGGCAAGATCCTGCGCATGACGACGGACGGGAAACCGGCCCCCGGCAACCCCTTCGGGAACTACGTGTACTCCCTCGGCCACCGCAACCCGCAGGGCCTCGCCTTCGACCGCAACGGCCGTCTGTGGGAAGCGGAGTTCGGCAACAGCTCCAAGGACGAACTGAACCTGATCAAGCCCGGCGCCAACTACGGCTGGCCGGTCTGCGAGGGCACCTGCTCCACCGCGGGGATGACCAACCCGAAGGCCACCTGGAACGTCTCGGAGGCCTCCCCGAGCGGCATCGCGATCGTGCGCAACGTCGTCTACATGGCCTCCCTGCGCGGTGAGCGGCTGTGGCGGATCCCGATCAACGGCGACAACGAGAGCGTCGGCACGCCGACGGCGTACTACGTGGGAACCTACGGCCGGCTGCGCACGGTCACCAAGGTCCCGGGCGCCGACCAGCTGTGGCTGTCGACCACCAACTGCGACAACAACGGAGGAGCGGCGGACGGATCGGACAAGATCTTCCGCGTGACGATCAGCTGACAGGCCGTGACACGGGTGTCAGGCCCGGTACAGGGCGTCGACCTCGCCCGCGTACGCCGTCTCGATCGCCTTGCGCTTCAGCTTCAGTGACGGCGTCAGCAGTCCGTGCTCCTCGGTGAAGGGCTGGGCGAGGATACGGAACGTGCGGATCGACTCGGCCTGCGAGACCAGGGTGTTGGCGGCGACCACCGCGCGCCGCACCTCGGTCTCCAGGTCGGCGTCGCGCACCAGCTCGGCGGGGGACATCCGGGGCTTGTCGCGCATCCCCAGCCAGTGCTCGACGGCCTCCTGGTCGAGGGTGACCAGGGCGGCGATGTAGGGGCGGTCGTTGCCCACGACGATGCACTGCGAGACCAAGGGGTGGTCGCGCACCCGCTCCTCCAGCACGCCGGGGGAGACGCTCTTGCCGCCGGAGGTGACGAGGATCTCCTTCTTGCGGCCGGTGATGGTGAGATAGCCGTCCTGGTCGAGGGAGCCGAGGTCCCCGGTGGCCAGCCAGCCGTCGTGCAGGGACTCGTCGGTGGCCTTCTCGTTGTTGAGGTAGCCGTGGAAGACGTTGGGGCCGTACAGCCAGATCTCGCCGTCGTCCGCGATGTGCACGGTCATGCCGGGGATGGGCTGGCCGACCGTGCCGTAGCGGGTGCGCTCGGGCGGGTTGGCGGTCGCCGCCGCGGTCGTCTCGGTGAGGCCGTACCCCTCGTAGATGTGCACGCCCGCGCCGGCGAAGAAGAGTCCCAGCTTGCGGTCCATGGCCGAACCGCCGGTCATGGCCTGCTTGATGCGGCCGCCCATGGCCGCCCGCATCTTGGAGTAGACGAGCTTGTCGAAGAGCTGGTGCTGCATCCGCAGGCCCGCCGACGGGCCGGGCCCGATGTCCCAGGCCTTGGCCTCCATGGCTTCCGCGTACTTCACCGCCACGTCGACGGCCTTCTCGAACGGGCCGGCCTTGCCCTCCTTCTCGGCCTTGCGGCGGGAGGCGTTGAAGACCTTCTCGAAGATGTACGGCACCCCGAGGAAGAACGTCGGCTTGAACGCGGCGAGGTCGGGCAGCAGGGCCGCCGCGTTCATCTGCGGCTGGTGGCCGAAGCGGACCCGGCCACGGATCGCGGCGACCTGCACCATCCGCCCGAAGACGTGCGCGAGCGGCAGGAACAGCAGGGTCGCCGCCTCGTCGCCCTTCTTGGAGTGGAACACCGGCTCCCAGCGCTCGATGACGGTGTCCGCCTCGTACATGAAGTTGCCGTGGGTGATCACACAGCCCTTGGGGCGGCCGGTGGTGCCCGAGGTGTAGATGATCGTCGCGACCGAGTCCGGGGTCACGGCCTGCCGGTGGCGGTGCACCACCTCGTCCTCGATGGCGGCGCCCGCGTCGTACAGCTCCCGCACCGCGCCGGAGTCCAGCTGCCACAGCCGGTGCAGCCGCGGCAGCCGGTCGATGACGGTGGCGATCGTCATCGCGTGGTCCTCGTGCTCCACGATCGCGGCCGTGCACTCGGAGTCGTACAGCGCCCAGAAGCACTGCTCGGCGGAGGAGGTCGGGTAGACCGGCACCACCTGCGCGCCGATCGTCCACAGGGCGAAGTCGAACAGCGTCCACTCGTAGCGGGTACGGGACATGATCGCGACCCGGTCACCGAAGCGGATGCCCTGGGCGAGCAGTCCCTTGGCGAGGGCCAGGACCTCGTCGCGGAACTCCGCGGACGTCACGTCCCGCCACTGTCCCTTCTCGTCCTTGCGGCCGAGGGCGATGTGCGCGGGGTCGTTCTGGGCATGCTCGAAGACGACGTCGGCCAGTCCGCCCACCGGGGGTGCCAACGCCAACGGAGGGTTGGTGAACTCGCGCAAACCCCGCTCCCCGCTCTCCCTGGCGCCCTGTGAAGCTCCGCACAGCGCCGTGAAAGCTACCCCACCCCGACATCCGGCGGGAGAGGGGCCGAAGCCGAGCGATGCTCATGTATGGCCTGGTCAGTACCGGAAAATACCCTCACATGGGGAAGGGTCGGACAGAAAACTGACGGCCGAGCACGTTTCCGGACCCGCAATCTCCACTGAATCTGTACGTCCTGGTTACGGCTCGCGGCCTTGGTGAAGCGGTTGCCCGCGAGGTGCCGTCCTCTCTTGCCTCAGCGCCGTCCGCCCGGATTTCGTCACCTGGGTCGGGGGCCTCACTGCCGGTGCAGCCGGTCCCCGCCCGCCAGGACCGCGGCGGCGAGCGCTTCGGCCGCCCCCTGCGCGGCCGTCCGGCGACGGCCGTGGACCAGTACGAAGTCCACCCGCCCCAGCTCCGGCAGCCCGGACCGGTCGGGCACCCGCACCAGCCCCGGCGGCACCAGCCCCCGGGAGTGCGCCATCACCCCCAGCCCGGCCCGCGCGGCGGCGATCAGCCCGTTGAGACTCCCGCTGGTGCACACGATCCGCCACTCCCGCCCCTGCCGCTCCAGCGCCTCCAGGGCCAGCGTCCGGGTGATCCCCGGCGGCGGATAGACGATCAGCGGCACCGGACGGTCCGCGTCCAGACGGAGCCGCTCGGCGCCGATCCAGACCAGCCGGTCGTGCCACACCAGCTCGCCCCGGGGGTCCTCGGGCCGCCGCTTGGCCAGCACCAGGTCCAGCTTCCCGGCGGCCAGCTGCTCGTGCAGGGTGCCCGACAGCTCCACCGTCAGCTCCAGGTCCACCTCGGGATGGTCGTACCGGAAGCCCTCCAGGATCTCCGGCAGCCGGGTGAGGACGAAGTCCTCCGACGCCCCGAACCGCAGCCGCCCCCGCAGCCGCGTGCCCGTGAAGAACGCCGTCGCCTGGTCGTGCACCTCCAGGATCCGCCGCGCGAACCCCAGCATCGCCTCGCCGTCCTCCGTCAGCTCCACGGAATGGGTGTCCCGGGTGAACAGCTGCCGGCCCGCGGCCTCCTCCAGGCGCCGTACGTGCTGGCTCACGGTCGACTGGCGCAGCCCCAGCCGCCGGGCGGCCTGGGTGAAGCTCAGGGTCTGCGCCACCGCCAGGAACGTACGCAACTGCGACGGGTCGTACATGCCGGGGAGCTTATCGCGGAACGTGATGACAGTCAGAGCGGTATACGGGATTCCCGATCAAGCGGTGGAGGAGGACGATGGAGGGGGTCCTTCCGCCCCGGGGGAGGTACCCGTCATACGGCCCTGCCGTCGTCGAACACGAGTAAGTGGAGCACCGTGAAGCGCCTGAAGTGGCCGGCCTGGATGCCGGTCGACCCGTACATCCTGTTGCTGCTCGGCACCGTGGGCCTCGCGGCCCTCGTACCGGCACGCGGGACCACCGCGGACGTGGCCTCCGGAGCCTCCACGGCGGCGATCGCCTTCCTCTTCTTCCTGTACGGCGCCCGCCTGTCCACCCGTGAGGCCCTGGACGGCCTCAAGCACTGGCGGCTGCACGTCACGGTCCTCGCCTGCACGTTCGTGATCTTCCCGCTGCTGGGCCTCGCCGCCCGCGGACTGGTCCCGGTCTTCCTGACCGACCCGCTCTACCAGGGCCTGCTCTTCCTCACCCTGGTCCCCTCCACCATCCAGTCCTCGATCGCCTTCACCTCGATCGCCCGCGGCAACGTGCCCGCCGCGATCTGCGCCGGCTCCTTCTCCTCCCTGGTCGGCATCGTCATCACCCCGCTCCTCGCGGCCGCCCTGCTCGGCAGCAGCGGGGGGTTCTCGGCCGACTCGCTCCTGGAGATCGTGCTCCAACTGCTCGTGCCGTTCCTGGCGGGCCAGTTGCTGCGCCGCTGGATCGGCGGCTTCATCACCCGCCACAAGAAGGTCCTCGGCCTCGTCGACCGCGGCTCGATCCTGCTGGTCGTCTACACCGCGTTCAGCGAGGGGATGGTCCAGGGCATCTGGCACCAGGTGAGCCCGCTCAGGCTCGGCGGCCTCATGGTCGTGGAAGCCGTCCTGCTCGCCCTGATGCTCGCCCTGACCTGGTACGGCGCCAAGGGGCTCCGCTTCGGGCGCGAGGACCGCATCGCCATCCAGTTCGCCGGCTCCAAGAAGTCCCTCGCCTCCGGACTCCCCATGGCCAGCGTCCTGTTCGGCGCCCACGCCTCGCTGGCCGTGCTGCCGCTGATGCTCTTCCACCAGATGCAGCTGATGGTCTGCGCGGTGATCGCCAAACGCCGCTCGCACGACCCCGTCGCGGAGGAGGCCGGGGAGGTCAGCGGCCGGAAGTCAGCCGCAGGGTCACGAACCGCGGTCGGTACAGCGACACGTTCCGGTTGAGCTGGGCCGGAGCGACCGCCGAAGCGACCGCCGTCTCCAGCCAGTTGACGTCGTAGCTCAGCACCAGCCGTCCCCCGCCGCTCAGTTCGAGGTGTGCCTGCGGGTTGTAGGCGGCGACCTGGCCCGAGGGCAGGGGAGGGGTGAAGTCCTTCTCCGGGCCGTGCCACGGCCCGGTGGGGGAACAGGCCCAGTACGAGGTCACGGCCGCGAGCCCCTTCGTCCCCGCGGCCATGGTGAACAGCACGTACGTCCCGTCCTGCCGTACGACCGAGAAGGCGCTGCCCACCCCGGTGCGCCGCCCGTCCCCGAGCACCGGGCGCGGGCGGGCACCGGTCGTCCAGGCCTTGCCGTCCCAGTACTCCCAGGCGCCCGGCTCGGCGAGCCCGCCCTTCGGCACCCGGGCCACGTACGCCGATGACGCGGCCCGGGACGCGGCCCGGCCGTCGTCGCCGCCGAAGACGTACGTCCACTCGCCGTCCTCGACCAGCGTGGTCCCGAACAGCACCCGCCGGGACGGGTCCTTCACCCGCTGCTCGTCGAGAACCTTCGTGATCGACTCGACGCGCAGGTCGGGCAGCGAGAGCGTGGCGACCTCGGTGGCGGTCGGGACGCCGTAGATCCAGGGGTACTGGCCCGCCGTGCGCACCCACAGCAGCACCCGCACGACCTGTTCGTCCGAGCCGGGGGAGCGGGGCTCGACGCGGGCCGCGACCGGCCAGCGCCACTGGTTCGGGGCGGGGTCGGGGAACAGCGGCGCCGGGAGGGTGGCCTCCAGGCGGCCGCCGCGCATGAGCACCGCAGAGTTGCGCACCAGCGGGGCGGTGGCGTCGCGCCACGCGTAGGACTCCCCGAACGGGTTGGGCGGGCCGTACACCTGGCCGAGGTAGGTGTCGGAGAACAGCCACAGCAGCCGTCCGTCGGGCAGCCGTACCGAGTGGGTGCCGTCGCCGCCGGTCCAGTCGTCGCCGCGGGCGCCGTCGTCGCCGTAGCGGGCGAACTCGGCGGTGAGCCGTTCGTCCGCCGACCAGGAGCCGACGGTGAGCGGTGTGCAGTCGCCGGTGTCCCGCCCGTCGCCGTCCGGGAGGGCCGTGATCAGCACGGCTCCGAGCACCAGCGTCAGCAGTAGCCCGACGCCGGTGCCGGTTCGCCGTCGTGATCGTGTGTCCTCGGGCACGGTTCGCGACGTTAGCGGCTGCCGCCCGCCGAGGAAAGGTGACCTTCGGTCCGCGGACGGTGGTTCCCGCCTCGCGCGTCACAAGTACCGCGCGTGTCCTGTCACGGACGGAGTACGACCTTTCCGAGGTTGCGCCGGGACTCGATCACCTCATGCGCCATCGCCGCGTCCTCCAAGGCGAACTCCCCGTGCACGACGGGCCGAAGCGTGCCGTCCGCGAACATCCGCCACAGTTCCCGTCGCCACCGCTCGTACAACTCCGGGCGCTCACGGGCGATCCGCGCCATCTGGAAGCCCGTCACGGACTTGGCGCCCACGAGAAGGTCGTACGCCCCGATCGTCCCGCCGCCCGAGCTGTACGCGACCAGCCGCCCGCCCGGGGCCAGCGCGGCGAGCGCCGGGGTGAGCAGCTCGCCGCCGACCGCGTCGAGGGCGTAGTCGACGGGTTCACCCCAACTGCCGTCCGTGTAGAGGGCGGTGGCGTCGGCGCCGAGCGCGCGCACGAAGGCCGCCTTGGCCGGGTCGGAGACCGCGCCCACGACCCTGGCCGCGCCCCGGGCCCGTGCGAGCTGCACGGCGAGGTGGCCGACCCCGCTCGCCGCCGCCGTGATCAGCGCCGTCTCTCCCGGCTCGGGGTGCGCCGCCTCCAGCGCGCCGAGCGCGACCAGCCCGCTGCGGACCAGGGCGACCGCGTCGACCGCCGAGGCCCCGTCGGGGACCGGGGAGGCCATGGCCTCGTGCAGCAGCGCGAAGTCGGCGTAACCGTTGCCGAAGCACAGCCCCGTGACACGGTCGCCGGGCCGGAAGCGGGTGACGCCGGCGCCGACGGCCGCCACAGGGCCGGCGAGTTCGCCCCCGAGCGGCACCGGCTGCGCGGCCTCACCTACCTTGCGGACGACCGGGAGGGTGACGCCGACCGCCTCGCAGCGCACCAGGAGCTCGCCCGGGCCCGGCTCGGGGACGGGCGCCTCCTCCAGGAACAGCGGGCCACCCGTGGACTCGTACCGGACGCGACGCATCGCACCGACCTCCCCTGAATTCATTGGTGCCCCCAACGATAGGGGCGTGGTCGTTGGGAGGTCCAATGAATAGTGGTTAGGCTGGGCGCATGGCCGAAGCACCCCTGCCCGCGATCCGCTACCTCCCCAGCTGGCTCCTCGGCCGTGCCGCCGCCCGCGGACGGGCCCTGGTGGCCGAGGCGCTGGCCGACGAGGGCCTGAAGATGTGGCACCACGTGGTGCTCTCCGCCGTCCGCGACCTCGCCCCCGTCGCCCAGGCCGACCTCGGCCGCGGGGTGCGGCTCGATCCCAAGGACCTGGTCGGCATCCTGAACGACCTCCAGTCCGCCGGTCTCGTCCTGCGTGAACCGGACCCCCGGGACCGCCGCAAGAACGCGGTGTCCCTCACGGGCGAGGGAGCACGGCTGCTGACACGCTGCGAGAAGGCGGCCCGGAAGGCCAACGAGGAGCTGCTGTCCCCGCTCTCGACGGCCGAACGCGCCCAGTTCATGAGCCTGTTGATCCGGATCTCCGGTACCGAGGGCTGATGACGGATAACGTTCCGTCATGACCGCACCCCTCGCGCTCGACCCCGCACGCACCGCCCTCGTGCTCGTCGACCTGATGGACCGTATCGTCGCCCTGCCCCTCGAACCCCGCAAGGGCACCGAAGTCCTCGCCGTCGCAGAGGAGTTGGCGGCCGCGTTCCGAACGGTCGGCGCTCCCGTCGTGCTCGTGCGCGTCCAGCGGCCCGGTGCCGCCGAGCAGCCACCCGGCAGCGGCCTGGTCACCGGCCTCGTACGCGACGGTGACATCGAGATCGTGAAGCGGACCATCGGCGCCTTCCAGGGCACCGACCTGGACGCGCGACTGCGTGAACACGGCGTCTCCACGCTGGTGTTCGGCGGGATCGCCACCAATCTCGGTGTCGAGTCCACGGCCCGTGCCGGCGGCGACCTCGGCTACGACCTCGTCTTCGTCGAGGACGCCATGGCCGCTTTCACTACCGCCGAACACGAGGCCTCGGTACGGCTCGACTTCCCGCGCCTGGGCACGGTGGTCACGTCGGACCGGGTGCGCTTCACGGCGGACTGAGCCCCCGCCCCCGCCCCGGCATCCGCGGTCAGCTCCGGGTGGCCGTGGCGGCCTCCAGGGTGAGCCGTTGTTCTCCCGCGTACACGTTCATGGAGTGGCCGCGCAGGAAGCCGACCAGGGTCAGACCGGTCTCGGTGGCGAGGTCGACGGCCAGGGAGGACGGTGCGGACACCGCCGCCAGCACGGGGATGCCAGCCATGACGGCCTTCTGCGCCAGCTCGAAGGAGGCGCGGCCGGAGACCAGCAGGATCACCCGGGACAGGGGCAGGTTCGCGTTCTGCAGGGCGCGGCCCACAAGTTTGTCGACGGCGTTGTGGCGGCCGACGTCCTCCCGAACGTCGAGGAGTTCGCCGTCCTCGGTGAACAGGGCGGCGGCGTGCAGCCCGCCGGTGCGGTCGAAGACCTGCTGGGCCGCGCGGAGCCGGTCGGGGAGGTCCACGAGCAGGTCGGGGTCGATGCGGAGCGGGGGAGTGTCGTTGATCGGCCAGCGGGTGGTGGTGCGCACCGCGTCCAGGCTGGCCTTGCCGCACAGGCCGCAGGAGGAGGTCGTGTAGACGTTGCGTTCGAGGGTGATGTCGGGGATGGCCACGCCGGGGGCCGTCTTCACGTCGACGACGTTGTAGGTGTTGGAGCCGTCCGCGGTGGCTCCCGCGCAGTAGACGATGTTCTGCAGGTCGCTCTGCCGGGCGAGGACGCCTTCGCTGACCAGGAAGCCGGCGGCGAGGGCGAAGTCGTCGCCGGGAGTGCGCATGGTGATCGCGAGGGGTTTGCCGTTGAGGCGGATCTCCAGCGGTTCCTCGGTGACCAGGGTGTCCGGCCGGGACGAGACCGCCCCGTCGCGGATGCGGATCACCTTGCGTCGTTCCGTGACTCGTCCCATATGTGTCTCAGTCCCGGTTCTGTACGTGCTGGTAGCCGAAACGGCCCGGCCCTTGCTGTATCTGCTGCCCATTGTCCTGCACCGGCGATCCCGTACGCCTGCGATATATTGTCTACAGTATGGAGTAGGTTCAGAGTCTGCAACAGTACGAGGGCGGGCCCAACGTCCCCTGGAAACCGGTCGGTTCGACCGTTCGTCGCGTCCGGGATACCGCTCATCGCATACGGTCGTCGTGCCGCCTTTTCAACCACCTCGTTTGTTCCTAGCGTCCGGGATCATGAGTCCCCCTGTCGCGCCCCCGGGGTGGAGCCGCTGGCTCGTCCCCCCGGCCGCTCTCTCGGTCCATCTCTCCATCGGGCAGGCGTACGCCTGGTCCGTGTTCAAGCCGCCGCTCGAGTCCGCGCTCGGTCTCAGCGGCACCCAGAGCGCACTGCCCTTCCAGCTCGGCATCGTGATGCTCGGCCTGTCCGCCGCGTTCGGCGGCACGCTCGTGGAGCGCAACGGGCCGCGCTGGGCGATGACGGTGGCACTGATCTGCTTCTCGTCCGGCTTCCTGCTCTCCGCGCTGGGCGCGGCCACCGAGCAGTACTGGCTGATCGTCCTCGGCTACGGCTTCGTCGGCGGCATAGGCCTCGGCATCGGCTACATCTCGCCGGTCTCCACCCTGATCAAGTGGTTCCCGGACCGGCCCGGCATGGCCACCGGCATCGCCATCATGGGCTTCGGCGGCGGCGCGCTCATCGCCTCGCCCTGGTCGGCACAGATGCTGCAGTCCTTCGGCTCCGACAGCTCCGGGATCGCGCTCGCCTTCCTCGTGCACGGGCTGTCGTACGCCGTCTTCATGCTCCTCGGCGTCCTGCTGGTGCGCGTGCCGCGCAGCGAGAAGCCGGTCGAGAGCGCGCCCAGCGCCTTCGAAGGGCCGCAGGTCTCGGCGCGCAACGCCGTGCGCACGCCCCAGTTCTGGTGTCTGTGGGTCGTGCTCTGCATGAACGTGACCGCGGGCATCGGCATCCTGGAGAAGGCCGCCCCGATGATCACCGACTTCTTCAAGGGCACCTCGACCCCGGTCTCGGTGTCGGCCGCGGCAGGCTTCGTCGCGCTGCTGTCGGCGGCCAACATGGCGGGCCGTATCGGCTGGTCGTCGACGTCCGACCTGATCGGACGGAAGAACATCTACCGCGTGTACCTGGGCGTGGGCGCGGTGATGTACGGGCTCATCGCCCTGTTCGGCGATTCCTCCAAGCCGCTGTTCATCCTGTGCGCGCTGGTGATCCTCTCCTTCTACGGCGGCGGCTTCGCGACGGTCCCCGCCTATCTGAAGGACCTCTTCGGGGCCTACCAGGTCGGCGCGATCCACGGCCGGCTGCTGACCGCCTGGTCCACGGCCGGTGTCCTCGGACCGCTGATCGTGAACTGGATCGCCGACCGGCAGGAGAACGCGGGCAAGAGCGGCTCCGCCCTCTACGGCATGTCCTTCGTGATCATGATCGGGCTGCTCGTCGTCGGATTCGTCGCCAACGAGCTGGTCCGCCCCGTCAGCGCCCGTCACCACATTCCCGCACCGAGGGAGGCCGCCGATGTCACAGCCCGACAGCAGTCAGAGTCCGCCTGACCGGCGTCCGCTGATCGCCCTGGCCTGGGTGTGGGTGGGCGCGCCGCTCGCCTACGGGCTCTACGAGCTCGTCCAGAAGGCGACGCAGCTGTTCACCAAGTAACCGTTCGGCAGGTGTCCGGGCGTCCGAGGGGTGAGGGAAGCCGACAACTCGGGCGCCCGTTTCCTGTGGCCTTACGTGCCCGCGTACCCGTGAGTCACTGATCAGACTGGGGGATCCGGCTACCCAAGGCAACGAGGGGGACCCCCCATGAACGGCTCGCGGATCGCCGCAGTCGGCCACTACCAGCCCGCCAAGGTACTCACCAACGAGGAACTGGCGGGCCTGGTCGACACCAGCGACGAGTGGATCAGGTCCCGGGTGGGGATCCGGACCCGCCACATCGCCGGCCCCGACGAGCCGGTCGACGAGCTCGCCTCGCACGCCGCCGCCAAGGCGCTGGCCGCGGCCGGACTCGCCCCCGCCGACATCGACCTGGTCCTGGTCGCCACCTCGACCGCCGTCGACCGGTCCCCGAACATGGCCGCCCGGGTCGCCGCCCGGCTCGGCATCCCCTCGCCCGCCGCGATGGACGTCAACGTGGTCTGCGCCGGGTTCACCCACGCGCTGGCCACCGCCGACCACACCGTCCGGGCCGGTGCGGCGACCCGGGCGCTGGTGATCGGCGCCGACAAGATGTCCGCGGTGACCGACTGGAGCGACCGCACCACCTGCGTGCTCGTCGGCGACGGGGCGGGCGCGGCGGTCGTCGA
Organism: Streptomyces sp. NPDC058307; assembly: GCF_042880295.1. NCBI lineage: Bacteria > Bacillati > Actinomycetota > Actinomycetes > Kitasatosporales > Streptomycetaceae > Streptomyces > Streptomyces sp. NPDC058307. Next base: position 21,638 of record NZ_JBHVYZ010000063.1, read on the forward strand.
GGGGGCGGACGTGCCCGGCATCTCGCCGGTGCTGTGGGGATCGGTGCCCGAGATGGGGCACGCCGTGCGGATCGAGGGCGAGCCGGCGCGGTTCGCGCAGGAGGGGCAGAGCGTCTACCGCTGGGCGACCACGAAGCTCCCGGCACTGGCCCGGCAGGCCTGCGAACGTGCCGGGCTCACCCCCGCCGACCTCGCCGCGGTCGTGCTGCACCAGGCGAACCTGCGGATCATCGAGCCGCTCGCGCAGAAGATCGGCGCGGTCAACGCCGTCGTGGCCCGCGATGTCACGGAGTCCGGGAACACCTCGGCGGCCAGCATTCCGCTCGCGTTCTCCAAGCTGGTCGAGCGGGGCGAGATCTCGACCGGCGACCCGGTGCTTCTGTTCGGGTTCGGCGGGAACCTGTCCTACGCCGGTCAGGTCGTCCGCTGTCCATGACGTGCGCGATGTGACGTGGCCGACTCGCGGTTTACCTGGCTCCTGTGCGCCGTAGACTGTAGACAAAAGGCAAGCAGTCAGGGGTGTACGGGGGTGTCCGCCGCCGAGGAGGGGGACCGCGATGTTGTCGACGGGACTGCCGCAGGGAGCCGTGCCGAAGCTGGAACGTCCCGGCCCGCTGCGTGACCGTGTGTACGAGGCGTTGCTGGAGCTGATCACGACGCGTGCTCTGCAGCCGGGTCAGCATTTGGTGGAGAGTGAGCTGGCGGGTCATTTGGGGGTGTCGCGGCAGCCGGTGCGGGAGGCGTTGCAGCGGTTGAACACCGAGGGGTGGGTGGATCTGCGGCCGGCTCAGGGGGCGTTCGTGCATGAGCCGACGGATGAGGAGGCGGATCAACTCCTGACGGTACGCACCCTGTTGGAGGCTGAGGCGGCTCGGCTGGCTGCCGCGAATGCGGGCAGTGCGGGTGTTGCGGCGCTGGAGGCGTTGTGCGCTGAGGGGGAGAAGGCGGTCGAGGCGGATGATGTGGACGCCGCGGTCGCTTTGAATGCCCGGCTTCATGCGATGGTCATGGAGTTGGCGGGCAATGCGGTTCTGGCGGAGTTGGCGGGGCAGGTGGATCGTCGGGTGCGGTGGTATTATACGCCGGTGGCCCGTCAGCGTGGCCGGCAGTCGTGGATCGAGCACCGTGAACTGATCGCGGCGATCGCTGCCCGGGATGAGCGGCGTGCCACCGATCTGATGCGGGAACACACCGAGCACACGCGGACGTCGTATCACGCACGCCAGCGGTCGTAGTCACCTCACCGGAACGCCGCCGCGTGGTCCCGGGCCCACCGGGCGAAGGTGCGCGGTGCCCGCCCCGTGACCCGCTCCACCTACGGTTTCGGCATGCCGGCGGCCTCCATCTCTCGGGCGCCCGCACGAGTTCGGCCCCCACATTCCCCGTCACCCCCGTCACCGGAAACTTGCGCTCCCCTCCCTCGCGCCCATCCTGCGGGGGCGCGCGCCGGGACGCCAGAGTGCCGACACGCCTTTGTCCTGAGAGTGGAGAAAGTCGGCATCAATCTGTGCACAGCTTCTTCCCAGGTTCGGTAGCCGCTGCTACGTTCCCCTCGAAAGCCCGGCAACTGGTGGCCGAATGAGGCGGGGAGGGGCTCGTGAGACGCATGACGGCACGACCCGCGAACGCGCATCAGGCCCGGCTGCTCAAACTGTTGCGCGACGGAGGGCCCAACTCCCGTGCGCAACTGGGCGATCAGGTCGACCTGTCACGGTCCAAGCTGGCCGTGGAGGTGGACCGGCTGCTGGAGACGGGCCTGATCGTGGCCGACGGACTCGCCGCCTCCCGCGGCGGGCGCCGCTCCCACAACATCCGGCTCGCCCCCAATCTGCGTTTCCTCGGCGTGGACATCGGCGCGACCTCGGTCGACGTCGCCGTCACCAACGCCGAACTCGAGATCCTCGGACATGTCAACCAGCCCATGGACGTCCGCGAGGGCCCGGTCGCGGTCTTCGAGCAAGTCCTGTCCATGGCCGCGAAGTTGAGGGCGTCGGGGCTCGCGGAGGGCTTCGACGGCGCCGGCATCGGCGTCCCGGGTCCGGTCCGCTTCCCCGAGGGCGTCCCCGTGGCTCCGCCGATCATGCCGGGCTGGGACGGCTTCCCCGTACGGGAGGCGCTCAGCCAGGAACTCGGCTGCCCGGTCATGGTCGACAACGACGTGAACCTGATGGCGATGGGGGAGATGCACGCGGGCGTGGCACGCTCCGTGGGCGACTTCCTCTGCGTCAAGATCGGCACCGGCATCGGCTGCGGCATCGTCGCCGGCGGCGAGGTCCACCGCGGGGTGACCGGCAGCGCGGGCGACATCGGGCACATCCAGGCCGTGCCCGACGGCCGCCCCTGCGCCTGCGGCAACCGGGGCTGTCTGGAGGCCCACTTCAGCGGGGCGGCCCTCGCCCGGGACGCCGTGGAGGCGGTCGAGCAGGGACGCTCCGAGGAACTCGCCGCACGGCACACGGCGAACGGCGGTCTGACCGCGGTCGACGTCGCCGCCGCCGCTGCCGCAGGCGACCCCACCGCCCTCGACCTGATCCGTGAGGGCGGCAACCGGACCGGTCAGGTCATCGCCGGACTGGTCTCCTTCTTCAACCCGGGCCTGGTGGTGATCGGCGGCGGGGTGACCGGCCTCGGCCACACCCTGCTCGCCGCGATCCGCACCCAGGTCTACCGCCAGTCGCTGCCCCTGGCGACCGGCAACCTGCCCATCGTGCTGGGGGAGTTGGGCCCCACCGCCGGAGTCATCGGCGCGGCCCGGCTCATCAGCGACCACCTGTTCTCACCCGCGTAAGCCATCCCGGTACGGCCCTTTCGGCTGCGGCTCTTCCCGCCGCGCCCGGCCCCTCCAGCACAGCGCCCTGCTTCGCCCTGCCCTGAAACCGGCCCGCACGCCCGCCAAGGGGACCTCATGGCACCAGAACCACCGCTGCTCAGCATGTCCGGCATCACCAAGACGTTCCCCGGAGTCCGGGCCCTCGACGGCGTCGACCTCGACGTCCAGGCCGGTGAAGTGCACTGTCTGCTCGGCCAGAACGGGGCCGGGAAGTCCACCCTCATCAAGGTGCTGGCCGGCGCCCACCAGCCCGACACCGGCCGCCTGCGCTGGCGCGGCGAGGAGGTCACCCTCTGCTCGCCGATCGCCGCCATGCGCCTCGGCATCGCCACCATCTACCAGGAACTCGACCTGGTGGAGCACCTGTCCGTCGCCGAGAACGTCCACCTCGGCCACGAACCCACGGCGGCGGGGTTCGTCGTACGGGGCAAGGCGGCCCGAGGATCGACGGCCGAGTTGCTGCGACGACTCGGGCACCCGGAGATCGATCCGGCGCGCCTGGTCGGGGAGTTGCCGGCGGCGCAGCAGCAGATCGTGTCCATGGCGCGGGCCCTCTCCCACGACGTACGGCTCATCGTGATGGACGAGCCGTCCGCCGCCCTCGACCCGGACGAGGTGGACAACCTCTTCCGGATCGTCGGCGACCTCACCGCCGAGGGCGTCGCCGTCGTCTACATCTCGCACCGCCTGGAGGAGATCCGGCGGATCGGCGACCGGGTCACGGTCCTCAAGGACGGCCGGGCCGTCGCCGTCGGACTGCCCGCGAAATCGACACCGACGCGGGAAGTCGTGGCGTTGATGACGGGCCGCAACGTCGAGTACGTCTTCCCCGAGCGGCCCGCGTCGGGACCTGGTGGGGAGCCGGTTCTGGAGGTCAAGGGCCTGGCCCGGGCAGGCGAGTTCGAGCCCCTCGACCTCGTGGTCCACCCCGGGGAGATCGTCGGCCTCGCCGGACTCGTCGGCTCGGGACGCTCCGAGATCCTGGAGACGATCTACGGCGCCCGCAAGCCCACCGCCGGTCAGGTCACCGTGAACGGCAAGGCGTTGAAGCCCGGCAGTGTCCGCGCCGCCGTCCGTGCCGGGATCGGCCTCGCCCCCGAGGAGCGCAAGGCGCAGGCCCTGCTGATGCTGGAGTCGGTCACCCGCAACGTCTCCGTCTCCTCCATGTCCCGCTTCTCCAGGGCCGGTTGGATCGACCGGGGCGCCGAACTCGGCGCGGCCCGGGCGGCGACCCGTGAACTGTCGCTGCGGCCCGACAACCCCTCCGTGCCGATCCGCACCCTGTCCGGCGGCAACCAGCAAAAGGCCGTCCTGGCCCGCTGGCTGCTGCGCGGCTGCCGCGTCCTGCTGCTCGACGAACCCACCCGGGGCGTCGACGTCGGCGCCCGCGCCGAGCTGTACGCGGTCGTGAGGCGCCTCGCCGACGAAGGACTGGCCGTGCTGCTGGTCTCCAGCGAGGTCCCCGAGGTGCTCGGCCTCGCCGACCGCGTCCTGGTGCTCCGCGAGGGCCGTGTCGTCCACCGCGCGCCCGCCCGTGAGCTCGACGAACACCGTGTACTCGACCTCGTCATGGAAGGAAGCCCGGCGTCATGACGCAACATGTGTCCCCGCCCCGGGGAAGCGCCGACAAAGTGCCTTCGGTGAGCGAACCGCCCGCCTGGCGAGGGGTGTTCGCCCACGCCGACATCCGCACCCTCTCCCTCCTCGGCGTGCTCGCCGTACTGGTCCTCATCGGCGGCATCACCAAGCCCGACGAGTTCCTCGACACCCGCAACCTCCAACTCGTCCTCACCCAGGCCTCGGTGATCGGTGTCGTCACCGTCGGCATGACCTTCGTCATCGTCTCCGGCGGCATCGACCTGTCCGTCGGCGCGATCGTCGCACTCTCCTCGGTGTGGGCCACCACCGTCGCCACCCAGGAGTACGGCTTCGCGGGCATCCTCTTCACCGCCGTGATCGTCGGCGTCGGCTGCGGACTGGTCAACGGGCTGCTCATCGCGTACGGCGCGATGGTCCCCTTCATCGCCACCCTCGCCATGCTCGCCTCGGCCCGCGGACTCGCCCTGCAGATCACCGACGGCAGCACGCAGGTCGTGACCGTGTCCTCCGTCCTCGACCTGGGGGAGCGCGACGCCTACGTCCTCGGGATACCGCCACTGGTCCTGGTCTTCGCGGTCGTGACGATCATCGGCTGGCTGGTGCTGAACCGCACCACCTTCGGCCGCCGCACCGTCGCCGTGGGCGGCAACGCGGAGGCCGCCCGGCTCGCCGGCATCGACGTCCGCCGCCAGCGCCTCTACCTCTACCTGCTGTCCGGACTGTGCTGCGGCATCGCCGCCTTCCTGCTGATCATCCTGTCCGGCTCCGGCCAGAACACCAACGGCAACCTCTACGAGCTCGATGCCATCGCCGCCGCGATCATCGGCGGAACCCTGCTCAGCGGGGGCCGGGGCACCGTCACCGGCTCGGTGCTCGGCGTCCTGATCTTCACCACGATCACCAACATCTTCGCCCTGAACAACCTGCAGAGCGACGTCCAGCAGATCGCCAAGGGCGCGATCATCGTCGCCGCCGTGCTGGTCCAGCGCCGTACCGCAAGCACGACCTGAGGAAAGGGTTCACCGCCATGCCACAGCACATGAACCGCTTCACCAGTCGCAGAGGGCTGCTTTTCGGGAGCGCCGCCGTCGGGGCCGGTGCCCTCCTCGCAGGTTGCACGAGCAACGACTCCGGCGACGACGAGCCCGCCGCGAACGAGCAGCCGGCCGCCTCCGACTCGCCCGGCAAGCCGGTCACCATCGGCTTCGCCGGACCGCAGGCCGACCACGGCTGGCTCAACGCCATCAACGACAACGCCAAGAACCGGGCCAAGAAGTACTCGGACGTCACCCTGGAGATCACCGAGGGCTCCAACGACACCGCCCAGCAGATCGGCCAGATAGAGACCCTGATCAACAAGAAGGTCGACGTCCTGGTCGTGCTGCCCGCGGACGGCAAGGCCCTCACCCAGGTCGGGCTCAAGGCGATGCGCGCCGGGATCCCGGTCGTCAACCTCGACCGGATCTTCAACACCCCGCAGGCGTACCGCTGTTGGATAGGCGGCGACAACTACGGCATGGGGCTCAACGCCGGCCGCTACATCGGCGAGAAGCTCAAGGGGAAGTCGAACGCCAAGGTCATCGAACTGGCCGGACTCGACAACCTGGAACTCACCAAGCAGCGCACCAAGGGCTTCGACGACGCCCTGAAGAACTACCCCAACATCAGGAAAGTGGCCCGCCAGGCAGCCGAGTTCACGGTCGAGTCCGGGCAGGCCAAGATGGCCCAGCTCCTCCAGGCCCAGTCGAGCTTCGACGCGGTGTGGAACCACGACGACGACCAGGGCGTGGGCGCGCTGCGCGCCATCGACCAGGCCGGCCGCGACGACTTCCTGATGGTCGGCGGCGCGGGCGCCCTGTCCGCCTTCCAGGCCATCAAGCAGGACAACGGCGTCCTCAAGGCGACCGTCCTCTACCCGCCGACCATGGCCGCCTCCGCGATCGACCTCGCCCGCGCCCTCGGCCAGTCCAAGGGCATCGGCGGCCTCTCCGAGTTCGAGATCCCGGCCTCCCTCACCCTCTACTCGGCCGTCGTCGACAAGACCAACGTCGACCAGTACATGTCCACCGGCTTCAAGTGAGGCGTACCGATCCGGGGCCCGGCTTACCGACCGGACCGGCCGCGCGCGGCAGCGCGCCCCGGCCGGACCGATCCGAGGGGCAGGTCCCAGGAGCCCGGTTCGTCGACGGACCGGGCTGCACCCCCCACCGCGCCACGACGACGAGGAGGACATCGCGCATGGCACAGCCCCAGCAGTCAGAAGAGGCCGAGGCGCCGCCGCTCCGGGTCGGCATGGTCGGCTACGCCTTCATGGGCGCCGCCCACTCCCAGGGCTGGCGGACCGTCGGACGCGTCTTCGACCTGCCCCGCCGCCCGGTGCTCGCCGCGATCTGCGGACGGGACGCGGCCGCCGTGCGCCGGGCCGCCGACCGCCACGGCTGGGCGTCCGCCGAAACCGACTGGCGGGCGCTGATCGAGCGGGACGACGTCGACCTCGTCGACATCTGCACCCCCGGCGACAGCCACGCCGAGATCGCCCTCGCCGCCCTCGCCGCGGGCAAGCACGTGCTGTGCGAGAAGCCCCTCGCCAACACCGTCGAGGAGGCACAGGTGATGACCAGTGCCGCCGAAGCAGCCTTCGTGCGCGGCCAGTTGGCGATGGTCGGCTTCAACTACCGCAGGGTGCCCGCCACCGCGCTGGCCCGCCGGATGGTGGTCGAGGGACGGCTCGGCACCCTGCGGCACCTCCGCGTGTCCTACCTCCAGGACTGGCTCGTGGACCCCCAGTTCCCGCTGACCTGGCGGCTGCGCAGGGAACAGGCCGGCTCGGGCTCGCTCGGCGACCTCGGCGCGCACATCGTCGACCTCGCCCAGTACCTGGCGGGAGAACCACTGTCCGGAGTCTCCGCCCTGACCGAGACCTTCGTACGGGAACGACCGCTGGCCGGTGGCGCCGTCAAGGGCCTCGCCGCCGCCTCCGGGACCGGCACCGGCCAGGTCACCGTGGACGACGCGGCCCTGTTCACCGGCCGCTTCACCTCCGGCGCCCTCGCCTCCTTCGAGGCCACCCGCTACGCCACCGGCCGCAAGAACTCCCTGCGCATCGAACTCAACGGCGAGCGCGGCTCGTTGGCCTTCGACCTGGAACGCCTCAACGAACTCTCCTACCACGACGCCACGGAACCCGCGGCGCACGCCGGTTTCCGCCGCATCCTCGTCACCGAGCCCGACCACCCCTACCTGGACGCCTGGTGGCCGCCCGGCCACGGCCTCGGCTACGAACACACCTTCGTCCACCAGGCCCGCGACCTAGTCCACGCGATCGCCGAGGGCCGCCGCCCCGAACCCTCCTTCGCCGACGGACTCCAGGTCCAGCGCGTGCTCGCGGCCGTGGAGGAGAGCGCCGAGAAGAACTCCGTCTACACCCCGATAGCCGTCTGAGGAGGCCCCGGAAAATGCCGCGCCAGTTCACGCTCTTCACCGGCCAGTGGGCCGACCTGCCACTCGAAGAGGTCTGCCGCCTCGCCCGCGACTTCGGCTACGACGGACTCGAACTCGCCTGCTGGGGAGACCACTTCGAGGTCGACAAGGCGCTCACGGACCCGTCGTACCTGGACTCCCGGCACGCGCTGCTCGACAAGTACGGCCTCAAGTGCTGGGCCATCTCCAACCACCTGGTCGGCCAGGCCGTCTGCGACGCCATCATCGACGAACGCCACCAGGCCATCCTGCCGGGCGAGGTGTGGGCCGACGGCGACCCGGAAGGCGTCCGGCAGCGGGCCGCGAACCGGATGAAGGACACCGCGCGGGCCGCACGCGCCTTCGGTGTCGACACCGTCATCGGCTTCACCGGCTCCGCCATCTGGCACCTGGTCGCCATGTTCCCGCCCGCCCCCGAGTCGATGATCGACCGCGGCTACGAGGACTTCGCCGAGCGCTGGAACCCGATCCTCGACGTCTTCGACGCGGAGGGCGTGCGGTTCGCGCACGAGGTCCACCCGAGCGAGATCGCCTACGACTACTGGACAACACAGCGCGCGGTGGAGGCGGTTGACGGCCGTGCGGCCTTCGGCCTCAACTTCGACCCCTCCCACTTCGTGTGGCAGGACCTCGACCCGGTCGGTTTCCTGTGGGACTTCCGCGACCGGATCTACCACGTCGACTGCAAGGAAGCCCGCAAGCGCCTCGACGGCCGCAACGGCCGCCTCGGCTCCCACCTGCCCTGGGGCGACCCGCGCCGCGGCTGGGACTTCGTCTCCGCGGGCCATGGTGACGTCCCCTGGGAGGACGTCTTCCGCATGCTGCGCTCCATCGACTACCAGGGCCCCATCTCGGTCGAGTGGGAGGACGCCGGCATGGACCGGCTCCAGGGCGCCCCCGAGGCACTGAACCGCCTCAAGGCCTACGACTTCGAGCCCCCGTCGGCCTCGTTCGACGCGGCGTTCGGCAACTGAGCTCCTTCTCGCCCCCGGGATGACGGCGCATCCCGGCGCACCCGCACCCACCCGTACGACCGGCCCCTTTCTGGAGGCATCCGTGCACGGGAAAGACCGCACCATCCCGACCGACAGAATCGAGACCCACAGAGGACGCGCCCCCTGGCGCAGAGCGGCGGCCCTGCTCACCGGCTTCCTGCTGGCCGGCGCCTCGCTCACCCTGGCCGCTCCCCAGGCCGGCGCAGCCGTCGCCGCCGAGAGAGCTGCCGGCGGGAAAGCCGCCACCGCGGCCGCCGCCGAGGACTTCCAGCAGGTCACCCTCGCCAAGGGCGAACCGGAGGTCGGCGAGCCCATGTCGCTCGCCGTCCTCCCGGACCGCTCGGTCCTGCACACCTCACGCGACGGCGAACTCCGCATCACCGACGCGGCCGGCACCACCCGCCTCGCCGGCAAGCTCGACGTCTACTCCCACGACGAGGAGGGCCTCCAAGGCGTCGGTGTGGACCCGCAGTTCACCGCCAACCGCTTCATCTACCTGTACTACGCACCCCCGTTGAACACCCCGGCGGGCGACGCCCCCGAGACCGGCACCGCGGCCGACTTCGCGCCCTTCGACGGCGTCAACCGGCTCTCCCGGTTCGTGCTCAACACCGACGGCACCCTCGATGCCGCCAGCGAGACGAAGATCCTGGACGTCCCCGCCACCCGCGGTATCTGCTGCCACGTCGGCGGCGACATCGACTTCGACGCGGCCGGCAACCTCTACCTGTCGACGGGCGACGACTCCAACCCCTTCCAGTCCGACGGGTTCACGCCCATCGACGAACGCGCGAACCGCAACCCCGTCTTCGACGCCCAGCGCACCGCCGGCAACACCAACGACCTGCGCGGCAAGATCCTGCGCATCAAGGTCAACGCCGACGGCTCCTACGCCATCCCCGACGGCAACCTCTTCGCCCCCGGCACGGAGAAGACCCGGCCCGAGATCTACGCCATGGGCTTCCGCAACCCGTTCCGCTTCAGCGTCGACAAGCAGACCGGGATCGTCTACGTCGGCGACTACGGCCCCGACGCGGGCGCCGCCGACCCGGCCCGAGGCCCCGCCGGCCAGGTCGAGTTCGCGCGGGTGACCGGCCCCGGCAACTTCGGATGGCCGTACTGCACGGGTGCCAACGACGCCTACGTGGACTACGACTTCGCCACCGGCACCTCGGGCGCCTCCTTCGACTGCGCCGCGCCCAAGAACAACTCCCCGCACAACACCGGCCTCACCGACCTTCCCCCGGCGCAGGCCGCCTGGATCCCCTACGACAACGGATCGGTACCCGAGTTCGGCACCGGCTCCGAGTCCCCGATGGGCGGCCCGGTCTACCACTACGACCCCGCGCTCGACTCACCCGTGAAGTTCCCCGAGGCCTACGACGGCGACTTCTTCGCCGGGGAGTTCGGCCGCCGCTGGATCAAGCGGATCACCAGCGACTCCGACGGCACCGTCCAGTCGATCAACGACATCCCCTGGACCGGCACCCAGGTGATGGACATGGCCTTCGGCCCCGACGGCGCGCTCTACGTCCTCGACTACGGCGTCTCCTGGTTCGGCGGCGACGAGAACTCCGCCCTGTACCGCATCGAGAACGCCACCGACGGCCACTCCCCGGTCGCCCAGGCATCGGCCGACCGGACGTCCGGACAGGCACCGCTGAGGGTCCGGTTCTCCTCCGAAGGCACCAGCGACCAGGACGGCGACGCCCTCACCTACAGCTGGGACTTCGGCGACGGCTCCACGTCCACGGCGGCGAACCCGACCCACAAGTACAAGAAGAACGGCACCTACACCGCGACCCTGACCGCGAAGGACGCGAGCGGCCGCACCGGCAGCGCGAGCGTGCAGATCGTGGTCGGCAACACCGCCCCCAAGGTGACCCTCGAACTCCCGCAGGACGGCCGACTGTTCAGCTTCGGTGACGCGATCCCGTTCAAGGTGCGCGTGAGCGACCCCGAGGACGGCCGGCCCATCGACTGCGCCAAGGTCAAGGTCACCTTCGTCCTCGGCCACGACAGCCACGGCCACCCCGTCACCTCCGCCAACGGCTGCACCGGCACCCTCCAGACCAGCGCCGACGGCGGCCACGACGAGGACGCCAACATCTTCGGCGTGATGGACGCCGAGTACACCGACAACGGGGGCGGCGGCCAGGCCCCGCTGACCACCCACGACCAGAGCGTCCTGCAGCCCCGGCACCGCCAGGCCGAACACTTCGGCACCGGCTCCGGCGTCTCGGTCATCGCCAAGGACACGGCACACGGCGGCAACACGGTCGGCGACATCGACAACGGCGACTGGATCTCCTTCACCCCGTACGTGCTGAGCAACGCCAAGTCCGTCTCGGCAAGGGTGTCCTCCGGCGGTACCGGCGGCACGCTGGAGATCCGCGCGGGGTCCGCGACCGGCACCCTGCTAGGCAAGGCGACCGTCCCGGTGACCGGCGGCTGGGAGACCTTCCAGGACGTCACCGCCAACCTGTCCCGCGCACCCAGGGGCACCACCACGCTCTACCTGGTCTTCAAGGGCAGCGGCACCGGCGCCCTGTTCGACGTGGACGACTTCACCTTCACGACCGGCTGAGAGGAGGGGCTCGTATGAACACGACTGGACGATGGACGACGGCGGTTGTGGGAGCCGCCCTGCTCCTCGGCTGCGTGTCCGGGCCCGCCGCGTCGCACTCCGCGGACGGCGAGCGGGTGCTGGTCTTCTCCAAGACGGCCGGCTTCCGGCACGACTCGATCCCCGACGGCATCGCGGCGGTGAAGCAGCTCGGTGAGACCGGCGGCTTCACGGTCGACGCCACCGAGGACGCGAACGCTTTCACCCCGCGCAACCTGCGCCGCTACGACGCGGTCGTGTTCCTCTCCACCACCGGAGACGTCCTCGACCCTGCCCAACAGCGCGCCTTCGAGGGCTACATCCGGCACGGCGGCGGGTACGTCGGTATCCACGCGGCCGCCGACACCGAGTACGACTGGGCGTTCTACGGCGGTCTCGCCGGCGCGTACTTCCAGTCGCACCCGGCGATCCAGCCGGCCACGGTGGTGGTCGAGGACCGGGCCCACCCGTCCACGTCGGAGCTGTCTCCGACGTGGAACCGCACCGACGAGTGGTACAACTACCGCTCCAACCCGCGCGACCGGGTCCATGTCCTGGCCTCCCTCGACGAGTCGTCGTACTCCGGCGGCACGATGAACGGCGACCATCCGATCGCCTGGTGCCAGGACTACCAGGGCGGCCGGGCCTTCTACACCGCCCTCGGCCACACGAAGGAGTCGTACGCCGATCCTGCCTTCCGCGGCCATGTGCTGGGCGGAATCCGGTATGCGATCGGCGACGCCCAGGCCGACTGCCGACCGGAGAACGGCTACCGGCCGCTCTTCGACGGCACGGCCGGGTCATTGGCCGGTTGGCAGCAGGCGGGTCCCGGCTCCTTCACCCTGTCCGACGACGGCACACTCACCTCGTCGGGCGGCATGGGGATGCTCTGGTACGCCGGTTCCGGGCAGGGCTTCGGGTCGTACTCCCTGAAGCTCGACTGGAAGATGGCCGGCGCCTCGGGGGACGACAACTCCGGTGTGTTCGTGGGCTTCCCGCCCTCGGACGATCCCTGGTCCGCCGTGGACAACGGCTACGAGATCCAGATCGACGCCACCGACGTACCCGAGAAGACCACAGGGTCCGTCTACGGCTTCCGCTCCGCCGACCTGACCAAGCGCGACCGTGCGCTCAACCCGCCGGGGGAGTGGAACACGTACGAGATCCGCGTGCAGGGCGAACGCCTGCGAGTCTGGCTCAACGGCGTGAAGATCAACGATTTCACCAACACCGATCCGGCCCGCAGCCTGCGTGACGGGCATGTCGGCATCCAGAACCACGGAGCCGACGACCAGGTGTCGTTCCGCGACATCCGGATCAGGGAACTGCCCGCGACAGCCTCCTCGACCGTGGCTTCGCAGGGCGACTGAGCGACGGCGGGCGGGGGACGCCGGACTCCCGCCCGCCGTCTTCACCCCTTCTTCTTCACCCCCTCTTCTTCATCTCTTCGGCGCAGGGTCTGCGCACCCATGTGCTCGGCAAGGAGGCTGTGCCATGTCCGCGTCCGATTCCGTACCGCGCGTCGGCGTCTGGCTGATCGGCGCCCGCGGTTCCGTCGCCACGACGGTCGTCGCGGGCTGTGCCGCCATGACCGCGGGCCTGCACCCGCCGACGGGCCTGATCACCGAGACCCCGCCCTTCACCGAGAGCGGCCTGCCCGCCCTGTCCGCCCTGGTCTTCGGCGGCCACGACACCCTGGACTGCCCGCTGCGCAAACGGGCGGAGGCCCTGGCGGCGGGCGGTGTCCTGCCGCACGGCCTGCCGACCGCGGTGAGCGCCGAACTCGCCGCCGCCGAACGGGAGATCAGACCAGGCGGCCCCCTCCCCGGCGACACCAGGACCGAGGAAGATCTGATCACCGCCTTCACCGCGGACATACGGTCCTTCGTACGACGGTGCCGGCTGACGCGCGCGGTCGTGGTGAACGTGGCCTCCACCGAGCCCGCCCCGGCCGGCGACGCCCTGCCCCCGAGCTCCCTCTACGCCGCGGCGGCCCTGCGGGCGGGCTGCGCGTATGTGAACTTCACGCCCTCCACGGGCCTGCACCACCCTTCCCTTCGGCGACAGTCCGAGTCCTCGGGCCTGCCGTTCGCGGGCCGCGACGGCAAGACCGGCCAGACCCTGCTCAGGTCCGTCCTGGGCCCCATGTTCACCCAACGCGCCCTGACGGTCCGGGCCTGGTCGGGCACCAATCTCCTCGGCGGCGGCGACGGAGCCTCCCTCGCCGACCCGGCGGCCGCCGCGGCGAAGAACGCCGGCAAGGAGCGCGTCCTGGCCGACACCCTCGCCACCACCCCCGAGGGCGAGGTCCACATCGACGAAGTCCCCGCCCTCGGCGACTGGAAGACCGCCTGGGACCACATCGCCTTCGACGGCTTCCTCGGCACCCGCATGATCCTGCAGACCACCTGGCAGGGCTGCGACTCCTCCCTGGCCGCACCGCTGGTACTCGACCTGGCCCGCCTGGCCGCCCGCGCTCAGGAGCGGGGCCTGTCCGGTCCGTTGGGCGAGCTGGGCTTCTACTTCAAGGACCCGGTGGGGCAGGGGCCTTCGGGACTGGGTGAGCAGTACGAGGAGTTGCTGGCCTTCGCGGAACGGCTCCGGGCCCAGCCTGCAGGCGGGTCGAGTCACGTCGGGGACCGAGGTTCTGACGGTCGTTCGGGGGAGTGGCGGTGAGGGCGGGCAGGCCAGCGGTGAATGGCCTGGCCGAGGGGGTGGGGGAGCCGACGACGTCCCCGACGGCGCCCCCGCCCCTGCGGGTCTCCTCCCAGCACACCGGACCACGGAGCCGCGCGTACCCCAACCGCTCCCACCGCGCCCGCGCCTGGGCTGAACTCCTGCGCCTCCCCGCTCTGTTCACCGTCCCCGGCGACGCCCTCGCCGGAGCGGCGGCAGTCTCCGCACGTCCCACTTCCCGCACCGTCCTCGCCATCGCGTCCTCCGTCTGCCTCTACGAGGCCGGCATGGCCCTCAACGACTGGGCCGACCGCGACGTGGACGCAGTGGAACGCCCCCATCGCCCCCTCCCCTCCGGCCGCATCCACCCCACGGCAGCCCTCGGCGCGGCCTGCGCACTCACCGGCGCGGGCCTCACCCTGGCGGCCTGCGCGGGCCGCCCCGCCCTCACGGTCGCGGTGCCCCTCGCCGCCACGGTCTGGGCGTACGACCTGGCCCTGAAGAACACCCCGGCAGGACCGTTCGCCATGGCGGCAGCACGAGGACTGGACCTGCTGCTCGGCGCGGCGGCGACAACCGGGGCCGGCACCGGGGACCGGAAGAGCGCGGTGGACAACGTGGTGCGCAGGCGCGGTGCGGGGCGTGCGGGCCAGGACATTGCCGCACAGGCCATGGGCGAGGGGGACCGGCGAGCCGTGGCGGATGCGTTGGCCCGGAAGGCCCGGTTGGCGAACGCAGGTGTCTTCGCTCCGAGGGCAGGCCTGGACGGTGCGGGCCGGAAGGCCGGTGCGTGCCGCGCGTGGGCCACGGCCGTCGCCGACGAGCCTCGGTCGGCCTGGGGTGCGGCAGCCGCTTCCGGCGCCGTACGCCGCATCCGCCGGGCCCTTCCTTCCGCCGCACTGCTCGGCGCCCACACTCTCGCCGTCACCACCGTCTCCCGCCGCGAAGCCCAGGGCGGCTCACCCCTGGCCCCCTTCGCAGCGCTCGCCGCGACCGCCGCACTGACGTGGACGCTGACCCGGCAGCGTTCGCTCCCCGCGGACCGGACCGACGGAAGCCGACGAGGTACCGGATCGCGCAGCCTGCCGGGTCCGGCGCCTCGCGCGAACCTGGCCGCCGCTGCGGTCCCCCACCTGACACACCGACCGCGGCAGCCCGGCGCCGGCTCCGAACCCCTCGACACGCGCACTGCCCTGCGCCTCGCCCTGGCCGCCGCCTACGCGACCACCACCGCCCGCTCCTACCTCCACGCCACCCTCAACCCCTCACCCCCGCTCACCCAACGAGCCGTCACCGCCGGCATCCGAGCCACGATCCCCCTCCAGGCCGCCCTCACCGCCCGCTCGGGCACGAAAGGCGCGACCGTCACAGCTCTGCTCACCACCGCCCTCGCCCCCTTGGCAGGACGCTTCGCGAGGAAGGTGAGCGTCACATGACCGCCCACCCCACCTCACCCCGGACCACCCCTGGCGTCAGCCCACTCCGTTTCGGCTACGGCACCAACGGTCTCGCGGACCTCCGTCTGGACGACGCCCTGGCCCTGCTCGCCGATCTCGGGTACGACGGTGTCGGACTGACTCTCGACCACATGCACCTGGACCCCCTCGCACCGGACCTCGCCGCACGCACCCGCCGCGTCGGGCGCCGACTGGACGCGCTCGGTCTGACGGTCACGGTCGAGACGGGCGCCCGCTATGTGCTGGACCCGCGCCGCAAGCACGGCCCCTCGCTGCTCGACCCCGACCCGGACGACCGCGCCCGCCGCGTCGATCTGCTCGTCCGGGCCGTCCAGGTCGCCGCCGACCTCGGCGCACACGCCGTGCACTGCTTCAGCGGCATCACCCCGACGGGCACGGACCCCGACACGGCGTGGAAACGCCTGGCCGAGACCCTCACCCCCGTCCTGGACACCGCCACCACCGCCGGCATCCCCCTCGCCGTCGAGCCCGAACCCGGCCACCTCCTCGCCACCCTCGCCGACTTCCACCACCTCCGTACCACCCTCGGCGACCCCGCAGTCCTCGGTCTGACCCTCGACATCGGCCACTGCCAGTGCCTCGAACCCCTGCCGCCCGCCGACTGCGTACGCGCCGCGGGCCCCTGGCTGCACCACGTCCAGATCGAGGACATGCGCCGAGGCGTCCACGAGCACCTCCCCTTCGGCGACGGCGACATCGACTTCCCGCCGGTCCTCGCCGCCCTGGCCGACACCGGCTACCGGGGCCTGACGGTCGTCGAACTGCCCCGCCACTCCCACGCGGGCCCCCACTTCGCCGAACTATCCCTCCCGTTCCTCCGACAGGCAGAGGCGCTCTCACAAGGAAGCACTCCATGACCCACGCCCACACCCACGCGCATGCCCACCAGGCAACCCCCGCCGCGGCGCACCAGGGCACCAACCTCGCCCGAACCCCGCTGCACGACCTGCACAGCCACCTCGCCGACCATCTCGGCGAAACCGCCCGCGCGTGGCTCGACCAGGCCCTCGACGAGGCCGCCGCCCATCCCGGCGCCCACGGCCCCATCTCCGTGTGGGAGCTGCGCCTCGCCGAGGCCGGACGGCGCTGCGGCCCCGAACACGCCGACGCGGCCCGCGTTCTCATCCTGCACGCGGCCCACGCCGACACCGCCGCCCTGACCCGGGTCTACACCCAGGGCACCGCCGCCGAACGCCGTGCCGTCCTGCACGCCCTGCCCCACCTCGTGCCCGGCCCCGAGGCCCTCCCGCTCGTCGAGGACGCCCTGCGCACCAACGACACCCGGCTCCTGGCCGCCGCCGTCGGCCCCTACGCCGCCCGCCACCTCGACGCCCACCAGTGGCGCCACGCCGTCCTGAAATGCCTGTTCACCGGCGTGCCGGTGGCCGAGGTGGCCGACCTGGACCGGCGGGCCCACGCGGACGCCGAACTCGCCCGCATGCTGGGCGACTACGCCGTCGAACGCACCGCCGCCGGCCGTCCCGTGCCCGAGGACCTGCACCGTGTCCTGACCCTGACCGACCCCACCGCCACCCCACCCGCGCCGGCCGCCGACCACGGCCCGAACGGCCCGAACGGCCCGAACGGCGGGGACGGCACCCACGGCAAGGAGTCCTGATGCGCATCTTCGACCCCCACATCCACATGACGTCCCGGACCACCGACGACTACCAGGCCATGCACGACGCCGGCGTCCGGGCCGTCGTCGAGCCGTCCTTCTGGCTGGGCCAGCCGCGGACCTCTCCCGCCTCCTTCCTCGACTACTTCGACTCCCTGCTGGGCTGGGAGCCCTTCCGCGCCGCCCAGTACGGAATCGCCCACCACTGCACCCTCGCCCTGAACCCCAAGGAGGCCAACGACCCGCGCTGCCTCCCCGTCCTCGACGAACTGCCCCGCTATCTCGTCAAGGACCAGGTCGTGGCCGTCGGCGAGATCGGCTACGACTCCATGACCCCGGCCGAGGACACCGCCCTCGCCGCCCAGCTCCAGCTCGCCGCCGACCACCAGCTGCCCGCGCTCGTCCACACCCCGCACCGCGACAAGCTCGCCGGTCTGCGCCGCACCCTCGACGTCGTCCGCGAGTCCGCCCTGCCGACGGACCGGGTCCTGGTCGACCACCTCAACGAGACCACCGTCAAGGAGGCCAAGGACAGCGGCTGCTGGCTCGGCTTCTCCGTCTATCCCGACACCAAGATGGACGAGGAGCGGATGATCGCGATCCTGCGCTCCTACGGCCCCGAACAGGTCCTGGTGAACTCCGCCGCCGACTGGGGCCGCAGCGATCCCCTCAAGACCCGCAAGGTCGGGGACCTGATGCTCGCCGAGGGCTTCACAGAGGACGACGTCGACCGCGTCCTGTGGCGCAACCCCGTCGCCTTCTACGGACTCAGCGGCCGGCTCGATCTCGACCTCGCGGCCACCGAAGCCACCCACGAGGGCAACTCCATCCTCCGCGGCGGGGCGTGAGCCATGCGCTTCCGCCACCCCGACGGCACCACCGTCCACCTCGCCTACTGCACCAACGTCCACCCCGCCGAAACCCTCGACGGCGTCCTCGCCCAGCTCCGCGACCACTGCGAACCCGTCCGCCGCCGCCTCGGCCGCGACCGCCTCGGCATCGGACTGTGGCTCGCCCGCGACGCCGCCCACGCCCTGGTCAGCGACCCCTCCGCACTGCGCGAACTGCGTTGCGAACTCGACCGCCGCGGCCTCGAAGTCGTCACCCTCAACGGCTTCCCCTACGAGGGATTCGGCGCCGAAGAGGTCAAGTACCGCGTCTACAAGCCGGACTGGACCGACCCCGAACGCCTCGACCACACCACCGCCCTGGCCCGCGTCCTCACCGGCCTCCTGCCCGAGGACGTCACCGAGGGCAGCATCTCCACCCTGCCGCTGGCCTGGCGCACCGGCTACGACGACGGAAGCGCCGACAAGGCCCGCACCGCCCTGCTCACCCTCGCCGAACGCCTCGACGCCCTCCAGGAGCTGACCGGCCGCTCCGTCCGCGTCGGCCTCGAACCCGAACCCGGCTGCGTCGTCGAGACCACCGGTGACGCCATCACCCCACTGGCCTCGATCTCCCACGACCGCATCGGCATCTGCGTCGACACCTGCCACCTCGCCGCCTCCTTCGAAGACCCGCAGACCGCCCTGGACGCGCTCACCGCGGCCCGCGTCCCCGTCGTCAAAACCCAGCTCTCCGCCGCCCTGCACGCCGAACACCCCCACCTGCCCGAGGTCCGCGAGGCACTCGCCGCCTTCGACGAACCCCGCTTCCTGCACCAGACCCGCACCAGCACGTCCGCCGGCCTGCGCGGTACCGACGACCTCGGCGAGGCCCTCGCCGGCGACGCCCTGCCCGACGGATCACCCTGGCGCGCCCACTTCCACGTCCCCCTGCACGCGGCCCCCGCCACACCCCTCACCTCCACTCTCCCCGTCCTCAAGTCCGCCCTGACCCGGCTCGTCGGCGGCCCGCACCCCCTCACCCGCCACCTGGAGGTCGAGACCTACACCTGGCAGGCCCTCCCACCCGAACTGCGCCCCCGCAGCCGCACCCAGCTCGCCGACGGCATCGCCGCCGAACTCACCCTCACGCGCGACCTGCTGACCGACCTCGGCCTGAAGGAGCTGCCGTGAACCACCAACCTCCGCAGGCGGGGCCGACTCCTCTCCTCGTCCTCGACGTCGTCGGCCTCACCCCCCGCCTCCTCCACCACATGCCCCACCTCAAGTCCCTCGCCCGCTCCGGCTCCCACGCCCCGCTCGAGACCGTCCTGCCCGCCGTCACCTGCGCCGCCCAGTCCACCTTCCTCACCGGCACCCACCCCTCCGAGCACGGCATCGTCGGCAACGGCTGGTACTTCCGCGAGCTCGGCGACGTACTCCTGTGGCGTCAGCACAACGGTCTGGTCGCCGGCGACAAGCTCTGGGACGCCGCCCGCCGCGCCCACCCCGGCTACACCGTCGCCAACATCTGCTGGTGGTACGCCATGGGCGCCGACACCGACATCACCGTCACCCCCCGTCCCGTCTACTACGCCGACGGCCGCAAGGAACCCGACTGCTACACCCGCCCCCCGGCCCTGCACGACGAACTCACCGACAGACTCGGCACCTTCCCCCTCTTCCACTTCTGGGGACCCGGCGCGGACCTGGTCTCCAGCCAGTGGATCATCGACGCGACCCGCCACATCATGGGCACCCGCCACCCCGACCTGACGCTCTGCTACCTCCCTCACCTCGACTACGACCTGCAACGCTTCGGCCCCGACGACCCACGCTCCCTCAAAGCCGCCGCCGATCTGGACCGGGCCCTGGCCCCGCTCCTGGACGACGCCCGCGCGCAAGGCCGTACCGTCGTCGCGCTGTCCGAGTACGGCATCACCCGCGCGGACCGGCCCGTCGACATCAACCGCGCCCTGCGCCGCGCCGGACTCCTGGAGGTGCACACACAGGACGGCATGGAGTACCTCGACCCGATGGCCTCCCGGGCCTTCGCGGTCGCCGACCACCAGATCGCCCACGTCTATGTGCGCCGCCCCGAGGACCTGGACGCCACCCGGGCCGCCCTCGACGGCCTGCCCGGCATCGAGCAACTCCTCGACGACGAGGGCAAGAAGGCCCACCACCTCGACCACCCGCGCTCCGGCGAACTCGTCGCCGTGGCGGAGCCGGACGCCTGGTTCACGTACTACTACTGGCTCGACGACGACCACGCGCCCGACTTCGCGCAGCTGGTCGAGATCCACCGCAAACCCGGCTACGACCCGGTCGAACTCTTCATGGACCCGCTCGACCCCTACGTCAAGGTCAAGGCGGCCACCGCGCTGGCCCGCAAGAAACTCGGCCTGCGCTATCGCATGGCGGTCGTGCCCCTCGACCCGTCACCTATTCGCGGCAGCCACGGCCGCCTTCCCGAGAGCGACGACGACGGTCCGCTCCTCATCTGCTCCACCCCCCGCGCCGTCGGCGACCGCATCGCGGCCACCGACGTGAAGTCACTCCTGCTCCGACTGGCCGGTCTTTCCGGACTGCTCACCAGTGAAGCACCCACCACTGACAACGCCCTCTGACCCCGGCCCTTTGACCCCGGCCCTTTGACCCCGAGGAGAACCCAGACATGAGCCGCATGTTCCAGCCCGACCCCGAACTCACCCACCGCCTCACCAGACGAGGCATGCTCGGCGTGGCGGCGGGCGCCACCGCCGCCGCCCTGCTCGGCACCGCGGCGTCCCCCGCGGGCGCGGCCACCGGATCCACCACCGCGACCGGCGCCGCGACCGGCACCACCGGGCACGGCCGAGGCCGCCCCGTCCTGCCCCCCGGCCGCCTCGGCATCCAGCTCTACAGCCTCCGCGACAAGGTCTCCACGCTCGGCTTCGCCCCCGTCTTCGCCGAACTGGAGAAGTACGGCTACGACGAGGTCGAGTTCGCCGGCTACACCCAGGGCTCGGCCGGACCGATCACCCTCGCCCAGCTCAAGCGCCTGGCCCGCGACCACGGCCTGACCCCGATCGGCAGCCACGTCGGCTACTACTCCGACGACCCGAACGCCTACACCTTCGCCCAGAACCTCACCAAGGTCCTCGAC
Source organism: Streptomyces sp. NPDC058307 (assembly GCF_042880295.1). Classification (NCBI taxonomy): domain Bacteria; kingdom Bacillati; phylum Actinomycetota; class Actinomycetes; order Kitasatosporales; family Streptomycetaceae; genus Streptomyces; species Streptomyces sp. NPDC058307. The sequence continues at coordinate 42,894 of NZ_JBHVYZ010000063.1, forward strand.
GACGCCCAGGCCCTCGGCCTCAAGCACATCGGCACCGCCTCGGGACCGTTCCGCTACGGCTCGACCGTCGACGCGTGGAAGCGCGCCGCCGAGGAGTTCAACACCTACGGCGCCGCGGCGAGGGCACGCGGCATGAAGTTCTACCAGCACAACCACTCCGAGGAGTTCTCCTTCGCCACCGACAACCCGAAGGTCCGCCTCTACGACGTGCTGCTCAGGGAGACCGACCCCGACCTGGTGTTCCTGGAGATGGACATCTTCTGGGCGTACTCCGGCCAGTTCCGCTTCTCCAAGCGGCCCGACGGCACACCCGCCCCCTTCGAACCCCTGAACTACGTCCTCAGGCAGCCCCACCGCTACCCGCTCTTCCACGTCAAGGACGGAGTGAGCGACCCGGCCAACACCTACGGCTACCGCATGACCGACGTCGGCGACGGCGACATCGACTACCAGAAGTTCATCTCGGCCGTGACCCGGCTGCGCGGCGAGCGCCTCGCCCACCACTGGCAGGCCGAGCACGACCAGCCCGCCGAGTCCCTCACGTTCGCCCGCCGCTCCAGCGCCTACCTGCACTCGCTGCGGGAGAAGTGCTGACGGCACACGAGTGAGGCGGGACCCCGAGGGCGCAGGGGGCGCTCCCCGCCGGTCGGGGTCCCGCCGTTCGTGCAGCGGGCAGAACCGGCAGCCCTGAGCGGCGGTGACGGCCGCCAGGGTGACACGATCCTCGCCCGCGTACACGTTCATGGAGTGGCCGCGCAGGAAGCCGGCCAGGGTCAGAACGGTCTGGAGGGCGCGGCCGCCGAGTCGTCAAGCCGCGCGAAGCCGGTGGGGGAGGCTCGCGAGCAGGTCGGGATCGACACGGACCGGGGGAGTGCCGGTTCCCAGGTGACCAGGGTGTCCGGACGGGGCGTGACCGCCCCGTCCGGATGCGGATCACCGCCCGCCGTTCCGTGCCTCGTCCCATGTCCGGTCTCACCTCCGCTGTCCGGTCTCACCTCCGCACCGCCACGACGGGCGTCTTCTCGATCCGGATCGCGGCGGCCTCGAACTCCACGGCCCCAGCGACCGGGCAACCGGCCCTTGCCGCAGCCTGCCTGACGTCCGTCCCGGCCGGTTGGCCGCCGGTCATGAACGCCAGACCGGGCCGCAGCGCCGGATCCACCCACACCGGCGCCTCCGTCGAGCCCAGCCGGGTCGCGACCCGCACCTGTTCCCCGACCACCACGCCGTAGCTCTCGGCGTCCTCCGGACTCAGCTCGACACACTCGGCCCGCCGCAGCGACGACGCCGAACCACCTTTCAGCAGGCGGATATTGGACGAATCCAGACGGCGCCCCTTGGTGAGCCGGACCGGATACGCCTCGTCCGTCAGCTCGACGGGAGGGTCATGCCGGACGAGGTGGAAGGGGATGCGCGGCTCCCGATCGTCGTGACCGCGCCCGGTGAGCAGCGACAGGTTGAGCAGCGACAGGTTGAGCAGCGCGCGGGCCTCCTCGCCCTCGATGCCATCGCCTGGCAGTAACGGTCCACCGCACGCGTAGGTGTGCGCCAACTCCCGTAGAGCAGCGGCCGGTACGCCCGTCACCTTCACCGCGAGCGACACCGTCCACGGCTCGACGAGCTGCCTGTATTCCTCGAAACCGGAGGTCGAACGCTCGATGAAGTCCCGGTCGGCCAGCCCCGCCCGGATGATCTCCCGGCCGATCGCATGGGCCATCGGGACCTCGGTGCCGGCGTTCGGCCGGGTCCGAGGTCCCGACTCGGTGGCGTAGGTGCCCGGTTCCGTCATGCGGCGGACCGGAGCGCGAGGAGGTCGGAGAGGGCGTGGACGGTACGCAGCGTGGGCACGTCCACACCGGTGATCTCCGCCAGCTCGATGACGGCGGTGAGCAGGACGTCGAGTTCCAGGGGTTTGCCACGCTCCAGGTCCTGGAGCGTGGAGGTGCGGTGGTCGCCGACGCGTTCGGCACCGGCGAGACGGCGTTCGATGGAGACGCCGACGGTGCAGCCGAGGGCCTCGGCTACCGCGAGGGTCTCGGCCATCATCGTCTCGATGACCTTGCGTGTGCCACCGTGCAGGCACATCTGGCGCATGGTGGCACGGGCCAGTGCGCTGATGGGGTTGAAGGAGATGTTGCCCAGCAGCTTGAGCCAGATGTCGTCCCGCAGGTCCGGTTCGACCGGGCACTTGAGCCCACCGGCCTGCATGGCCTCGCTGATGGCCTGGCAGCGGGGTGAGAGGCTGCGGTCGGGCTCCCCGATGGAGAACCGGGTGCCTTCCAGGTGCCGTACGACACCTGGTGCTTCGAGCTCGGTCGCCGCGTAGACGACACAGCCGATGGCCCGGGAGGGCGCGAGCACCGCACTGACCGCGCCGCCCGGGTCCACGCTGTCGATGCGGTGGCCGTCGTGTGGGCCGCCGTGCCGGTGGAAGTACCACCAGGGAATGCCGTTCTGGGCCGCGATGACCGCGGTGGTGTCGGTGAGAAGGGGCTCGATGAGCGGCCCGCACGCCGCGTACGAGTTGGCCTTCAGACCGAGGAAGACGTAGTCGACCGGGCCGATCTCGGCCGGGTCGTCGGTGGCGTGGGCACGGGCGGTGAAGTCACCGCGCGGGCTGAGGACTTGGACACCGTGCTCCCGCAGGGCCGCCAGATGCGGACCGCGGGCGATGAGATGGACGTCGGCACCGGCGCGGTGGAGTGCCGCGCCGACGTAGGCGCCGATGGCTCCGGCGCCGAGGACTGCGACTTTCATGGGTGGAAGCTCCGTTCGGTGAGGGTGACCGAGGAACTGCCGACTTTGTCGACTGGATATTGTCTACAGGATGGAGCGAGGGCTCAGCAAGAGTCGCGACGTCATCAAGGTGCGTGAGCTGCCGCATGAGCTGCTGCTACGCGACCGTATGAGCTGCACTCGCGGTGGTTGTGCGCCGTAGACTGTAGGCGAAAACCAATTCATACTCTGCTCTCAGCTCTGCAGCGACGACGCTGCACAGGAGGGACCGCGATGTTGCCGACCACAGGACTGCCGTACGGAACGGTGCCCAGGCTCGAGCGACCCGGCCCGCTGCGTGACCGCGTGTACGAGGCGTTGCTCGAGCTGATCACGACGCGTGCTCTGCAGCCGGGTCAGCATTTGGTGGAGAGTGAGCTGGCGGGTCATTTGGGGGTGTCGCGGCAGCCGGTGCGGGAGGCGTTGCAGCGGTTGAACACCGAGGGGTGGGTGGATCTGCGGCCGGCTCAGGGGGCGTTCGTGCATGAGCCGACGGATGAGGAGGCGGATCAGCTCCTGACGGTACGCACCCTGTTGGAGGCTGAGGCGGCTCGGCTGGCTGCCGCGAATGCGGGCAGTGCGGGTGTCGCGGCGCTGGAGGCGTTGTGCGCTGAGGGGGAGAAGGCGGTCGAGGCGGATGATGTGGACGCCGCGGTCGCTTTGAATGCCCGGCTGCATGCGCTGGTCATGGAGTTGGCGGGCAATGCGGTTCTGGCGGAGTTGGCGGGGCAGGTGGATCGTCGGGTGCGGTGGTATTACACGCCGGTGGCCCGTCAGCGTGGCCGGCAGTCGTGGATCGAGCACCGTGAACTGATCGCGGCAATCGCTGCCCGGGATGAGCGGCGTGCCACCGATCTGATGCGGGAACACATCGAACACACGCGGAAGATGTACCACGACCGCGAGAAGTAGCCGATGACGCGGACCGGCTTACGGCCGAGCCGACCACCCCGCGGGGCGGTCAGGGGCCAGTAGTCCACAGCACGAACCTTCACGGGTCGGCAGCCGACGACGTGGACTGGTTCCCGGGCCAGTAGCCCGCGACGCGGGCCGACTCACGGGCCAGTAGCCCACCGCACGGGTTTCACCGCGCGGGCCGAATCAGGGGCCCGTAGCCCACCGCACGGGCTCCGCCGCGTGGGCCGACTCACGGGCCAGTAGCCCACCGCACGGGCTCCACCGTACGAGCCGACTCACGGGCCCGTAGCCCATGACGCAGGTCGGTCCAACAGGCCAATGCCTCACAGCGCACGCCCGTTCAACGGACCAAGTACCCCACAGTGCACGCCCGTTCAACGGATCGGTACCCAGGACACGGGACCGGTTCACGGATCAAGCAACCCAACGCCTCGCCCCGCCCCGCCCGACCCGCTGTGCTCAGGCCGCGGCCTGTGACTGTGGCGCCGATGCTCCGGTTCGGGGCCGTCCCGGCTGTCGTAGCAGCAGAGCGATCGCCGCCGCGACCATCGAGGTGACGCCGGCCAGGGCGTATGCCCCGTCATAGCCCCACGCCGCGACGACCATCGAGCCCAGGCCGCCACCGAACAGGCCGCTGATCAGCTTGCCGCTGTACACCAGCCCGTAGTTGGAGGCGTTGTAGTTCTCCCCGAAGTAGTCCGGGGTGAGCGCCGCGAACAGCGGGTAGAACGCGCCGCCGCCGAACCCGGACAGGAACGCGAAGACCAGGAACAACGGCTCGCTCTTGATGTCACCCGCCCAGATCACTCCGAACTGCGCGAGCCCCAGGACGACGATCACGAACACGAGGGTGGACTTGCGGCCCCACTTGTCGGACAACCAGCCCACCACCCCGCGCCCGACGCCGTTGATGACCGCCATGACACCCATCGAGGAGGCCGCCACCAGAGGACCGAAGCCGATCTCCTTCGCGTAGTCGACCTGGAAGGAGATCCCGAAGATCGACACGCCCGCGGTCATGACGAGGGCGATCCACATGAGAGGAAGCATGCCCGTCCTGACGGCCTCCTTCGGCGTGTACTGCCGTACCGCCGGAGGGTTCTTGGCGAGGGCGCCGCCCCCCTTCTCGCTGCCGCCGTGGGTGAGCGGGTCGATGTCCGCGGGCCACCAGTTCTTCGGCGGGTCCTTGAAGAAGAACGCGCACCCGACGACCACGATCAGGATGTAGCAGCCGATGAGGTCCAGCACGCGGTGGTAATTGGCCGTGTCGAAGCCGTAGTTGAAGATGAAGATGAAAGGAAGTGAGCCGTACGCGAAGCCGCCGTTGACGAAGCCGGTCTTGGCGCCCCGGCGTTCGGGGAACCACTTGCCGACCATGTTGATGCAGGTCGCGTAGACCAGCCCGGCGCCGATTCCCCCGACGACGCCGAATCCGAGGATCGCCAGCAGGACGTTGTCCAGGTGCGACAGGGCGAGGAATCCGACCAGGCACATGCCCGAGCCGATGTACATGGCCTTGCGGGCGGTCAGGATGCCCTTCTCCCGCAGCCAGCCCGCCGGGAAGGCGATGCCGGCCTGGAAGAAGACCCAGACACTGAGGATCCAGAAGGTGTTGCTCTGCGTCCAGCCGTGGGCGTGGGACAGGGTGTCCTCGGCCGAGCCGTACGCGTACTCGAAGACGCTGATGGCCATCATGGTGAGCCAGGGCAGATACACCATGAGCTTGCGTGAGTGGCCGAGGATGTCCCGGTCGGTCTCGCCGATGCGGTAGACACGGCCGTTGGCGTCGGTCACTTCTCGGTAGGGACGATGTGCGGCGGTGGAGAGTGCGGTCTTGTCGGTGTCGCTGCGTGCTGCGTACGGATCTGCCGTCATGTCAGGCCATTTCCTCGCCGAGCGGTTGCGGGTTGGGGACGGTCCGACGGCTGGCCTGGGGCCTGCCGGGCGCCTTCAGGAACAGCGCGAGGACCGCGGACGCCAGGCCTATGGAGCCGGCGATGACGAACGCGCCCTGGTAGTCCCAGGCGCCGACCACGATCGAGCCGACACCGGAGCCGACGAGCCCCGAGATGAGCTTCGAGCTGTAGACCATGCCGTAGTTGGAGGCGTTGTTGTTCTCACCGAAGTAGTCCGCGGTCATCGCGGCGAACAGCGGGAAGATCGCGCCGCCGCCGAAGCCGGAGACCATGGAGCAGAAGAGGAAGAACGGCATGCTGCCCATCTGGCCGGAGACCAGCACACCGAACTGCGCGGTGCCCAGCACCAGACACACGATGATCAGCGTGTTGCGGCGCCCGAACTTGTCGGAGATCCAGCCGATGACCCCGCGCCCGGTGCCGTTGACGATCGCCTTCAGTGACATCGCCGTGGCCACGATCCCGCCCGCGAAGCCCATGTCCTTGCCGAACGGCACCTGGAAGGCGATGCCGAAGATGTTGATCCCGGCCGTGCACAGCAGGCAGAACCACATCATCCACAGGACGGGCGTCCGCGCCGCCTCCTTCGGGGTGTACTGCTTGACGGCCGGCGGGTTCTTCTCCAGCGCCCGCCGGATCTTCGGGTCGTCGGTCATCCTCAGCGGGTCGACGTGCGGCGGCCACCAGTTCTTCGGCGGGTCCTTGAAGAACCAGCCCGCGAACGCCACCACCGAGCAGCACACGAGGCCCACCGTCACCAGGACGCCCCGGTAGTTGCTCAGGTCCATGTACGAGGTGAACAGGAACACGAAGGGCACCGAGCCGTAGGCGAAACCGCCGTTGACCATGCCGGTCTTGCCGCCCTTGCGCTCCGGGAACCACTTGCCGACCATGTTCACGCAGGTCGCGTAGACAAGACCGGCGCCGATACCGCTGCACACACCGAAGCCCAGGTAGGCGACGATCACGTTCGGTGCGAACGCGAGCGACAGATAGCCGAGGACGGTGCCCAGCGCGCCGAGCATCATCGCGTAGCGGGCCGGAAGCTTCCCGCTCTCCCTGAGCTGCCCGGCCGGGAAGGCCACGGCCGCCTGGAAGAACACCCAGACGCCCATCAGCCAGAAGATGTGCCCACTGCTCCACAGATGCGCTTCATGCAGGGTGTCCTCGGCCGACGTGAACGCGTACTCCGAGGAACTGATGCCCAGCATGCCCATCCACGGGAAGAGCACCATGGTCCATCGTGGTCGTCCCATGATGTGCCGGTCGGTCTCGCCGATCCGGTACACGCGGCCGTTGCGGTCCGTCACCTCCCTGAAGGTGGCGGACGACGAGTAGTCGACGGTTGTCATAGTCTTCAAGCACTCCTTGCGTCGAAAGATCTGGCCAGCGCCCCCTGTCCAAATGCCTTTCGTGCGCGCACGGATCCCCGGGGTCCACCGACGCGCATCGCCGGACCCCGTGCTTGTTCAGGTCATGGACCACCGCCCGACGGCCCGGGAACGTGGCTCCGGTTCACCACGTCAGATCACCCCGCCCGACCTGAGAAGCCGCAACTCCTCGTCACCGAGACCGAGTTCGCCGATGTATATCTCCTCGTTGTGTTGGCCGAGGAGGGGTGGGGTGGTGATGGTGGTGGGGGAGTCGGAGAGTTTGAGGGGGTTGCCGACCGTGGTGAACGTGCCCCGCTCGGGGTGGTCCACTTCGACGATCATGTCGTTCGCGGCGAGCGAGGCGTCCTCGATGATCTCTTTGGGGG